>NZ_JBSFHV010000007.1:0-291777 GCF_053597235.1 Streptomyces sp. NPDC001493
CTCGCCGACCGCATCGCCGTCCTCCACGACGGGAAGATCGCCGCCGAAGGCACCGCCGAAGAACTCAAGCGCCTCGTCCCCGGCGGACACGTCCGTCTCCGCTTCACCGACCCCACCGCCTACCGCGACGCCGCCACCGCCCTGCCCGACGCCTCCCGCGACGACGACGCCCTCGCCCTCCAGATCCTCAGCGACGGCAGCCAGCGCGAACTCCGCACCATCCTCGACCGCCTCGACGCCGCCCACGTCGAAGCCGACGAACTCACCGTCCACACCCCCGACCTCGACGACGTGTTCTTCGCCCTCACCGGCGGCGCCCGCGTCCCGCACCAGTCCGACCCGTCCGGCGCGTCGGCCAAGTCAGTCAACTCCCAGGAGGACGAAGTCCGATGAGCTCCCTCTCCCTCGCCGTGCGCGACTCGTCCACGATGCTGCGCCGCAACCTGCTGCACGCCCGGCGCTACCCCTCGCTCACCCTCAACCTGCTGCTCACGCCGATCATGCTGTTGCTGCTCTTCGTCTACATCTTCGGCGACACCATGAGCGCGGGCATCGGCGGCGGGGACCGCTCCGACTACATCGCCTACATCGTCCCCGGCCTGCTGCTGATGACCATCGGGAGCACCGTGGTCGGCAGCGCGGTCTCCGTCTCCATGGACATGACCGAGGGCATCATCGCCCGCTTCCGCACCATGGCGATCCACCGGGGATCGGTCCTCATCGGGCACGTCGTCGGCAGCGTGCTGCAGTCGGTCGCCAGCGTGGTTCTCGTCGGGGCCGTCGGCGTCGCCATCGGCTTCCGCTCCACCGACGCCACCGTCCTCGAGTGGCTGGCGGCGTTCGGCCTGCTGGTGCTCTTCGCCCTGGCGCTCACCTGGATCGCGGTCGGCATGGGCCTGGTCAGCCCGACCGTCGAGGCGGCGAGCAACAACGCGATGCCGCTGATCCTGCTGCCGCTCCTCTCCAGCGCCTTCGTCCCCGTCGACACCATGCCCGGCTGGTTCCAGCCGGTCGCCGAGTACCAGCCCTTCACCCCGGCCATCGAGACCCTGCGCGGACTCCTGCTCGGCACCGAGATCGGCAACAACGGCTGGATCGCCGTGGCGTGGTGCCTGGGACTCTCGGTCCTCGGCTACCTCTGGTCTACCTCGACCTTCAACGCCGACCCGAAGTAACCGCCGTGACCACGCGGGCCGCAGCCCGCACCCCGTACCGCCCGAGGGCGGCGTGACCCGGCACCGAGCCGGAGAGCGCCGCCCCTCGGCGTTCCCGCCCCGGTCCGCACGCGGCCGGCGCCCACGTGACGCGTCTCCGGTCCTTGTCCGTACGCGCCCGGCGCCCACGTGACGCGGGTATCCGGCCCTTGTCCGCACGCGGCCGGCGCCCACGTGACGCGCGTCTCCGGACCCGGTCCGGCATCGGCTCTGGCGCGCAAAAACTAACAGCGTTAGTTTGGGTTCGGACGGCCAGGCCCGCGCGGGAGACGTCGGACGCCCAGGTCCGGCGACGCCAGTGGGCGGCCCGCACGCAGGTACCGCAAGCCCGGGAGGAACAGCCATGAAGGCCCATGACGGGATGTACATCGGCGGCGCCTGGCGGCCCGCCGAGGGGCGCGACACCATCGCGGTCGTGAACCCGGCCGACGAGCAGGTCATCGCTCATGTGCCCGCCGGTACCGCCGCCGACGTGGACGCCGCCGTACGCGCCGCGCGTGCCTCGTTCCCCGGCTGGGCGGCCACCCCGCCCGCCGAACGGGCCGCACGGCTCGCCGCCCTGCGCGACGCCCTCGCCGCCCGCGCCGAGGAGATCGCCGAGACGGTCACCGCCGAACTCGGCTCCCCGCTCAGGCTCTCGCGGGCCGTGCACGCGGGCGTCCCCGTGCTGGTCGCCGGTTCGTACGCCGAACTCGCCGCCGGCTACGCCTTCGAGGAGAAACTCGGCAGCTCCACCGTGCTGCACGAGCCGGTCGGGGTCGTCGGAGCCATCACCCCCTGGAACTACCCGCTCCACCAGATCGTCGCCAAGGTCGCCCCCGCGCTGGCCGCCGGCTGCACGGTCGTCCTCAAGCCCGCCGAGGACACCCCGCTGACCGCGCAGCTCTTCGCCGAGGCGACCGAGGAGGCCGGGATCCCGGCCGGTGTCTTCAACCTGGTCACCGGGCTCGGCCCGGTCGCGGGCCAGGCCCTCGCCGAGCACCCCGGGGTCGACCTCGTCTCCTTCACCGGCTCCACCGCCGTCGGCCGGTCGATCGGCGCCACCGCGAGCGGCGCCGTCAAGCGCGTCGCGCTGGAACTGGGCGGCAAGTCCGCCAACGTCATCCTGCCGGGCGCCGACCTCGCCAGGGCCGTCAACGCCGGCGTCGCCAACGTGATGTCCAACTCCGGCCAGACGTGCAGCGCGTGGACCCGGATGCTGGTGGACGCGGAGCGGTACGAGGAGGCCGTCGACCTCGCCGCGGCGGCCGTCGCCAAGTACGTACCCGGTGAACGGATCGGCCCCCTCGTCAACGCCAAACAGCAGGCGCGGGTGCGGAGTTACATCGAGAAGGGCCTGGCCGAGGGCGCCCGGCTCGTCGCGGGCGGCCCCGACTCCCCGCGCGAGAAGGGCTATTACGTCAGCCCCACCGTGTTCGCCGACGTCACCCCGGACATGGTCATCGCCCAGGAGGAGATCTTCGGCCCGGTCCTCACCATCCTCCGGTACGAGGACGAGGAGGACGCCCTCCGGATCGCCAACGGCACCGTCTACGGCCTGGCCGGTGCGGTCTGGGCGGCCGACGGCGAGCGGGCCGTGGCCTTCGCCCGCCGGATGGAGACCGGCCAGGTCGACATCAACGGCGGACGGTTCAACCCGCTGGCGCCCTTCGGCGGTTACAAGCAGTCCGGCGTCGGCCGCGAGCTCGGCCCGCACGGTCTCGCCGAGTACCTCCAGACGAAATCGCTCCAGTTCTGACAGCCGTCCCCTTCCGGAAGACTGTCCCGCCCGCAGCCGGGTCCCGCCGGGCCCGGTCGACCACACGAGGAGCCGTCCGTGGTTCGCGCCGCCGTACTGGCCGCCGTCCAGGCGCCGTTGGAGATCACCGACATCGAACTGCCGGAGACCGGACCGGGTCAGGTGAGAGTGGGCCTGGCCGCCGCCGGGGTCTGCCACTCCGATCTGTCCCTGAGCAACGGCACCATGCGCCTGCCGGTGCCCTGCGTCCTCGGGCACGAGGGCTCGGGCACCGTCCTGGAGGTCGGCGAGGGGGTCGAGCACGTCGCCCCCGGCGACGGAGTCGTCCTCAACTGGGCTCCCTCCTGCGGGAAATGCCACCCCTGCCGGATCGGCGAGGTCTGGCTCTGCGCCGACGCGCTGAAGGGCGCCGCGAACGTCCACGCCCGTCTCGCCGACGGCACCGAACTCCACCCCGGCCTGAACGTCGCCGCGTTCGCGCAGGAGACCCTCGTCGCCGCGAACTGCGTGCTGCCCGCCCCGGCCGGCATCCCGCTCACCGACGCGGCCCTCCTCGGCTGCGCGGTGCTCACCGGCTACGGCGCGGTCCACCACTCCGCCCGGGTGCGTGCCGGGGAGACCGTGGCCGTGTTCGGGATCGGCGGGGTCGGCCTCGCCGTGCTCCAGTCGGCGCGCATCGCCGGGGCGTCCCGGATCATCGCCGTGGACGTCACGCCGGAGAAGGAGGAACTGGCCCGGCTGGCGGGCGCCACCGACTACGTCGTCGCCTCCGCAACCACCCCGCGCGACATCCGTAAGCTCACCGACGGGGTGGGCGCGGACGTGGCCGTGGAGTGCGTGGGCCGTGCGCAGACCATCCGCACCGCCTGGGAGTCCACCCGCCGGGGCGGCCGCACCACCGTCGTCGGCATCGGTGCCAAGGACCAGGACGTCACCTTCAACGCCCTGGAGATCTTCCACTGGGGCCGCTCCCTGACCGGCTGCGTGTACGGCAACAGCGACCCCGAACGCGACCTGCCGGTGCTGGCCGAGCACATCCGCGCGGGCCGTTTCGACGTGTCGACGATGGTCACCGAGCGCATCTCGCTCGACGGCATCCCCGCCGCCTTCGAGAACATGATCGCCGGAAAGGGCGGCCGGGCCCTGGTCACCTTCTGAGCCGCGGCGCGCACCCGGTGGAGGGGAGCCGCCGCCCGCCCGTACCTCTCGGAACCGGCGGGCGGCGGCAGGACCGCGGGCGGTCCACCGGCGAGTCAGCGCACCGGGGCGTCGGCCCGTTCGACCTTCTGGGTGCCGTCGAGGGTGCGGTACGAGCGGACCCAGGCGGCCGTGGCGTCCTGGCGGGTCTTGTCGGAGACCGCGTAGTAGTCCATCTGCGCGCGCTCGGCGGTCACGTCGAGGACCCCGTAACCGTGCCCGTCCATGTCGACCCACTTGACGTGGCGGTTGGCGGACTTCACCGCGAGGGCGGCGACCTCGGAGACCGTGTGCGCGGGGACCCCCAGGATGTCGTCCAGGTTGTCCGAGGTCACCGACGTCACCACGAACTCGGTGGCGGCGGAGGCCGACAGCGGATAGGTCGCGGCCTTCACCGGCACGTCGTTGGCCCAGGCCATGTGGATGTCGCCGGTCAGGAAGACCGTGTTGGTCACCGACCTGTCCCGCAGGTGGCCGATCAGCTCCTTGCGGTCGTCGGTGTAGCCGTCCCACTGGTCGACGTTGACGGCGAGGCCGCCACCGGGCAGACCGAGCAGCTCGGCGAGGGGCGCGAGCACATCGGCCGGGACCGATCCGAAGGCGACCGGGGAGATCATCACCGACGTCCCGACCAGCTTCCAGCTGGCCGCCGAGGCGGCGAGACCGGCCTTCAGCCAGTCCAGTTGGGCCCGGCCGGTGATCGTGCGCTCCGGGTCGTCGACCGAGCCGCTGCCGACCGACGCCTGCGCGGAACGGAAGCTGCGCAGGTCGAGCAGGTGCAGTTCGGCGAGGCCGCCGAAGGAGAGGCGGCGGTAGACGGTGCCCTCGGTGGAGGCGCGGACCGGCATCCACTCGAAGTACGCCTGCTTGGCCGCCGCGACCCGGTCGGCCCAGACGCCCTCGGTCGCCGGGGTGTGGTTCTCGGCTCCGCCCGACCACGCGTCGTTGGCGAACTCGTGGTCGTCCCAGATCGCTATCACCGGGTGCGCGGCGTGCAGGGCCTGGAGATCGGCGTCCGTCTTGTACGTGGCGTGCCGGGTGCGGTAGTCGGCCAGGGTGAGGATCTCGTTCAGCGGGGAGTGCGGGCGCACCACGGTGTCCCCGTGGGCGTAACCGCCGGACGCGTACTCGTAGATGTAGTCCCCGAGGTGCAGCACGGCGTCCAGGTCGGCGCGGGCCGCGAGGTGCCGGTACGGGGAGAAGAAGCCGGCCTCCCAGTTGGCGCAGGAGACCACGCCGAAGCGGACACCGGGCGTCGCCGCTCCGGCGGCGGGCGCGGTGCGGGTGCGGCCGACGGGGGAGAGGACCTGCCCGTCGGCGGCCGAGAAGCGGAACCAGTAGGCGGTGGCCGGGCGCAGCCCCCGGACGTCCGCCTTGACGGTGTGGTCGGAGGCGGCCCGGGCGACCGAGGTGCCGGAGGCGACCGTCCGGGAGAACGCCTTGTCCTCGGCGATCTCCCAGCCGACCGGGGTGTCCGCGCCGAGGCCGGAGCCGGGTACGGCGTCCGGGGAGGGCGTGACGCGGGTCCACAGGAGGACGCCGTCGGGGAGCGGATCGCCGGAGGCGACGCCGTGCAGGAAGACCGGCCCGTCGGCGGCCCGGGCGGCACTCGCGCCGAGGAGGACGGGGGCGGCGACGGCCGTGGCGGCCGCTGCCTTGACGACCGTACGACGACTGGGTGCGGGAGCGTGGTGTGTGGTCACGGGCGCACACGCTACTGACGGGTACGGTCAACTGGCCTAAGAATGGCAGAAGTTCGCCGACCCGTCGGAATCCGGTCGCCCGGTGTTGTGCCGTGGTGCGCGTCGCTCCCGCCGAGGGCGGAAAAGCGGCCTCAGCCCTTCGGTGGCCTCAGCCCTTCGGGCCCTCCAGCTCTTCGGGCCCCCCAGCCCTTCGGCCCCCTCAGCTCTTCGGCGGCCTCGGGGCGAGCAGCCGGGCATCCATCTCGCCCTCCTCGAAGAGCCGGGACGCCGGGCCGACGACCAGCGGGTCCGGCGTACCGACCACCGAGGCGTCCTTGCCCGGGTAGTCGAAGCGGTCCAGCACGTGCCGCATCGCCTCCAGCCGCGCCCGCTTCTTGTCGTTGCTCTTCACCACCGTCCAGGGCGCGTCCGCCGTGTCGGTGTGGAAGAGCATCAGCTCCTTCGCCTCGGTGTACGCGTCCCACTTGTCGAGCGACGCCAGGTCGACCGGGCTCAGCTTCCACCGGCGCACCGGGTCGATCTGCCGGATCATGAACCGGTTGCGCTGCTCGTTGCGGGAGACCGAGAACCAGAACTTCACGATGTGGATGCCGTCGCGGACCAGCATCCGTTCGAACCCCGGGGCCTGGTGCATGAACTCCAGGTACTCGCGGGTGGTGCAGAACCCCATCACCCGCTCCACCCCGGCCCGGTTGTACCAGGACCGGTCGAAGAGGACGATCTCGCCCGCCGTCGGCAGATGGATGGCGTACCGCTGGAAGTACCACTGCGACCGCTCGCGTTCGGTCGGCTTCTCCAGGGCCACCACCCGGGCACCGCGCGGGTTGAGGTGCTCGGTGAACCGCTTGATGGTGCCGCCCTTGCCCGCCGCGTCCCGCCCCTCGAAGATGATCACCAGCCGCTCGTCGAGCTCCTTCACCCAGTGCTGGAGCTTGATCAGCTCGATCTGGAGGGCACGTTTCTGCTTGTCGTACGCCTTGCGGCCGAGCTTCTGCGGATACGGGTAGTCCTCCCGCCAGGCGTCCCGGGCGCGTCCTTCGGGGGTGACCAGCTCCGGGTCGTCGTCGCCCCGTTCGTGGAGCCCGAACCCCTCCAGGTGCGGCCCGCCGAACCGGGCGGCCCGGGCCACCTCCGACTCGGGCGGGGAGCTCTCGGCCGGGGAACCCTTCGCCGGGGAGCCCGCTCCCGCCGTTCTCCGCCGGGCCCCCCGGGCCCGCCCGTCAGACCCGTCCGGTTTCCTGCTGCTCGACGCCATCGGGGGTTCCCTCCACCGGCTCGGCCACGACCTTCCGCGTCCGCCCAGTCTGCGGACGGGTCCGGGAGACCGCCACCCCGGCCAGGCAGAGCAGCCCGCCGAGGACGGAGAGCGCGGCGGGCACCTCGTCGAGCACCAGCCACGACATCAGCACCACGAGCGCGGGCACCGCGTAGGTGGTGGAACCCATCCGGCCCGCCGTGGTGCGCGCCAGCGCGTACGCCCAGGTGGTGAAGGCCAGCGCGGTCGGGAAGACGCCCAGATAGATCATGTTGAGGGTGGCGGAGAGCGGGGCGTCGGCGGCCTCGTGGACCAGCACCCCGGTGAACGGAAGGCAGCCCGCCGCGCCGATCAGGCAGCCGAAGGCGGTGATCTGGAGGGGCGAACCGTGCCGCAGCGCGGGCTTCTGCGCGACCACGCCGGCCGCGTACGTCATGGCGGCGACGAAGCAGAGCAGCACCCCGAGCACCGAGGAACCGCCGTGCCCCGACATGGACAGACCGACGACGACGGCGCCCGCGAAGGACACCCCCATGCCCACGAGCAGCCGGGGCGGCAGCCCCTCGCCCAGCAGCCGGGCGCCGAGCAGGGCGATCAGGATCGGCCCGATGTTCACCACCATCGCGGCGGTCCCGGCGTCCACCTCCTGCTCGCCCCAGTTGAGCACCACCATGTAGAGCCCGAACCAGAGGAGCCCGGAGACGACGATGCCGGGCCAGGCGCCACGCGCGGGCAGCCCCTCGCGGCGTACGAGCAGCAGGGCGACGAGCACCACCGAACCCGCCAGCAGCCGGCCGAGGGCGAGCGCGCCGGGGGAGTAGGCGTCGCCCGCGCTGCGGATGGAGACGAACGCGGTCGCCCACAGCACGACGGTGAAGCAGGCGGCGGCGACGGCCCGCCGGTCGGGGCCGGATCGGGGCGGGGAGGCGGGGGTGGGCGGTGTGCTCATGGACAGGACCGTACGGGGCGTGAGGTCGGGCGCCCACCGAATTGCCGGGAAGAGTCAATCGTCCGCGCGACGGTCCCGGTCCGGTCGGTCCTGGTCCACCGCGCGAGGGCCCCGGGCGGAGGTACGGGCGGGATCCAGTTGCGCGTACTGGAGCGCCAGTCCGTCGAGCAGCGCCCGCAGCCCCGTCTCGAACGCCCCCTCGTCCACCTGTTGGCGCCGGTCGGCGAGCAGGTGGGCCTGGCCGAGGTGCGGATAGTCGGCGGGGTCGTACGCCGTCTCGTCGTCCACGAAACCCCGCGCGAAGGAGCCCAGCGCGGAGCCGGTGACGAAGTACCGCATCAGCGCCCCGATGTACGTGGCCTGGGCGCGCGGCCAGCCCGCGTCGACCATCGCGCCGAACACCGCGTCGGCCACCCGCAGCCCGGCGGGCCGCCGCCCGGGGCCCTGCGCCAGGACCGGCACGATGTGCGGATGGGCGGCGAGCGCGGCGCGGTAGGAGACGGCCCAGTCGCGCAGGGAACGCTGCCAGTCGCGCGGATCGTCCGCGTCGAACATCGACAGGTCGACCTGGGCGGACACCGCGTCGGCGACCGCGTCGAGGATCTCGTCCTTGTTCCGGAAGTGGTTGTACAGCGACGGCCCGCTGACCCCCAGCTCGGCTGCGAGCCGCCGGGTGGAGACCGCACCGAGGCCCTCCTGGTCCACCAGCGCGCCCGCCGCCTCGACGATCCGTTCTCTGCTCAGGAGGGGGGTACGAGGTCGGGCCATGCGGCACATAGTAGGGCCTGGCCGCCGGGAACCCGCTGGTCACGTTCTCCGGCGGCGGACAACGCCGGTCGCGGCCGTGCAACCGCTGAAGCGTGCTGCGGGAGTCCCACCAGTCCTCCGGGCGGACGGCGCTGCATTCGCGACGCGCATCAGCCCGTCGTCGCCCAGCGAACGATCGCGCCCACCCCCATCAGCAGCGCCGGCGCCGCCCACCACAGCCCCATGGTCCTGCGAACCGGCGGGAGGAGCAGGAGCCCTGCTGTCGCCGCGCCTGCCAGGAGGGTGAGGAGGCACGACAGCACGATGCCGGCGCGGGCATCGTCGTCCCAGCTGCCAGAGGGACGGATCGTCAGCGCCGTGTACAGGAAGAAGCCCGCGACCAGGTACAGGATCACCAACGGGACCATGAGGACCTGGCGCAGACAGCCCTGATCCCCGGACGCCTGCGGGGCGCCCTCGCGGCCGGTCATCGGTCCAGCGCTCCCCTCGCGTCGTCGAGGTTGTTGGTGAAGCCGCGGCCGTACGCCTGCGCGTCGGCGCCCTCCCAGTAGGGGCCACCGTTGTAGCGGGCCGCCAGCTCCTGGTACTGGGCGGGTGTCATCTCCGCCGCGGGCACGTCGGCGAACTCGCTCTCCGCCTTGAGCTGCGCCAGGTATCCGGAGGCGATGAATATGTTCTGTCCCGGGTCCTGGAGGGATTCCTCCACGATGGACCGCTGGTGCTCGGTGAGGCTGTCCGGATCGTAACCGAGCACTTCGGCGCCCCTGCGGATCTGGATGGCGATGGGGCCGAAGGACGTCTCGTCGGGGCTCCCGCCCAGCCGCCACGGCAGATTCTCGGGCGAGACCGGGCTGAGCCCCCAGGGGGCGTCCGCCTGTTCACGGATCGTGTCCGTGATGTCGTCCAGGTAGCCCGGCTGGCCACCGATCTCCTGCCAGGCGATACCGGCGACCATGTCCGCGGGCAGTCCCGAGTTCTCGGCGGCAGCCCGGATGATCTCCTTGTTCGCCGCGATCCAGGCCGCGCGGTCCTGGCCGGAGGACGGCGGGTTCCAGTAGCTGTCGGTCGCCCCCGGGAGTCCCGCGAGCTGAGTCCGGATGTCCTGCAAGGTGGGTGAGACGGGGCTGTCCCCGGTCGGCGGGGCGTACCCCTGTTTCGGGGCGCTGCCGGAGAGGTGAGTGAGAGGATTGCCGCTCGCCTCCCGGGCCTCGTTCCGTAGCGGTGCGACGGCTGAGGCGATGTCGACACGCTGGACGAACCCCAGGCGGAACTCGGGCAGCAGATCGTAGGCCTGCTTCAGCCCGTGCACGCAGATGTCCCGAGCCTCCTTCTCGGTCGAGCCCGCGCGTCGGAAGTCTTCTCCGGCGGCGTCGTGCAGCCGGTTCGCCTCGTCCCTGATGTCGTCGACGTCCATGGTGAGTTCGGCGAAGAAGTCGAGGACGCCCGTGGTCGCCCGCATGTCCTCCCACTGGCGCATCGGCTCCGCGTCCTGCGCCTCCCTCGTGATCGCGACGCCCTTGGTGCCGATCAGCCGCGCCAGGGCCTGCTCGTTGGCCTTCCCGTTGGAGTAGTGGCTCTTGGCGGATTCGAGCGCCCACGCGTAGGCGCGCAGCGAGCCACTGGCTTTGGCGTATCCCTCCGCGATGTTCCGCATCAGCTTGCGTGCCTCGGACAGACGTGCTTCGTAGTGCAGGCTTCCCTCGCTGCTCCAGTGGGTGTGCCGTTCCGCCCGTTCGGCGGGTTCATCGGTCTCCACCAGCACGTCGTGAATGCGCCGGAACTCGTCGGCGTTGCGCTCGACCAGAGCCGGATTGCACCCTTCCAGAAATTCGACGTCTTTGCGGTGGGTGAGCCCGCTCATTTCGCCTCCGGTGCCACGTACTGGCCATAGCGCAGGACTTCGTCGAGGAAGCGTCCGGCCTGGGCGTCGTCCACGGTCACCAAATCCGATCCTGCCGCTCTGAGGCGGGTGGAGAGTGCCGTGAACAGTGCGACGGTGTCCTGGAATTGATCATCGGCGAATCGGCCGAAACGCTCCACCTGTGCGGCTACGTCGCCGTGCGTCCTCGGCTCCCGCGCCATGGTGCACAGGTCGCCGTCCGGCCTGGCCTCGTACAGGAGCCCCGCTATTTCGATCAACAGATTCGCATTCCCGTTGATGGAATCGGTGTTGTAGTCCAATGCTGGTCCGGCGGGTGATCCGCCCGCTTCCGCGGGTAGTTGATCTATCCGCATGGCGGCATCCGCTTTCAGCTGAGCCCATTCCTCCGCGAACGACACGCAACCCCCCGTGGTTCTCCGTTCATCGCCGTATGAGCAGCCAGGGAATTTAGCAGGGGAAAGGAGAGAGGGCCATGCCCCGCCGCGTCCTCGGCCGAATCGTGTCGCCCATTGCCTGGGAGTGGTGGACGCACCCGTCCGGACAGGCGTCCGGAAGGGCTTGCGCCGCACGGCCCGGCGGCACATAGTGGGCTGCGACGGAAACTAGCAGTGCTAATTAAAGTGATCGGCGAGGTCGGGCGGCCCTGCGGTCCGGTACCCGATGGCGGAGGAGTGGAGTCCGATGAACCTGGAGCTCAGCGAGGAGCAGGAAGCGGTCCGCCGGCTGGCCAGGGACTTCGTGGCCCGGGAAGTGACCCCGCACGTCGCCGCCTGGGACCGTGCCGAGAGCGTCGACAAGTCGATCGTGAAGAAGCTGGGCGCTCTGGGGTTCCTCGGCCTCACCGTGCCCGAGGAGTACGGCGGCTCGGGCGGCGACCACCTCGCGTACTGCCTGGTCACCGAGGAGCTGGGGCGCGGCGACTCCTCGGTGCGCGGCGTCGTCTCGGTCTCCCTCGGGCTGGTCGCCAAGACCATCGCCGCCTGGGGCGACGAGGAGCAGAAGCGCCGCTGGCTCCCCGGGCTCACCGCCGGGGACCTGATCGGCTGCTTCGGGCTCACCGAGCCCGGCACCGGCTCCGACGCGGGGAACCTCACGACGAGGGCCGTGCGCGACGGCGACGACTACGTCATCGACGGCACCAAGATGTTCATCACCAACGGCACCTGGGCCGACGTGGTGCTGCTCTTCGCCCGTACCGGCGAGACCCCCGGCCACAAGGGTGTCTCCGCCTTCCTGGTGCCCACCGACACCCCGGGCCTCACCCGCAACACCGTCCACGGCAAGCTCGGCCTGCGCGGACAGGCCACCGCCGAACTGGTCCTGGAGGGCGTCCGGGTCCCCGCGGCCGCGCTGATGGGCCCCGAGGGCAAGGGGTTCTCGATCGCGATGTCCGCCCTGGCCAAGGGACGTATGTCGGTGGCGGCCGGCTGCGTGGGGATCGCACAGGCGGCCCTGGACGCGGCCGTCGGTTACGCGGGCGAGCGGCAGCAGTTCGGCAAGCCCATCGCGGGCTACCAGCTGGTCCAGGAACTTCTCAGCGACATCGCCGTGGACGTGGACGCCGCCCGCCTCCTCACCTGGCGGGTCGCCGACCTGATCGACCGGGGCGAGCCCTTCGCCACCGCCGCCTCCCAGGCCAAGCTCTTCGCCTCCGAAGCGGCGGTACGGTGCGCCAACAACGCCCTCCAGGTGTTCGGCGGTTACGGCTACATCGACGAGTACCCGGTGGGCAAACTGGTCCGCGACGCCCGCGTGATGACGCTCTACGAGGGCACCAGCCAGATCCAGAAGCTGATCATCGGCCGCGCGCTGACCGGGGTCTCGGCGTTCTGACCGGGGTCTCGGCCCGCTGGCCGGGTCTCCGCGCGATCGGGTCTCCGCCCACTGGCCGGGTTCTCGGCCTTCTGGCCCGGGTTTTCGCGTTCCGACCGCCCCGCACCGCGCCTGAGTACGGCCGTGAGTACGGGCACGGATGCGGCGCCCCCGCCCGGCGGCGGAAGCTCGGGGTATGAGCGACACGACACCGGTCAAGCAGCAGAGCACCGCCGCCTTCTACGGCCAGGCCGTCGCCTCCTTCGGGGTGGCGATGAGCGCGGTGGCCCTCGGTATCTTCTTCCTCCACGCGGACGGGTGGGTGCGGGGCTTCCTCGCCATCGGCGTCCTCTACCTCGTCACCTCGTGCTTCACCCTCGCCAAGGTCATCCGCGACCGCCAGGAGGAGGGCCGGATCGTCAGCCGCGTCGACCAGGCGAGGCTGGAGAAGATCCTCGCCGAGCACGACCCCTTCCAGAAGCTCTGACCGCCCCGCTCCCAATCCGCCGCCCCGCTCCCCGCCCGCCGCCCCGCTCCCCGTCCGCCCCTTCCGGGCGTGTCCCGTCCGCCGCCTTGGGCGTGCGGGCAGGAGCCCGCGGTCCCGCGCCCCGTACCGTGATCACGCGGTGCGGGGCGGAGTGGTTTTCGGTGAGGATCTCGTCCCACCTCCCCCTTTCGCACGGGCGGCGCTATTCTGCGGGCACGGTCCTAAGCGCTTGCTCAGGTTCGGGGTATGGTGTTCGTCCGGCGGACTGAGAGGGGCGCGTGACCATGGGTACGGCGGAGGAGACCGACGGCCAGGAGACGCCGTGGGGCGAAGTGACCCCCGAGGCCGCCCGGCGGCTCCTCGTGGCGGCGGTCGAGGCCTTCGCCGAGCGCGGCTACCACGCGACGACCACCCGTGACATCGCCGGCCGGGCCGGTATGAGCCCGGCGGCCCTCTACATCCACTACAAGACGAAGGAAGAGCTGCTCCACCGGATCAGCCGCATCGGCCACGACCGGGCGCTCTCCCTGCTGGAGGCCGCGGCGGACGGCGACGGCGCGGCTCCGGACCGGCTCGCCGTGGCCGTACGGGCCTTCGTCCAGTGGCACGCGGAGCGCTTCGCGACGGCCCGGGTGGTGCAGTACGAACTCGACGCGCTGAGCGACGAACACCGCGCCGAGATCATCGAACTGCGGCGGCGCACCGACGCGGTGATGCGGCGGATCATCAAGGACGGCGTGGACAGCGGGGAGTTCGACGTCCCCGACGTACCCGGCACCGCGCTCGCCGTCCTCTCCCTCTGCATCGACGTCTCGCGCTGGTTCAACGCGCAGGGCAGCCGCACGCCCGAGGAGGTCGGCGCGCTCTACGAGGACCTGGTGCTGCGCATGGTCGGCGCCCCGAAGTAGAACCGCCGGGCGCGCCCCGAAGTAGAACCTGCCGGGCGCGCGCCCCGAAGCAGAGCCCGCCGTCGCGCGCCCCGAAGTGGGGTCCGCCACCGCGAGCCCGGGCCACTCGCCTCCGGACGTGGCGACGGACCCGTCGCACCCCGCGTCCTCGCGGTGCGACGGGCCCGTCGCCGTCAAGGCCGTCCCGGGTGCGCCGGGTTCGGAATCAGAAGTAGTAGCGCGAGACCGACTCCGCGACGCAGGCCGGCTTCTCGCCGCCCTCGCGCTCCACGGTGACGAGCGCGGTGATCTGCACCCCGCCGCCCGCCTCCTCGACGCTCTTCAGCACGGCCGTGGCACGCAGCCGCGAGCCGACCGGGACCGTGGAGGGGAAACGGACCTTGTTGGTGCCGTAGTTGATGCCCATCTTCGCGCCCTCGACCGCCATGACCTGCGGGACGAGCGTCGGCAGCAGGGAGAGCGTCAGATAACCGTGGGCGATCGTCGTGCCGAACGGGCCGTGCGCGGCGCGTTCCGGATCGACGTGGATCCACTGGTGGTCGCCGGTCGCCTCGGCGAACTGGTCGATCCGCTTCTGGTCGATCTCCAGCCAGTCGCTGTGTCCCAGCTGCTCGCCCACTCCGTCGCGCAGCTCCTGTGCGGAGGTGAAGATCTTCGGCTCTGCCATGGTCCTGGTCCTGCCTTCCGGCTCACTGCCTCGATGTCTAAGCGCTTGCTCAGCATGGAGTGGCCGCAGGCTCCTGTCAACGAAGTGGCCGCGCTCCCGCTCCCGTAGATTTCGGGGCGTGCCCCAGATTCCCCAGTCGCTCCACGAGCTCACCGTCGGCCAGCTCGCCGCGCGCAGCGGCGCGGCCGTCTCCGCCCTGCACTTCTACGAGGCCAAAGGGCTGATCACCAGCCGTCGTACCAGCGGCAACCAGCGCCGCTACGACAGGGACGCACTCCGGCGGGTCGCCTTCGTGCGCGCGGCCCAGCGGGTCGGCATCCCGCTGGCCACCATCCGTGAGGCGCTCGCCGAACTGCCGGAGGAGCGCACGCCCACCCGGGAGGACTGGGCCCGTCTGTCGGGGGCGTGGCGCACCGAGCTGGACGAACGCATCAAGCAGCTCGGTCGGCTGCGCGACCATCTGACGGACTGCATCGGCTGCGGCTGCCTCTCGCTGGAGACCTGTGTCCTCTCCAACCCGGACGACATCTCCGGCGAGCGAATGGCCGGTTCCCGGCTGATGCCGGAGCGCCCGGCCGCGCCGGAGACGCGCGACTGACAGCCCGGGCCGGAGGGCGGGCCGGCCCGTCCCGGTCCCTCCCGGTCCTTCCGCGGCCGCGTCTCAGGCCGCCGAGGTCGCCCGCGTCTCAGGCCGCCGAGGTCAGTTGCTGGTGTCCGATCCGGTGGGCCCGGGCCAGGGTTCCCGGCGTCAGCGCCGACGGCGGTACGAGGATGCCGCAGCCTGTGCACACCGGTCCGGACCGGGGCTCGCGCCGCAGGTCCTGGCGCCAGACGATCCGGGTCTCCGCGCAGACCGGGCAAGCCGTGCCGGGCTCCGCGCCGAGCGCCGTGATCAGCCGGAGCAGCACCTCGGGGAGCGGGGCGCTCGGGTGCGTACCGGGGTCGGCGCAGCGGGCCACGCCGTTGCCGCCCCAGATCCGCCGGTGCCAGGCGTCGAAGCCGCCGGGCCTGCGCAGCCCCTCGCGCTTCTCGCGGCGCCGCCGTTCGGCGAACCCCGCCTCGTACGACAGCCAGAGGGCCCGGGCGGCCTCCAGTTCGGTCAGCGCGCCCGTCAGCCGCGCGGGGTCGGGGGCCCGGTCCTCCGGGGCGAACCCGTGCCGGGCGCACAGATGGTCCCAGGTCGCGCGGTGCCCGTAGGGGGCGAAGCGCTCCAGGCATTTGCGCAGCGAATACCGCCGCAGGGCCAGATCGGCCCGGGGGTCTCGGACCTGTCTCGCGAGGCTCCGGAAACCGGCCATGCCACCGCCACCTCCGTCGTTCGGTGTTCCTGTCGTGGAGTGGACGTACGCCTGCCCGTTCTGGTGCCCCCGAAAGATGATTTCCGGCCACGGATCGGACGGTGGTGCGCCGGGTGGTACGCGGCGCGGCGCGAGAGCCGGTACGCGGTGGGTGCACCGGGCAGTACGCGGTGGGGTGCACCGGGCGGTACGCGGGGCCGTGCGAGGGCGCCCGGCGAGGGCTCCGGCGGGGCGGGTGACGATTCGGCAAAGGTGACTGATGCTCACCTTACGGACCCGACTTACCGTCGGTAATCTCCGGCGCATCGGCCTCCCTGAGGAGTACGCATGCCCCCACGTACACGTACCGGCAAGCTCGCCGCGACCTTCGCGGCCGTCCTCGCACTCGGAACCTCCCTGCTGGCGGGATCACTCCCGGCCGGCGCCGCCCAGACCGCGGTCACCGCGGTCACCGACCACTGCGCCGGGCAGTGCGCGGACATCCTGCCGCCCGGCGCGAACGGCAACGCCACCCTCGCCGACATCCTCGGCAACAAGCTCTTCGGCACCCACCCCTCCCACAGCGACGACCAGCTCGACCGCTACACCTCGCTGATCTCCGGCCAGAGCACCCTCACCGACGCCAAGCTGACCGACTTCTTCAACGACGCCTCCTTCGGCGTCCCCTCCGGTCAGGTCGAGTCCACCGTCTCGCCCCGCAGCGACGTCACCATCACCCGGGACAAGAAGACCGGCGTCCCGCACATCGTCGGCACCACCCGCTACGGCACCGAGTTCGGCGCCGGATACGCGGCCGGCCAGGACCGGCTCTGGCTGATGGACCTCTTCCGCCACATCGGACGCGGCGAACTCACCTCCTTCGCCGGCGGGGCGCTGGCCAACCAGGGCCTGGAGCAGCAGTTCTGGCCGCAGGCCCCGTACACCGAGGCCGACCTCCAAGCGCAGGTCGAGCGGATCAGGACCACCGAGGGCACCCGCGGCGAGCTGGCCATGTCGGACGCGCAGGCCTACATCGACGGCATCAACGCCTACAAGGACAAGGCGAAGTCGAGCCGCAACTTCCCCGGCGAGTACGTCCTCACCGGCAAGATCGACTCGATCACCAACGTCGGCGAGATCGTGCCCTTCAAGCTCACCGACCTGATCGCCATCGCCACCGTCGTCGGCGGCCAGTTCGGCGGGGGAGGCGGCGGCGAGGTACAGGCCGCGCTCTCGCTGCTCGCCGCCCAGGAGAAGTACGGCGTCGCCGAGGGCACCCGGGTCTGGGAGTCGTTCCGGCAGCGCGAGGACCCGGAGGCCGTCCTCACCGTGCACGACGGCACCTCCTTCCCGTACGCCCAGAAGCCCGCCACCGCACGCGGCACCGCCCTCCCCGACAAGGGCTCCGTCACCGCCGAACCCCTGATCTACGACCGCACCGGCTCCGCGGGCACCAACCTCAAGGCCCCGGTCGCCGCGCCCGCCGCGCTCAAGCCGCTCCAGGGCGTCTTCGACGACGGTGTCATCCCCGAAGGGACCCTGCCCGGCTCCGGCACCGACGCCCAGAAGCGCGGCATGTCCAACGCCCTGGTGGTCTCCGGCTCCCGCACCGCCAGCGGGAACCCGGTCGCCGTCTTCGGACCCCAGACCGGCTACTTCGCCCCGCAGCTGATGATGCTCCAGGAGATCCAGGGACCCGGCATCAGCGCCCGGGGCGTCTCCTTCGCGGGCGTCGGCATGTACGTCCAGATGGGACGCGGCGAGGACTACGCCTGGAGCGCCACCTCCGCCGCCCAGGACATCACCGACACCTACGCCGTCCCGCTCTGCGAGGCGAGCGGCGCCACCCCGACGAAGAACTCCGCCTCCTACCTCTACCGGGGCACCTGCACGCCCATGGAGAAGATGGAGCGCGTCAACTCCTGGAAGCCCAGCACCGCCGACTCCACCGCCGCCGGCTCCTACCGGATGCAGGTCTGGCGCACCAACTACGGCATCGTCACCCACCGCGCCACGGTGGGCGGCAAACCCGTCGCGTACACCTCGCTGCGCACCACCTACCGCCACGAGGCCGACTCCATCATCGGCTTCCAGATGCTCAACGACCCCGCGTACGTGACCGACGCGGCCTCCTTCCAGCAGGCCGCGAGCAACATCGACTACGCCTTCAACTGGTTCTACGCGGACTCCCGCACCACTGCCTACTACAACAGCGGCATGAACCCGGAGCGGGCCGAGGGCGTGGACCCGGCGCTGCCGATCGCGGCGGACCGGGCGTACGAATGGCAGAACTTCGACCCCACGGCGAACACCGCCACCTACACGTCCTTCGCCGCGCACCCGCACTCCAGCGGCCAGGACTACTACGTCTCCTGGAACAACCGGCAGGCCAAGGGGTACGCCTCCGCGGGCTTCGGGTTCGGCGCCGTGCACCGGGCCGACCTGCTCGACGACCGGGTCTCCGCGCTGGTCGCCCAGGGCGGCGTCACCCGCGCCTCCCTGACCAGGGCGATGGAGCAGGCCGCCGTCACCGACCTGCGGGGTGAGCAGCTGCTGCCCGAGCTGCTGAAGATCATCCGATCCCAGCCCGTCACCGACACCGCCCTCGACGCGGTCGTCAAGCAACTGGAGACCTGGCAGGCGGCCGGCGCCCAGCGCAAGGAGACGGCCGCGGGCTCGGGGACGTACGCCAACGCCGACGCCGTACGCGTCATGGACGCCTGGTGGCCCGCGCTGATGGACGCGGAGTTCCGGCCCGGCCTCGGCGACGCGCTCTACGACGCCCTGGCCGTGAACCTCGCGGTGGACGAGTCCCCCGCCGCCAGCCACGGACCCAGCGGCGCGCACAGTGGCTCCGCCTTCCAGTACGGCTGGTGGGCCTTCGCCGACAAGGACCTGCGCCAGGTCCTCGGCGAGAACGTCCAGGGGCCGCTGGCCCACACCTACTGCGGCAACGGTGTCCTCGCCACCTGCCGCGACGCCCTGCTCACCACCCTGAAGCAGGCCGCCGCCAAGCCCGCCACCACCGTCTACCCGGGCGACGACAACTGCGCGGCGGGCAACCAGTGGTGCAGCGACGCGATCATCCACCGCGCGCTGGGCGGGATCACCCAGAAGACGATCCCGTGGCAGAACCGGCCGACCTACCAGCAGGTCGTGGAGTTCCCCTCGCACCGGTAGGGGAGCGGAACGGAACGCACAGGCGGTCCCGGTGCGGGGGTGTGGCCCACCCCTTCACCGGGACCGCGCGTCCGCGCGCGGGGGTCAGCCGACCGCCGGTGTGCCGAGGAGGGTGAGGAGTGCCAGGCGTTCGGCGTCCTCGGTGCGCGGCTCGGCCGTGTAGACCATCACGCGCAGATCGTCCCCGGCGACGGTGAGCACGTCGCAGTCGAGGGTGAGGGTTCCCACGTCGGGATGGTCGATCGTCTTCCGGGCCGACTCGTGGGTACCGACCGCCCCCGAGTCCCACAGCTCGGCGAACCGGGCGCTGCCCGCCCGCAGTTCCACCAGGAGGCTGGCGAGCCGTGGATCGCCCGGATAGCGGGCGGCGGCCGTGCGCAGGTCCGCGACCAGTACCGTTTCGAGCTTCCGCCGCTCCTCCGGGGTCTGGCGGACCCGGCTCGTGCCGGGGCCCAGCAGATTGCGCCAGACCCCGTTGCGCTCGTGGCCGCGCCACCCGGCCGGGTCGCCCATCAGCGCCGCGTACGGCGGGTTGGCCAGGAGCAGCGTCCAGGTGGCGTCGTACACCGCGACCGCGGTGCCGGTGAGCCGGTCGAGCAGCCGGTGGACGCTGGGCGAGATGCGGGTGGGTACGGTGCCGGGACCGGGCGGCGCGAGACCGGCCAGCCGGAAGAGGTGCTCGCGTTCCGCCCCCGACAGCCGCAGGGCCCCGGCGAGGGCTTCCACGATCTGCCCGGACGGGTGGGTGGCCCGGCCCTGTTCGAGGCGGGTCACGTAGTCGGCGGAGATCCCGGCGAGTATCGCCAGCTCCTCGCGCCGCAGCCCCGCCGCACGCCGGTGGCCACCGGGTACCAGCCCCGCGGCCTCGGGCGGCACCCGGTCGCGCCAGCGGCGCACCGCCTGCCCGAACTCCGCCTTCGCCATGCCCACCAGTGTGCACCGGCGCCCGCCCGTCTTCCTGGTACCGCCGGTCCCAGGAAGACGGGACGTCTGGCAGGCACCCCGGCCGGGCCGGACAGTGGGAGGCATGACGAAGACACTGATCACCGGAGCGAACAAGGGTCTCGGCTTCGAGACCGCCCGCCGGCTCGTCGCCGCCGGGCACACCGTGTACCTGGGCAGCCGCGACGCCGAACGAGGCAGGCGGGCGGCCGAACGGATCGGCGCCAGGCTCGTCCTCATCGACGTGACCGACGACGCCTCGGTCGAGGCCGCGGCGAAGACGATCGAGGACGGGGGCGGACTCGACGTACTGATCAACAACGCCGGGATCGAGGGACGTACCCCGGACGGAGGCGTCCTCGGCGCGGGCGCTGAGACGGCCGATTCGATGCGGACGATCCTGGAGACGAACGTGCTGGGCACCGTGCGGGTCACCCACGCCTTCCTGCCCCTGCTGGAACGCTCAGCCGCCCCGGTCGTGGTCAACCTCAGCAGCGGCCTCGCCTCGCTGGAGCGGATGGCCACCCCGGGCAACCCGGCCTCCGCGTACCCGGGCGTCGCCTACCCGGCGTCCAAGGCCGCGGTCAACATGATCACCGTGCAGTACGCCAAGGCGTTCCCCGGGATGCGGATCAACGCGGTGGAGCCCGGCTACACCGCCACCGACCTCAACGCGCGCACCGGCACCCAGACCGTGGAGGAGGGCGCGGAGATCATCGTGCGGATGGCGCTGGTGGGCCCGGACGGCCCGACCGGCGGCTACTTCGACGCGGAGGGCCCGCTGCCCTGGTGAGACCCGGGCCGGGCGGGGGAGCCGAGCGCTTCCCCGGACCCGGACCGCGTCCGCTCACCCCCCGTACAGCAGGTACTTCTTCCGCTTGGCCCGGAAGGCCGCGAGGTCCGAACGCCAGGCGGCCACCACCTCGTCGGTGTCCGCGCCCGCGTCGATCATGGTGCGGACCCGGGTGTTGCCGGTCAGCTTGTCGATCCAGTTGTCGGCCCGCCAGGCGAAGCCGCTCCAGGTCGCCTTGGCGGTCACCAGCAGCGCGATGCCGGTGCGTACCGGGTCGAAGACCTCGCGGTCGTCCACGTGGAGCTGCACCCCGCCGACCGTGACTCCGGAGAACTTGGAGAAGGTCGGCGCGAAGTACGCCTCGCGGAAGCGGACCCCGGGCAGCTCCAGCGCGTTGGCGGCGGCTGCCCAGCGGTGGTCGATCCCGGCCGCCCCGAGCAGCTCGAACGGACGGGTGGTGCCGCGCCCCTCGGAGAGGTTCGTCCCCTCGAAGAGGCAGGTGCCGGAGTAGACGAGCGCGGTGTCCGCCGTCGGCATGTTGGGGCTCGGCGGCACCCACGGCAGGCCCGTCGCGTCGAAGAAGTCGGAGCGCCGCCACCCCGACATCGTCACCGTGTCCAGATCCACCGGACGCGCGGAGAAGAACTCGGTGTTGAAGAAGAGCGCCAGCTCGGCGACGGTCATCCCGTGCGCCTGGGCGATCTCACGCCGCCCGACGAAGGTCCCGAACGCCGGGTCGAGCACGGGACCGAGCGCCGCACGCCCGGTGACCGGGTTCGGCCGGTCCAGGACGACGAACCGCTTGCCCGCGAGCGCCGCCGCCTCCATGCAGTCGTACAGCGTCCAGATGTACGTGTAGAAACGGGCGCCCGCGTCCTGGATGTCGAAGACGACCGTGTCCACGCCGGAGGCCGTGAACACGTCGGCGAGCGGCTGGCCGTTCTTCAGATACGTGTCGTAGACCGGCAGTCCGGTCGCCGGGTCGTCGTAGCGCCCCTCGGATCCGCCCGCCTGGGCGGTGCCCCGGAAGCCGTGCTCCGGGCCGAAGACGGCGGTGAGGTTCACCCGGTCGTCGGCGTGCATGACGTCCACGATGTGGCGCACGTCGGAGGTGATGCCGGTGGGGTTGGTGACGATGCCCACGCGTTCGCCGGCCAGCAGCCGGTAGCCGTCGGCGGCCAGCCGGTCGAAGCCGGTACGGACCGGCCCGCGCCCGCCGCGCCCGGGGCCGGTGCCGTGGCCGCCCGCGGCGGCCGCCGTACCCCCGCCGGCGGCGGTCACCGCGAGGGCTCCCAGGCCCCCGCCCGCCGCCAGTACACCCCGTCTGGTCAGGCTCATCCAGCCACCTCCATGATCGCGCGGACTGTCATGGGCATGCACGCTAGCGCGCGCGGGGCCCGTACGGAACGATCTCGGGCGGGCGGATTCACAAGCCCCGCCCGCGTCGGCTGGGCAGAACACCAGACCTTCCCGCGCCCCCTTCCCCGATCACATACCGACTGGTTAGTCTGCTGGGGAAGTCGTGCAGAGAGGCAGGACCCGATGAGTACGGTGCAAGGTGCCGGCGTAGTGGTCACGGGAGCCGGAGGCGGCATCGGCGCCGCCCTGGCCCGGAGATTCGCCGCCGAGGGTGCGCGGGTGGTCGTCAACGACCTCGACGCCGCACGGATCGAGCCGCTCGCCCGGGAGATCGGCGGCACCGCGATCGCCGGGGACGCCTCCGGGATCGTGGACGCCGCCCGGGACGCCCTCGGCGGCACCGTCGACGTGTTCTGCGCCAACGCCGGACTCGCCTCGCCCGGTGACGTCTTCGCCGACGAGGAGGTGTGGGCCGCCGCCTGGGACGTCAACGTGATGGCCCACGTCCGCGCGGCCCGGGCCCTGCTGCCCGAGTGGCTGGAGCGCGGCAGCGGCCGGTTCGTCACCACCGCCTCCGCCGCGGGTCTGCTCACCATGATCGGCGCCGCGCCCTACAGTGTCAGCAAGCACGGGGCCGTCGCCTTCGCCGAATGGCTCTCGCTCACCTACCGCCACCGGGGGATCAAGGTCCACGCGATCTGCCCGCAGGGCGTACGGACCGACATGCTCACCGCCGCCGGATCCGCCGGCGAGCTCGTCCTCGCCCCCACCGCCATCGAGCCGGACGCCGTCGCCGACGCCCTCTTCGACGCGATCGGCAAGGACCGCTTCCTCGTCCTGCCGCATCCCGAGGTGGCCGACTACTACCGGGCCCGGGCGAGCGACCCGGACCACTGGATCGGCGGCATGAACAAACTCCAGCGCACCTGGGAGAAGGGGACCCGCGCATGACCACCACCCCGGACACGAGCACCCCGGACACGGCCACCCCGGCCACGAACGTGCCGGACCCGACCGCCGCGGCCCCCTCCCCGTACGCCGCGAAGCCCTGGACCGGGCTGCTCTCCGCGACGCAGCTCACCCCGACCGAGCCCGCCGAGACGGTGGTGCACGCCTTCCGGGACGCCGTCGCCCGCGCCCCCGGACACACCGCCCTCGCCTACTTCGACGGACGGCTCGGCTACCGCGAGACCGACGAGCTGAGCGACTCCGTCGCCGGACACCTCGCCGCCCGGGGCCTGCGGCGCGGCGACCGCGTCGCGATCATGCTCCAGAACACCCCGCACTTCGTCCTCGCCCTGCTCGGCGCGTGGAAGGCGGGCGCCACCGTCGTACCGCTCAACCCCATGTACAAGGCCGGCGAGGTCGCGCACGTCCTGGCGGACGCCGGAGTGACCGCGCTGTTCTGCTCGGACCGGGCCTGGGAGTCGTACCTGCGCGACACCGCGGCCGCCGCGCCCGGGGTCACGATCGCCGTCACCGCCTGCGAGCTCGACCTCCAGACCGAGAACGACCCACGTGTCCTCGGCTTCGAGCGGCTGCCGGTCCCCGGCGACACCGACGACCTGGTGACCGTCGCCCGCAAGGGGCTCCCCGCCCCCGAGGACCGTGAGCTCACCGCCGCCGACACCGCGCTGATCAGCTACACCTCCGGCACCAGTGGCAAGCCCAAGGGGGCGATGAACTCCCACGGCAACGTCATGGTCAACGCCGAACGCCAGCGCAAGGACCACCCGGTCCCCGAGGGCGCCGCCTACTTCGCCCTCGCCCCGCTCTTCCACATCACCGGCATGGTCTGCCAGCTCGCCGCCTGCCTCGCCAACGCCGGCACCCTGGTGCTCGCCTACCGGTTCGAGGCGAGTGTGGTCCTCGAAGCCTTCGCCACCCACCGCCCCGCCTACACCGTCGGCCCGTCCACCGCCTTCATGGCGCTCGCCGCCCACCCCGACGCCACCCCCGCCCATTTCGAGTCCTTCGCGGTGATCTCCTCCGGCGGCGCACCGCTGCCGCCCGCGCTGGTGGAGAAGTTCCGGGCGGGCTTCGGCCCGTACATCCGCAACGGCTACGGCCTCACCGAGTGCACCGCCCCCTGCGCCGCCGTTCCCCCGCACCGGGAGGCACCCGTCGACCCCGTCTCCGGCACCCTGTCGGTCGGCGTGCCGAGCCAGGACACCCTCGTCCGCATCCTCGACGAGACCGGCGCGGAGGTGCCGCTCGGCGAGCAGGGCGAGATCGCGGTGCGCGGCCCCCAGGTCGTGTCGGGGTACTGGAACCTCCCCGAGGCCACCGCCGCCGCCTTCCCCGACGGCGAACTGCGCACCGGCGACATCGGCTTCATGGACCGCCAGGGCTGGCTCTACGTGGTGGACCGCAAGAAGGACATGATCAACGCCTCCGGGTTCAAGGTCTGGCCCCGCGAGGTGGAGGACGTCCTCTACACGCACCCCGCCGTACGCGAGGCCGCCGTCGTCGGCGTTCCCGACGCCTACCGCGGCGAGACCGTCCGCGCCTACGTCAGCCTCCGGCCGGGTGCCGAGGTGGGGCCGGACGAACTGGGCGCGTACTGCAAGGAACGCCTCGCCGCGTACAAGTACCCGCGCCAGGTCGAGATCCTGCCCGAGCTGCCGAAGACGGCGAGTGGGAAGATCCTCAGGCGGGAACTGCGTTCACCGCGTTAGACAGGTTCACGGTGGGAAGAAGGGCAGGTGGCGGCGATGGCCAAGGCTAGGGAAGGGAATGGGGTCCCCGTTCCCCAACGGCTGCTGGCCGCCGCCACCCGCCTCTTCGCGGAACAGGGGTACGACCGCACCTCCGTCCAGGAGATCGTCGAGGCCGCCGGGGTCACCAAGGGCGCCCTGTACCACTACTTCGGCTCCAAGGAGGACCTCCTCCACGAGGTCTACGCCCGGGTGCTCCGCCTCCAGCAGGAGCGCCTCGACGCCTTCGCCGACGCCGACGAACCGGTGCAGAAGCGGCTGCGCGACGCGGCCGCCGACGTGGTCGTGACGACCATCGAGAACCTCGACGACGCCTCGATCTTCTTCCGCTCCATGCACCACCTGAGCCCGGAGAAGAACAAGCAGGTACGCGTCGAACGCCGCCGCTACCACGAGCGCTTCCGCGCCCTGATCGAGGAGGGCCAGCGGTCCGGCGTCTTCTCCCTCGCCAGCCCCGCCGACCTCGTGGTCGACTACCACTTCGGCTCGATCCACCACCTCTCGACCTGGTACCGCCCCGACGGGCCGCTCACCAAGCAGGAAGTGGCCGACCACCTCGCGGACCTGCTGCTGAGGGCGCTGCGGCCGTAAGACCGAGTCGCCGGGGCGCTCAGCCCTTGAGCCCCCCGGCGAACCCCTTGATGACGTACCGCTGGAGCAGCAGGAACACCACGAGGACCGGCAGCGCGGCCAGGACGAGCCCGGCGAAGACGAGCCCGTAGTCCGACACGTACTGGCCGACGAAGGAGAACACCCCCACCGGCACGGTCTCCCTGGCCGACCCGCCCAGGTAGAGCAGCGGGGTGAAGAAGTCGTTCCAGACGAAGACGGCGTTCAGGATGATCACCGTGCCGGTGATCGGCCGCAGCAGCGGGAACACAATCCGGGTGAACGCCTGCCGGTGGTCGCACCCGTCGATCAGCGCGGCCTGCGCGTAGTCGGCGGGCAGGGTGCGGATGAAACCGGTGTAGAGGAACACGGTGAACGGCAGCTGGATGCCGGTGTAGAACAGCACCATTCCCTGGTACGTACCGAGCCAGCCGAGACTGTCGACCAGCTTGTACAGCGGGATCATCCCCAGCTGGAACGGCAGCACGATCCCCAGCAGGAAGAGGATGTACAGCCCGTACCCGAGCCCCTGGGCCCGGCGGGCCAGGAAGTACGCGCCCGTCGAGCCGACCACCACGAGCAGCACCAGGCTCAGGGTGGTGATCACCGCGCTGTTGACGAGCGCCGGACCCAGCGAGGCGGACGACCAGGCGTGGGTGAAGTTGTGCGCGGTGGGCGGGGCGGGCAGGCCCAGCGGGGAGTCGGCGATCTGCCGGGGCTCCTTGAGCGCCAGCGTGATCAGCGCGTACACCGGGAAGAGGAAGAGGACCGCGACGGCGACCATCACCAGCTCCAGGGCGTAGCTCCCGTACCGGGCGCGGCGGCGGACGGACTTCACGGACCGTGCCTGCTTCGCGGACCTGGCGGGCGTCGGACGGGTCACGCGGTCACCTCCCGCGCCCGCAGGAAGCGGAGCTGGACCAGCGAGACCGCCGCGACGAAGAGCGCGAGCACCAGGGCCACGGCGGTGCTGTAGCCGAACTTGCCGTACACGAAAGCCTCCTTGAAGAGGGCCGTCGACAGGGTCTCGCTGGCGGTGCCGGGACCGCCGTTGGTGGCCGCGTACACCTGGTCGAAGAGCTTCAGACCGCCGATGGTCGACAGCATGAGGTTGACGGTCAGCGCCGGGGCGAGCATCGGCCAGGTGACGTACCGGAACCGCTGCCAGGTCCCGGCGCCGTCGATCTTCGCCGCCTCGTGGAGCTCGGGCGGCACCCCCTGGAGCCCGGCGAGGAAGATGACCATCGAGTACCCGGCGTACTGCCAGACCACCATCGCGGCCACCGACCAGAGCGCCAGCGACGGATCGCCCAGCCAGTCCTGCCGCAGGGCGCCGAGGCCGACGGCCCCCAGCAGGCCGTTGAGCCCGGCGGTCGGCTCGGGGTTGTAGACGTACTTCCACAGGAACGCGACCATCACCGGACTGACGACCGCGGGGGCGAAGAAGACCACCCGCAGCAGCGACTTGCTCCGGATGTTGGTATCGACCCCCAGCGCGAGCAGCAGACCCACGACGTTCTGCACGACGACCACGGCGACGGTCAGCAGCAGCGTGTTCACCACCGAGTCCAGGGTCCGCTGGTCGTCCAGGAGCGCCCGGAAGTTCGCCAGACCGACGAACGAGGCGTCGCCGATGCCGGACCAGTCGGTGAAGGCGTACGCCACGCCCGCGATGCTCGGGTAGAGCACCACGAGCGCGTACACCAGCAGCGCGGGGACCACGAACCCCCAGGGCGGGACCGTGAGATCACGGCTCGGGCGCGTACGGGCGCGGGGGCGGGCCGGTGGCTGGGGCGGCGGGATCGGGATCGTGGGCGGGGTCTTCCCGGGGCGGCCCCTGGGCCCGGTCTTCCCGGGGTGAGCCCCGGGCCCGGTCTCACCGGGCCGGGTCCCCTCGGGCTCGATCTCTTCGGGCTGGGGGAGCGAGCGGCTCATGAGGCCCTCCGGTAGGCGTCGTCCATCTGCCCGAGCGCGCCCCGGACGTCCGTCTCGCCGGACAGCAGATCCTGTACGGCCGCGAAGTGCGCGGGCTGCACCTCGGCGTTGGGCCACCGCTGGTCCATGAACGGCACGGCGCGGCCTCCGTCCACGATCGGCAGGAAGGGCTCCAGGACCGGGTCGACGGCGGTGGACGCGTTCCGGCGGAAGGGGATCGCGAAGACGGCGGACGCCCAGCGGTCGATGTTCTCCTGCTTCCCGAGGAACGCGATGAAGTCCGCCGCCCGGGGGTCCCGTTTCGCCCGTACGGAGACGCCGAGGCCGACCACGATCCCGGCCGGGATCCACAGCCGCGCCGGATCGTCGCCGCCGGGGAAGGGGAACATCGCCAGGTCCTCCGGGCTCCCGGTGGCCTCCCGGAACACCCCGAGCACCGCGGAGACCTGGACGGCCATCGCCGCCTTCCCGGTGGCGACCATCGCGGTCTGCTGCTCGAACGTGGTGCCGTTGGGGTTGTCGTTGAAGAAACCTTTGCGCTGGAGCTCCTGGTACCGGCCCAGGGCATCGGCCCAGCCGGAGTCCCGGAAGGACGTCCGGCCGGCAGCCATGTCGTCGTCGAACCGGGCGTTGTGCGCGTAGACGGCGTTGGGCACCAGCGCGTAACTGATCAGCTGCGTCACCCACGGCGTCTGCGCGCCGAGCGCGATCGGCACGACGCCCCGCGCCCTGAGCCTCGTACAGACGGCGAGCAGCTCCTTCCAGGTCGAGGGCGGCTCGACACCGGCGCGGGCGAAGACCTTCTTGTTGTAGATCGCGCCGATCAGGCAGCTGCCCGCCGAGTAGAGGTAGGTGTGCCCCTCGTACCGGTAGGCCGTGCCGAAGGCCGCCGGGATGTTCGCCGCCCACGGCTGCGTACTGAGATCGGTGAGCAGCCCGGCCCTGGCCAGCTCGACCATGGACATCGCGCTGCCGCTGCCCGGGTACACCGCGTGCACGTCCGGGGCGTTGCCCCCGGCGAGCTGGGTGCGGACCACGGTCTGCATCTGCTCGGTGGGCGCGAACGAGGTGGTGAAGGACTCCCCGGGTCTGCTCCTGCGGTAGAGCTTCAGCAGCTCCTCCACCGGCTGCTGCTGGTCGGTGACCCCCACGATCCGCAGCCCGTCGCCGGAGCCGCCCGAGCATCCGGAGAGCACCGGCGTCAGCGCGGCGGCCGCCGCGATCCCGCCGCCGGCCCGCAGGAACCCCCGGCGGCCGCACGCGGGGGTGCCGCCCCAGCGGCCGGCGGCGCCGGTGCGAGCTGTGGTGCCTTCGTGGCCCTGACCCGTGGTCATGCGTGCCCTCCTGCCGAGGCGGTACGAGCCGGACGGCCGACCCGCCCTCCGGGCCCTCCCGCGCCGCGCGGGCCGAACCCGGGCCCCGGATCGCACGCGTGGACGGACACGACGGCATGGCGTCCGGCGCCTTTCGGGGGCATCCGGCCGAAAACTCTCGCCGTACCTTCGCAGCCGACCGCTCGCGCGCCGGGCAGCGACACGGAGCGGGCTTCCGCACGGGTGAGCCGCCGAGGAGGGCGGCCGGGAACGCGGGAGCGCGGGAGCGCGGCGGGCCGTCCGCCGTGACCGGTGGGCGAACCACGTAACGCCCCAACCTGCGGCGTCCGTTGACCGAACAGTCATGTCCGGTTCTTGCTCTTGACCGTGTACGGCTAACTGGCTGAATATCGGTCACGCACCGGCGTGCCCGGAACTCCGCACGCCGCGCCGCACCCGCACACGTACACCGCACGCCGCACCCGTACACCGCACACGTACGCCGCACGCGCGCCCGCACGCCGCATCGCACCGCGCACCACCAGCTCCAGGTCCGGCCGGGGGTACCGCCCCGGCCGGATACCCCCCGCGCCTTCCGTCACCTTTCACGGAAATCGGAGCATGTGATGAGACCGGTCCTGCGCAGAACCCTGCCCTCCGCCGCCGCCCTCGCGGTGGCCTCCCTGTTCGTGACGACGGGGGCCGCGCACTCCGCGGCCCCCGTCGTCGTACCCGCCCCCGCGACGGTGACGGCGGTCGCCGCCCCCGACATCCCGCTCGCCAACGTCAAGGCCCACCTGACCCAGCTCCAGTCGATCGCCACCGCCAACGGCGGCAACCGCGCCCACGGCCGTACCGGCTACAAGGCGTCCGTCGACTACGTGAAGGCGAAGCTCGACGCCGCCGGATACACCACCACCCTCCAGCAGTTCACCTCCAGCGGCTCCACCGGCTACAACCTGGTCGCGGACTGGCCGGGCGGCGACACCTCGAAGGTCCTGATGGCGGGGGCCCACCTGGACTCGGTGACCGCCGGCGCCGGGATCAACGACAACGGCTCCGGCTCGGCCGCCGTACTGGAGACCGCACTCGCCGTCTCCCGGGCCGGCTACCAGCCGGACAAGCACCTCCGCTTCGCCTGGTGGGGCGCGGAGGAGCTGGGCATGGTCGGGTCGAAGTACTACGTCAACAATCTGGCGGCCACCGAACGCGCCAAGCTCACCGGCTACCTCAACTTCGACATGATCGGCTCGCCCAACCCCGGCTACTTCGTCTACGACGACGACCCGACGATCGAGCAGACCTTCAAGGACTACTACGCGGGCCTCTCGATAGCGACCGAGATCGAGACCGAGGGCGACGGCCGCTCCGACCATGCGCCCTTCAAGACGGCGGGCGTCCCGGTCGGCGGACTCTTCTCCGGCGCCGACTACATCAAGACCGCCGCGCAGGCGCAGAAGTGGGGCGGCACCTCGGGCCTGGCCTTCGACCGCTGCTACCACGCCTCCTGCGACAGCTCCGTCAACATCGACGACACCGCACTCGACCGCAACAGCGACGCCATCGCCTACGCGGTCTGGAACCTCTCGGCCGCCACGGCCACCCCGCCGGCCGGGACGGTGTTCACCAACGCCACGGACGTGACCGTGCCGGACAACGGCGCTGCCGTCACCTCCGCCATCACCGTCTCCGGGCGCACCGGCAACGCGCCCGCCACCCTCAAGGTGGACGTGGACATCCGGCACACCTGGCGCGGTGACCTCGTGGTCGACCTGGTGGCACCGGACGGCACCGCCTACCGGCTGAAGAGCGCGAGCAGCAGCGACTCGGCGGACAACGTCGTGGCCACCTACACCGTCAACGCCTCGTCCGAAGTCGCCAACGGAGTCTGGAAGTTGAAGGTGCAGGACACGGCGTCCTCCGACACCGGGTACATCAACAGCTGGTCACTGACCTTCTGATCCCCGGCATCCGGCGGACACCGACCGGCGGTCCGGTGCGCGGAGCCCACACGCCCCGCGCACCGGCCGTCCGGCTTCTGCGGCACCCGTCGTCAGAGGTACTTCTTGATCTCCCGCCGCGCCAGCGAACGCTGGTGCACCTCGTCCGGCCCGTCCGCCAGGCGCAAGGTCCGCGCGGAAGCCCAGAGTTCGGCGAGCGGGAAGTCCTGGCTCACGCCCCCGGCGCCGTGCAACTGGACCGCGTCGTCGAGGATGCCGAGCACCGCGCGGGGCGTGGCGATCTTGATGGCCTGGATCTCGGTGTGCGCTCCCCGGTTGCCCACGGTGTCCATCAGCCACGCCGTCTTCAGTACCAGAAGCCGCAGTTGCTCGACGGTCACCCGGGCGTCCGCGATCCAGTTCTGCACCACGCCCTGCTGGGCGAGCGGCTTGCCGAAGGCCGTACGGGAGACCGCGCGGCGGCACATCAGCTCGATCGCGCGCTCCGCCATGCCGATCAGCCGCATGCAGTGGTGGATGCGCCCCGGGCCGAGCCGCGCCTGGGCGATGCCGAAACCGCCGCCCTCCTCGCCGATCAGATTGGCCACCGGCACGCGGACGTCGGTGAAGACGAGTTCGGCGTGTCCGCCGTGCCAGTGGTCCTCGTACCCGTACACCCGCATGGCGCGGCGCACTTCGAGGCCGGGGGTGTCGCGCGGGACCAGGATCATCGACTGCTGGCGACGGATGTCCTCGCCGTCCGGGTCGGTCTTGCCCATCACGATGAAGATCGCGCAGTCCGGGTTCATCGCCCCGGAGATGTACCACTTGCGACCGTTGATGACGTAGTCGTCGCCGTCGCGCGTGATCCGGGTCTCGATGTTGGTCGCGTCGGAGGACGCCACCTCGGGCTCCGTCATGGCGAACCCCGAACGGATCTCGCCCGCCAGCAGCGGCTCCAGCCACTGCTTCTTCTGCGCGTCCGTACCGAACTGGTGGAGCACCTCCATGTTCCCGGTGTCCGGCGCCGCGCAGTTCAGCGCGGTCGGCGCCAACTGCGGCGAGCGGCCGCTGATTTCGGCGAGCGGCGCGTACTGGAGGTTGGTCAGCCCCGCGCCGTGCTCGGCGTCCGGCAGGAAGAGGTTCCACAGACCCTGGCGGCGCGCCTCGGCCTTCAGCTCCGCCACCACCGGAGGGGTCTCCCAGGGCGAGGCGAGCCGTGCCCGCTGCTCCTCGGCGGTCTTCTCCGCCGGGTGGACGTGCTCGTCCATGAAGGTGAGCAGCCTGGTGCGCAGCTCCTCGGTGCGGGCGTCGAATGCGAAGTCCATGCGGGTGATCAGCCTTCCTGGAAGGTGGTGAGGCCGTGCTCGATGAAGAGGGGGACGAGTTCGCCGATGCGGTCGAAGCCCGCGCCGACCGTCTGGCCGAGGGTGTAGCGGTAGTGGATTCCCTCCAGGATCACGGCGAGCTTGAACCACGCGAACGCGGTGTACCAGGAGAGGGCGGAGGTGTCGCGGCCGGAGCGGGCGGCGTAGCGCTCGATCAGCTCGGCGGGGGAGGGGTGGCCCGGGGCGCCGCTCGTCGTGGAGACGGGCGACTTCGGGAGTCCCAGGTCGGAGCTGTACATCACCAGCAGGCCGAGGTCGGTGAGCGGGTCGCCGAGGGTGGACATCTCCCAGTCGAGCACGGCCTTGACGGAGTCGTCGGCGCCGATCAGCACGTTGTCCAGGCGGTAGTCGCCGTGCACCACGGTCGGGGCGGGCGAGTCGGGCAGCGCGCGGCCGAGGCCGGCGTGCAGTTCGTCGATGCCGGGCAGCTCGCGGTTGCGCGAGGCGTCCAACTGCTTCCCCCAGCGCCGCAGTTGCCGGTCGAGGAAGCCCTCGGGGTGGCCGAAGTCGCCGAGCCCGACCGCCGCCGGATCCACGGCGTGCAGGTCGACCAGGGTGTCCACCAGTCCCAGCACCACCTGCCGGGTCCGCTCGGCGCCGAGCGGGGCGAGCTGCTCGGCGGTACGGAAAGGGGTGCCCTCCACGTACTCCATGACGTAGAACGGCGCCCCGATGACGGAGTCGTCCTCGCAGAGCAGCACCGCCTCGGGCACCGGGACGGCGGTCGGGTGCAGGGCGTCGATCACCCGGTGCTCGCGCTTCATGTCGTGCGCGGTGGCGAGGACGTGGCCCAGCGGCGGTCTGCGGACCACCCAGGTGCGGACGGAGTCGGTGACGGTGTACGTCAGGTTCGACCGGCCGCCCTCGATGAGCCGCGCTTCGAGCGGTCCGCTCACCAGCCCCGGCCGCTCGCGGTCGAGATGGCCGCGCAGCAGGACGGGGTCGAGTCCTGGCGGGGGGACTGAGCTCATGACGCGCACCTCCGGGGGTGGTGGACCGAACGTGCCCATGATGCCGACCAGTCGGTATGTCGTCCAGTGAGTGGCCCGAATCCGCGGCCGTGAAGTGCGGCCGAGCCCAGGGGGCGGGCGTCCACCCGGGCCCCCGCCCCGGTGTCCACCGGATCCCCGTCCTGGTGGACGCCCTGGTGTTCGCCACGGCGTCCACCACGGCGTCCATGACGGCGTCCGCCCTGGCGTACGGACGTATCCCTGAATAGAGTTCACGTATGGATACAGCGTTGTTGATCGAGGATGTCCGGCTCACCCCGATTCTCATAGCCGACCCGCCGCTGCTCAACACCCAGGGCGTGCACCAGCCCTACACCCCGCGACTCATCGTGGAAGTGGTCACACGGGGTGGCGTCACCGGGATCGGGGAGACGTACGGCGACTCCGTCTACCTCGATCTCGCCCGCCCGCTCGCCCAGGCGCTGCCGGGCCGGTCGGTCAGCGATCTGAACGGCCTCTTCGCCGTCGCGGAGGAGGTGTGCGGCGACTCCCGTGCGGCCGGGGGCGAGGAGGAGGGCGTCGACGCGGGTGGCCTGCGGGGTGTCCGTACGGCCGACAAGCTCCGGCTCTCCGTCGTCTCCGGCTTCGAGGTCGCCTGCCTGGACGCGCTCGGCAAGGCGCTCGGCCTCCCCGTGCACGCCCTGCTCGGCGGCAAGGTCCGCGACGCCGTCGACTACAGTGCGTACCTCTTCTACCGCTGGGCGGCCCACCCCGAGGGCGGCGAGGCGGACGACTGGGGCGCCGCCGTCGACCCGGCCGGGGTCGTCGCCCAGGCCCGACGCTTCGCCCGGGAGTACGGTTTCGGCTCGTTCAAGCTCAAGGGCGGTGTCTTCCCGCCCGACGAGGAGATCGCCGCGATCCGCGCGCTCGCCGAGGCGTTCCCCGGCCGCCCGCTGCGACTCGACCCCAACGGCGCCTGGTCGGTGGAGACCTCGCTCCACGTCGCCCGCGAACTGGGCGGCGTACTGGAGTACTTGGAGGACCCGGCGAGCGGAACCCCGGCGATGGCGGAGGTATCGGCGGGCACGGACGTCCCGCTCGCCACCAACATGTGCGTCACCACGCTCGCCGAGCTGCCCGAGGCCTTCGCGAAGGACGCGGTGCAGGTCGTCCTCTCCGACCACCACTACTGGGGCGGACTGCACCGCACCCGTGAACTGGCAGGCATCTGCCGCACGTTCGGGGTGGGCCTCTCCATGCACTCCAACACCCACCTCGGCATCAGCCTCGCCGCGATGACCCACGTCGCCGCCACCGTGCCCAACCTCGACTACGCCTGCGACAGCCACTACCCCTGGCAGACCGAGGACGTCATCACCACCCGCCACGTGTTCGAGGACGGGCGGCTGACCGTCTCCGACGCACCCGGCCTCGGCGTCGAACTCGACCGGGACCGACTGGCCGCCCTCCACCGGCGCTGGCTGGACGACGACGGCACCATGCGCGACCGCGACGACGCGGCGGCGATGCGCAAGGCCGACCCCGCGTGGGCGACCCCGGCGATCCCGCGCTGGTGACACCGCCCGGGGAGCTGCCCGATGGTGCTGCTTGGTGACACCGCTTGGTGACACCGCTTGGTGACACCGCGCCGGCCGACCCTGACCCCGACCCCGATCCGGTGCGCGCCGGATCCGGATCGGGATCGGACCGGCGCGCGCCTCAGTCGTCCCAGCCCTGTGCCGCCACGAACGCGTCCCCGTGCTCGGCCGACCAGCGGCCCAGCGCCGCGATCGGCTCCAGCAGCGTCCGCCCGAGCGGGGTCAGCGCGTACTCGACGCGGCGCGGCGCCCCGGCGTGGACCGTGCGCTCCACCAGCGCGTACTCCGTGAGCCTGCGCAGGGTCTCGTTGAGCACCTTGGAGCTGATCGAGCCGATCGCCGCGCGCAGATCGCGCGGGCGCAGCGGGCCCGCTCCCAGTGCCTGGATCACCACGGCGTTCCAGGTGTTCGCCAGCAGGTCGAACCCGAGTCTCGCCCGGCAGTCGGCCAGCACCCGTTCCACAACGCCCCCTTTTCGCCGACCACTTGGGCACCACATGGTAGGTGTCGCATCTCCTAACGTCGCAGGAGCCGCTCCCGCACCGGAGAGCGGCGGCGACGGAGGAGGGAAGACGGATGCGCATCGGCGTGCTCGGTACGGGAAACATGGCGGACGCACTCGGTACGCGCTGGGTCGCGGCCGGACACGAGGTGCTCTTCGGCGGCCGGTCGCCGGAGCGGTCACGCGCCCTCGCCGCCCGGGCCGGCGGCCGCCCCGGCACCCTGGGCGAGGCGGCCCGGTTCGGGGACGCGGTCCTGCTCGCCCTGCCCCACGACACCCTGGCGGACGTACTGGCCGGACTCGGCTCCGGCACAGGGGCGTTGCGCGGCCGGACGCTGATCGACTGCACCAACGCGATCGGCCCCGGTCTGCTGCTCACCACCGGCACCGGCCCGGGTGCCGCCCGCACCCTCGCCCGTACCACCGGGGCCGAGGTGGTCAAGGCGTTCAACCACCTCCCCGACTCCGTGTGGCGGCTGGGCCCGCACGCCGCCGCCACCCCCGAGGGCCCGCTCGCCGTTCCGCTCTGCGGCGACGACGAGGCGGCGCTGGAGACCGTACGCACTCTGGTGCGCGATCTCGGACACGTACCGCTCACCGTCGGCGGCCTGGAGCGGGCCGATCAGCTGGAGGCGATGACCGCGCTCCTGATCGGTCTGTGGAAATCCGGCCAGGATCCCCGCACCCTGCTGCCGCCCTTCGAGGCCGTCACGGCCGGGGACCGAGCAGGGAGCCGGGAGCGGTGACGGACGCCACCTCCACCGCGGGGACGGCCCGGACGGGCCCGGTGCGCCGCAGGGCGGTGACGCCGAACGGTATCGACAGCAGGGCCAGCGCGCCGACCGCTCCCACGTAGCAGGTCGCGGTGGAGCGCAGACCCAGCGAGGGAATCGCGAGGCCGGCGGCGACGGCCGGGACACTGTTGGCCAGGTAGCACATGACGTAGACGGCGGAAAACAGCTGGGCCCGCTGCTCGTGGGCGGCGGTCTGCGCCAGCATGCGGAAGCCGCCGAAGAAGGCGGTGCCGAAGCCGAATCCGGCGACCACGGTGGCGGCCAGCAGCAGAGGCATCGACGGCATGAGGAGGGCCGGCAGGGTCAGCAGGGTTCCGGCGGCCAGGGCCACGGAGCCGGAGAGCATCATCGGCAGCGGGGCCATGTCGCGCAGCGCGAGGCAGGCGATCCCGGCGGTGCCGGGCAGCAGCGCCACCACGAGACCGGCGACGACGTGGTTGCCGGTGTGCAGGATCTCCGCCGTCAGCGACGATCCCAGCGAGAGGTACAGGCCGCCGATTGCCCAGCTGGCGATGAACGGGGGCGCGGCGATCAGGAACGCCTTGCGGTCCGCGTGCGGTACGGACACCCGCGGCCGGAGCGAGGCGAGCGTGCCGGGGCGCAGCGGGGAGGTCTCGGGCACCAGCGGTACGGCGACCGCCAGCGCCAGGGAGGCGGCCGCGAGCAGGGCGAAGACGACCACGTGCGGGGAGGGCGCGTACTGGGTGAGTACGCCACCGGCCAGCGCGCCCACCGCCATGCCGCCCGTGGTGCCGACGCTGTTCAGCAGCGCGCCGAGGCGGGAGCCCGGGTGCTGCAGATCGATCAGCCCGGCGCTGATGGCGCCGGCGGCGGCACCGGTGGCCAGCCCCTGAAGGGCCCGGCCGGCGATCAGTTGGCCCACCCCGTCGGCGGACAGCATCACCGCCATCGCCGCGGCCTCGCCGACGAGTGCGGCGACCAGCACCGGGCGGCGGCCCAGATGGTCCGAGAGGGCGCCCGCCACCAGCAGGGCCGCCAGGACGGCGAGGGCGTAGACGGCGAAGACGACGGTCACGGCGGTGGCCGACAGGCCCCAGTCGCGGGCGTATTCGGAGTAGAGCGGGGAGGGCGCGCTGCTGGCGGCCATCAGCGTGAACTGGGTCGTGGCCAGCAGCCAGAACCCGGCCGCCCGGGAGAGGCGGGGGCCCCGGACGGCCGGTGTCGGAGCGGGGTGGGGGGCGGTGGGAGGAGCGGGAGGCATGAAAGCTCCAGGAGGATGGTTCCAATATTTTCGAACAGTTGGAGCGTAGCCCACCGCGCCCGACAGTTCCAATTTTCTCGAACCACGACAGTTCCAGTATCCTCGAACCATGAGTGGATCGACCCGGGATCTCGCCCATCCGGAAACCGCGGCGCTGGAGTTGACCGGCGTCCTCTTCGCGCTGAGCGATCCGGCGCGGCTGGACATCGTGCGACGCCTCGCCGCCGCCGGTTCCCTGGAGGTCGCGGAGTGTCAGCCGGACTCCGGCCCCATTCCGAAGTCGACGCTCTCCCACCACCTGAAGACCCTGCGCGAGGCGGGCCTCGTCCGTAACGTCCCCCAGGGCCGTCAGCGCTCGCTCACCCTGCGCCGTGACGACCTCGACGCGCGCTTCCCGGGGCTGCTCGACGCCGTTCTGTAGGGCGGGTCCCGCGTGCGGGACGCCCCCGTCGCCTTCTATCTCCAACCTGCGTTGTTCCTAGAATGGCCGGGTGGAGGACATCGACGCGATCGCCATGCTGCAGGACCCGGTACGCCGCCGCCTGTACGAGTACGTGGCGGCCCAGGGCCGCGAGGTCGGCCGCAACGAGGCCGCCGAGGCGGTCGGGGTGGCGCGCACCCTGGCCGCGCACCATCTCGACAAGCTGGCCGGGGCCGGTCTGCTGGAGAGCGCCAGTCGCCGGCTGTCCGGCCGCTCGGGACCGGGGGCCGGGCGGCCCGCCAAGGTGTACGCGCGGGTGCGGGCCGAGTTCGCGGTCTCGCTCCCCGCCCGCGACTACCGCACCGCCGCCGAACTCCTCGCCGAGGCTGCCGAGGAGGCCGGCCTCGACGCCGGTCTCCGCGCGGCGGCGCGCCGCCGGGGCGAGGCGCTGCGCGGACCGGCGGCGGCCTGCGGCGACCTCGAAGAGGCCGCGCGGCTGCTGGCCGCGCGCGGCTACGAACCTCATCTGGAGGGTGCGGGCGCCCAGGAGGGTGCCGATGCGGTGACCCCCGTGGTCCGCATGCGCAACTGCCCCTTCCATGCGGTCGCCGAACGCTTCCCGCCGCTCGTCTGCGGCATGAACCTCGCGCTGCTGGAAGGGCTGCTCGGGACGGACGGCCCCGTCCGTGCCCGGATGGACGCCCGGCCGGGGGAGTGCTGTGTCGTGGTCGAGGATTCTAAAAACAACGAGCATTGACATAGAAAAGTGGGCCGTGCTGGGATGAGGCCATGACCGCATCCCCGCGCGCCGCCCACCTGGCCCAGCTCAATGTCGCCACCCTCCTCCACCCCCTGGACGACCCGCGCATCGCACCGTTCGTCGACGCCCTCGACCCGGTCAACGCCACGGCGGACGGCGCGCCCGGCTTCGTGTGGCGGCTCGTGGCGGACGGAACGGCCGACGCCACGGCCCTGCGCCCGGCCGGTGAGAACGTCATCGTCAACATGTCGGTGTGGGAGACCCCGGAAGCCCTCTGGGACTTCACCTACCGCAGCGGTCACCTGGAAGTGGTGCGACAGCGCCGCGACTGGTTCGACCGGCACGTCGAGGCGCACCTGGTGCTCTGGTGGATCCCCGCCGGGCACGTCCCGACCGTCGGCGAGGCGCTGGAGCGGCTGGCCGACCTGCGGACCAACGGCCCGTCCCCGCGCGCCTTCACCTTCACCTCCTCGTACTCCGCGGCGGAGGCCGCCGAGGCGGGTGCGGGTGAGCTGCTCCCCGAGTGAGGAGGCGGGCGGCGGGGCGCTCGCACCCGGTCCGCCGTGGGTGGGCCGGCGAGACGGGTCAGTCGCTCCATCACCCCCGGTCATGGACGGCGCGCGGCTACGGAGCGGTAGCCGGCGCCAAGAACCTCTACGAGGAAGGCGTGCGCCCGGTATCCACCCCGGCCGACTACGGATCGGAGAAGAACCACGGGCGGGCCGACCGGGCCCGGAGCGCGGTCGGTGACGCGCTCGGTCACCTCTCCGACGTCGACCCGCTTGGATGACACCGTGGACAACGCGACGCACACGTTTCTGATCTCCCCGGTCAACCCCGTTCCGGTGCCGGAACCGATTCCGGCCCATCTGCCACCCGACGCCGACATGACCGCGACGGTCCGCGCGCCCCACGCGCGGCGCCCCGAAGACGCGCCACTCGCCAGGGTGTTCACCTCCCGCGCCGAGGAGGGCCCGGGACGCCGGGCAGCCGCCCCGCCCTTCTGGATCCACGGGCCGGACGGCGACTTGTGGTGCGTGACCCACCCTGTCGCCCCGGACGTCCACGAGGTCCGCTCGCTCGAAGGCTCCACCCTGGCCCACGTCACCCGCCGGGCCTCCCGCCTCCTGCCCTGGCCGCGGCGCACCCGGTGGTCGGTACGGTTCGCCGGCTCGTCGCGGGAAGCCACGGGCCGGGTCGGTACCTGGTACGCCTGGCTGCTCTACGTGGTGACCGCTCCGGTCTGGTTCCTCTTCGCGCTCTGTGTGACGGTCTACTCCTTCTTCGACGGCACCGCCGAGGACGGTGGCTTCCGAAGCCCCACCCGCACCCGCTGGCGTCTGCCCGGTGCCGGAACGGTTTTGGACCACCGGGGTGCGGGCAAGGCCTACCGCCATCTCTCCGCGAGCCTGGACACCCGCGTCGCGTATGCCCTGGCGGTCCTACGGACCTGGGAACGCGGGCGCTGACCAGCCCGACCGGGGGCCCCTGCCTCCCGGGGCGGCAGAGGCCCCGGGTGTATGGGCCGCACCCCCGTATTCGAACAAATGAACTAGACTCGTAGGCCTCATGTCCTCATTTCTCCAGCCATCGCTCTTCGGCCAGTCCGACGGCCCCGCCCTCGCGCCCCTGACCGGACTGCGCCGGACGGAGCTCGGGCACGGAGCATGGATCGACCTGCTGCCGGGCTGGCTGTCCGGCGCCGACGAACTCTTCGCGCACCTCGAAACCGAGGTCCCCTGGCACGGGGAACAGCGCCGGATGTACGACCGCACCGTCGACGTACCGCGCCTGCTGGCCTTCTACCGGGCAGGTGACGCCCTGCCGCACCCCGTCCTCGCCGAAGCCCGCGATGCGCTGTCCGCGCACTACGCCGAGGAACTCGGCGAGCCCTTCGCGACGGCGGGACTCTGCCACTACCGCGACGGCCAGGACAGCGTCGCCTGGCACGGGGACCGGATCGGCCGGGGCTCGTACGAGGACACGATGGTCGCCATCCTCTCCGTGGGCGCCCCGCGCGACCTGCTGCTGCGCCCCCGCGACCACGCGGGCGGGACGCTGCGCCGCCCGCTGGGGCACGGGGACCTGATCGTGATGGGCGGATCCTGCCAGCGGACCTGGGAGCACGCGGTGCCGAAGACGACCCGGGCCTGCGGCCCGAGGGTCAGCATCCAGTACCGTCCGCGCGGGGTGCGCTGACCCGGCACGGGCATACGAGGGGTTCAGCCGGCCCGTACTTCAGGCGACCCGTACTTCAGGCGACCCGTACTTCAGGCGACCCGCACTTCAGGCGACCCGCACTTCAGCGGGCCCGTACTCAGCCGGCCCGTGTGGAGTGGTGGGCCTTGATGGCCCGGTGGGCCCACGGGCTCATGGTCAGATGTTCCATCGTCGGCAGTTCGAACCAGTGGAACATGATGCCCTCGCTGACCGGGAGGGCGTGCGCGTCGCCGTCCCAGTGGGCGGTGTAGACGTGGATGTGCCCCTCGGTGACGTACGGGCCGTCGGCATGCGCCGTGGTGAAGGCCGTGACGTCGGGCAGTACGAGACCGGTCTCCTCCTGGATCTCCCGCCTGATGGCGTCGTCCGGCGTCTCCGTCCCCTCGGCGCCGCCGCCCACCAGGGACCAGGTGCCGCTGTCGCAGATCGGCTTGTTGGCGTCGCGCAGATGCAGGAGGTACTCGCCTCGGCCGTTGGTGATGATCACAGCGGTGCTGGACCTCTCGGGAGCGTCCGGTACGGGCAGCTCAACCACCATCCTCGGTTCGTCCGGCCGCGATCCGCCGGTCGGCGGAGCCCCGGCCGATGCGCCGGTCCCCCGTGCGGCATGCCCGTACCGGGCACGGGGAAACGCCCTTCGGGCCGGGCCTCCGGGCGTGCGGGGGTGTGAGCGGCGCACGCTGGGCGCGGATCACCGGCGCGTCCCGCTCAGAACACCATCGCCGCCGCGAACACCGCCAGGGCCACCGTGCACGCGGCGGCGGTCAGTGCCGCTCGCGGGGGCAGCGTTTCGGGCCGGGCCGTACCGGTCGCCCGTACCCGCCGGTGCGCCACCCGCAGGAAGCCGATCCAGGCCGCCGCGCTCAGGGCCAGCGCGACCACCGCCCCGAGGGTCGCTCCACCGTGCAGGGCCTGTTTCCCGGCCAGCACCGCCGCCACGGTCGCGGACAGCGTGGTACGCCGCCAGGCCAGCCGGGTTCGTTCCGGCTGGAGGCCCGGGTCCCGGGCCGGGCCGGAAGCGGGCTCCGGTGCGGCTGCGGTCACCGGCCCTCCCAGCCGAAGAGGACGACCACCACCATCGCCACGGCCACCACCGCGACCACCAGGCTCAGCAGGGTCGGGAACCGGGAGACGGGCAGGTCCTCGCCCCGGCGCATGGCCCGTTCGCAGCGGACCCAGTGGTTCACGGCCCGCAGGGCGCAGAGCACTCCGGCCGCGAGGAGTCCGAACGCCAGGCCCGCGCGTACCCCCCGGGCGAGACCCGGCAGGAACTGGTCGACGGCGAAGCCGCCACCGATCAGGGCCAGGGCCGTACGGATCCAGGCGAGGAAGGTCCGCTCGTTGGCGAGCGAGAAGCGGTAGTCCGGGGTGTCGCCCTCGTCGCGGATCCGTTGCGGCACGAACCACAACCGCAGGCTCTGTATGAATTCCTTCACACGAGCACCCTATCCGCCCCTTTGTGAGCGGTTCTGATCACATCGGGCCGGAGTGATCATGTACCCGGGGTCAGCCCGCCTCCTCGCGCCCCGGAGCCGGCCCGCCCCACGCCCCGGAGCCGGCCTCCCTCCTCGCGTACCCGGAGTCAGCCCGCCTCCCCGTCCCGGAACGCACGCAGCCGGTGGTACGCCTCCAGCCCGTCGGGCGTCCACGTCCACTCGGGGATGCGTGCCGCCAGCTCCCCGTCCGCGAGGAAGCCGTGCCAGTCGATCTCCTCCTTCTGCGGATCGACCGGAAGCTCGCACCGCACCTGGTAGATCCGGGACCACCAGGAGTGCCCGTCCTTCTCGTACAGGAACGAGAACAGCGGCTCGGGCTGCGGCAGTCCGGAGACGCCGAGCTCCTCCTCCGCCTCCCGCAGCGCCGCCTCGTCGTACGACTCGCCCGCGCCGACCACGCCACCGACGAACATGTCGTAGTGCGAGGGGAAGACCATCTTGGTGGCCGTCCTGCGGTGCACGAACACCCGCCCCTCGGCGTCGCGCGCCTCGATGAACACGCACCGGTGGCGCAGCCCGCGCGCGGTCGCCTCACCGCGCGTCGCCCGCCCCACCACCTCGTCGTTCTCGTCGACGATGTCCAGGATCTCGTCAGCAGGATTCATGCCGCCCATCCAACAGCACGCCGCCGACCCCGCGCCGTGAGCCGGAGCAGGAGCCGGAGCCGGAGCCGGGCCGGATCCCGGGCGCCGTGCCCCCGAGCCGGACCCGGGCCGGATCCCGTCAGATCCCGCCCCCGTCCGTGGGCAGCAGGTCCCGGGCGGGATGGGCGCCGCCCTTGCCGCCGGGCAGCGCCGGATGCAGCCCGAGCAGCACGATCCCGGCGACGATCGCCGCCAGCCCGGCCGCCTGGCCCGCCAGCGCCGCCGGGTCCGTACGCACCTGGTCACCGAGGAAACCGATGCCGCAGGCGATCCCCGCGAGCGGCTGGGCGGCGGTCAGCGCGGGCAGCGACATCCTCAGCGGCGCCATCTCGAACGCGCTCTGCACCAGGATCAGCCCGGTCACACCGATCACCAGCACGACGTACGGCTGCCAGCTGCCCACCAGCGCGGGCCAGCCGCCGTCGGTCAGCAGCTGGCCGCTCTCCCGGGTGAGGGCGTCCTGGAGTCCGTACAGCAACCCCGCCGCCAGGGCCAGCAGCGAAGGCGCCACCGCGGGGCGGGCGTGCCGGGCGGAGGCGGCGAGGACCAGCGCGAGCCCCACCACCACGCCGATGATCAGCCAGTGCCGCAGCGGATCGGTCTCCGCCTGACCGCCGGTCGGCTGACCCGCGAGCAGAAACGCGGCGACCCCGCAGGAGAGCAGTACGAGCCCGCTCCACCCCTGGCGGCCGAGCCGCTGTCCGGTGAGCCCGCGCGACAGTCCCAGCGCGAAGAGCAGGTTGGTCGCCAGCAGTGGCTCCACCACCGACAGCTCGCCCTGGCCGAGGGCCAGCGCGCCGAGCACCATCCCGCAGACCATGAACCCGATGCCGGCCAGCCAGCTCCGTACCTTCATCAGGTCGAGCAGCAGCCGGGGGGAGAGGAAATCGCTCATCGGGGCGCGGCGGGCGGCGTCCTGCTGCAGGACGAAGCCGAAACCCAGGCACGCCGCCGCGCCCACGGAGAGGAGGACGACCAGCAAGGACACAGGTTTCTTCCTCGGATCGGGCGGGCGGAAACGGTGTGTTCCGAACGATATGCCCCTCGGTGTAGGGGAGCGGTGAGATTGGTCCGACCGGCCTGTTGACTCCGGCATCGGGGGGTGCCGAAGATCTGACGCACCAGTAACTTCCACGCTCCGCGACGTCCGGGACCTCCGGGACTCCCACGGACCGGCCCGCGGGACCCCGGCCGGCGCTCCCACGCACGTCCGCCGCCCCGTTCCGGTGCCGAGCCCCGGCCGGACACCGCACCGCCTCGCCCGAAGGATGGAACCCATGGCGTACGACGCCGATGTGATCGTGATCGGAGCCGGCCTCGCGGGGCTGGCCGCCACGGCGGAGCTGGCCGACGCGGGGCGCTCCGTGATCCTGCTCGACCAGGAACCCGAGCAGGCGCTCGGGGGCCAGGCGCACTGGTCCTTCGGCGGCCTCTTCCTCGTCGACTCGCCGGAGCAGCGCAGGTTCCGGATCAAGGACAGTCGGGAGCTGGCCCTCCAGGACTGGTTCGGTACGGCCGGTTTCGACCGGAAGGAGGACCACTGGCCGAAGAAGTGGGCCGAGGCGTACGTCGACTTCGCCGCCGGTGAGAAGCGCTCCTGGCTGCGTGCGCAGGGGCTGCGGCTCTTCCCGGTGGTCGGCTGGGCCGAGCGCGGCGGCTACGACGCGACCGGCCACGGCAACTCCGTCCCCCGCTTCCACATCACCTGGGGCACCGGTCCCGGGGTCGTCGCCCCCTTCGAGCGGCGGGTGCGCGAGGGCGTCGCCAAGGGGCTCGTCGAGTTCCGCTTCCGGCACCGGGTGACGGGCCTCGGCCGTACCGGGGGCGCCGTCGACACCGTGACCGGCGAGATCCTGGAGCCCAGCGCCGCCGAGCGTGGCACCGCAAGCAGCCGGACCGCCACCGGCGCCTTCGAGCTGCGGGCCCAGGCGGTGATCGTCACCTCCGGCGGGATCGGCGGCAACCACGACCTCGTACGGGCCCAGTGGCCCGAGCGGCTCGGCACCCCGCCCGCGAAGATGCTCTCCGGAGTCCCCGCCCACGTGGACGGACTGATGCTCGGCATCGCCGAGGAGGCCGGGGCCCACCACATCAACCGTGACCGCATGTGGCACTACACCGAGGGCATCGAGAACTGGAACCCGGTCTGGGACAAGCACGCCATCCGGATCCTGCCCGGCCCGTCCTCCCTCTGGTTCGACGCCCGGGGCAAGCGGCTGCCGGTCCCGCTCTTCCCCGGCTTCGACACCCTCGGCACCCTCGAACACATCATGAAGTCCGGGTACGACTACACCTGGTTCGTCCTGGACCAGCGGATCATCGGCAAGGAGTTCGCGCTCTCCGGCTCCGAGCAGAACCCGGACCTCACCGGCAAATCGGTCCGCGACGTCATCGGCCGGGCCCGCGCCGAGGTCCCCGGACCGGTCAAGGCGTTCATGGACCACGGCGTGGACTTCGTCGTGGAGAACGACCTCGGCGCGCTCGTACGCGGCATGAACGCCCTGACCGGCGACGGGCTCATCGACGAGGACGAACTGCGCCGCGAGATCACCGCGCGCGACCGTGAGATCGCCAACCCGTTCACCAAGGACCTCCAGATCACGGCGATCCACGGGGCGCGTTCGTACCTCGGCGACAAGCTGATCCGCACGGCGAAGCCGCACCGCATCCTCGACCCGAAGGCCGGACCGCTGATCGCCGTCCGGCTGAACATCCTCACCCGCAAGTCGCTCGGCGGGCTGGAGACGGACCTCTCCTCCCGGGTGCTGACCGCGGACGGATCCCCGCTGCCCGGGGTGTACGCGGCGGGGGAGGCGGCCGGGTTCGGCGGCGGCGGGGTGCACGGCTACCGCTCGCTCGAGGGCACCTTCCTCGGCGGCTGCATCTTCTCCGGCCGCACGGCGGGCCGGGCCGCGGCGGCGGCGCTCGGCTGACGGGCGCCGGCCGGGCGCGTACGGCCGCACCCATGACGAAGGCGCCCGGCCGGTCCGGTACGCATGTATGGGCATGCGGACCGGACCGGTCGGGCGCCTTGAGGAGTCGAGCACGGGGCGGGGACCGTCAGGTGCCCCGCACCCCCCGCCCTACAACACCAGGGAGAGGAGCAGGATGAAGACCAGCGAGCAGACGGAGATGATGCTCTCCATCACCGACCAGGTCTTGACCGTCTGACCGACGTCCATCCCGAAGTACTCCTTAACCAGCCAGAAACCCGCGTCGTTGACGTGGCTGAAGAAGAGCGAGCCCGCGCCGACCGCGAGGACCAGCAGGGCGGCGTGCGCGGTCGACATGTCGGCCGCCAGCGGGGCGACCAGACCGGCCGCCGAGATGGTCGCCACCGTCGCCGAACCGGTCGCGAGCCGGATGCCGACCGCGATCAGCCAGCCGAGCAGCAGCGCGGGGATCGACCAGTTCTCGGAGAACTCCAGGATCATCCGGCCCACGCCGGCGTCGATCAGCGTCTGCTTGAAGCCACCGCCCGCGCCGACGATCAGCAGCACGCCCGCGATCGGGGCGAGCGACTTCTCGACGGTGGAGGCCAGCCGGTCCTTGGTGAACCCGGCGGCCCGGCCCAGCGTGAACATGCCGACGATCACGGCGGCGAGCAGGGCGATCAGCGGGGAGCCGATGACGTCCGTGACCTTCTGGACGTGGTTGTCGGGGTTGTCCACGACGATGTCGACCAGGGCCTTCGCCAGCATCAGCACGACCGGCAGCAGCACGGTGGCCAGCGTCGCGCCGAAGCTCGGGCGGTGCTCCAGCTCCTCCGAGGCGCGCTCGGGGACCATGCGCTCGGGCGCCTTGATGTCCACCCAGCGGGCGGCGAACCGGGAGAAGACCGGACCGGCGAGGATCACGGTCGGAATGGCGACGACCACACCGAGGGCCAGCGTGACACCGAGGTTGGCGTCGATCGCGTCGATCGCGACGAGCGGGCCGGGGTGCGGGGGGATCAGCCCGTGCATCACGGAGAGACCGGCGAGCGCCGGGATACCGATCCGCATCAGGGAGTAGTTGCCGCGCTTGGCGACGAGCAGCACCACCGGGATCAGCAGCACGATGCCGACCTCGAAGAAGAGCGGCAGACCGATGATCGAGGCGATCAGCACCATCGCCCAGGGCATCGCCCGGCCGCTCGCCTTGGCGAGGATGGTGTCCACGATCTGGTCGGCGCCGCCGGAGTCGGCGAGCAGCTTGCCCAGGATCGCGCCCAGGGCGATGAGGACACCGACGCCCGCCACGGTGGAGCCGAGCCCGGCCGTGAAGCTGGCGATCGTCTTCTCCAGCGGAGCCCCGGCGAAGGAGCCGAGCGCCAGCGAGCCGATGGTGAGCGCCAGGAAGGCGTGCAGCTTGAACTTGGTGATGAGCAGGACGATGACGGCGATGCCCAGGACGACGGCGATGCCCAACTGCGCGTTGCCCGCGGAGGTGATGGGATCGACGGCGTCCGCTGCCAACGTCTCGACGCTGAGACTGGTCACGGTGAGGGGTCCTTAGCTTCCGAGCCGGCGCAGTGCGGCGACGGCCCGTTCGGTTATTTCTTCAGGGGTGCCGGTCACGTCGACCTCGACGCCCGCCTCGTCCGCCTCCAGCGGCTGGAGGGTGGCGAACTGCGAGTCGAGCAGTGCGGTCGGCATGAAATGGCCCTTGCGCGCGGACATCCGCCCCTCGATGAGGGCGCGGTCGCCGGTCAGGTGCAGAAAGACGGCGCCGGGCGCCTCGGCGCGCAGCCGGTCGCGGTAGACCCGCTTGAGCGCCGAGCTGGAGACGACACCGCCGAGCCCGGCCCGGCCGTGCGCCCACTGTCCGATGGCGTCCAGCCAGGGCCAGCGGTCCGAGTCGTCCAGCGGGGTACCGGCGGACATCTTGGCGATGTTCGACTCGGGGTGGAAGTCGTCGCCCTCGGCGTACGGGACGCCCAGTGCGGTGGCGAGCAGGGGGCCGATCGTGGTCTTGCCGGTCCCTGCCACGCCCATCACCACGACGACGTGGGGGGTGCTCATTGGTGCCTCGCTGTCTTCTTCGACATCGGTCCGTCGGGATTACTGAAACTCATAAGGTCGTACTTATTCAAGTGAGTGTGACCTAAACGTCGTACTTAATGGTCCCCGGGATGTCGTGAGGCCCTGCCGAACCGCCCCCGCAGGCGTTCCGGGGCCCCCGCGCCGGTGCCGCAGGCCGACCGGAGTGTCCCGGAACCGCCCCGTACCCTTGCCCCATGACCACGACGAGCCAGGGGCTCCATACGCATGTGCTGGACGCCCTTGGTCTGGAGATCACCTCGGGGGAGCGCAGGCCCGGCGACGTACTGCGCACCGACGAGATCGCCCAGCGGTTCGAGGTCTCCCGCACGGTCGTCCGCGAGGTGGTCCGCGTCCTGGAGTCGATGCACCTCGTCGAGTCCCGGCGCCGGGTCGGCGTGACCGTACGCCCCACCGAGGCGTGGAACGTCTACGACCCCCGGGTCATCCGCTGGCGGCTCGCCGGCGCCGACCGCCCGCGCCAGCTCCGCTCGCTGACCGTGCTCCGGTCCGCGATCGAACCCGTCGCCGCCTCGCTCGCCGCCCGGTACGCCTCACCCGCACAGTGCGCGGCCCTCACCGAGTGCGCCCTCGGCATGGTGGAGACCTCGCGCGGCCAGCGACTGGAGGAGTACCTCCGCCACGACATCGCCTTCCACCGGGTGGTGCTGAACGCCTCGGGCAACGAGATGTTCGCCCGGCTCGGGGACGTCGTCGCCGAGGTCCTGGCCGGCCGCACCCACCACCAGGTGATGTTCGAGGACCCCGACCCGGCCGCCGTGACCCTGCACGTCAAGCTCGCCGAGGCGGTACGCCAGGGGGACGCGGAGGCCGCCGAGCGGCTCACCCGCGAGATCGCGGCCGGCGCCCTGGACGAACTGGACGTACTCGCGCCCTGACGGCCCCGCCCGCGTCCGCGCACGCCCACCCCCAGCGCGTACCTTTGTCCGAGTTCGATCTTCGGACAGCGGTCGGACGTCGCAGGGGCTCGGGCCGTGCCTGGAGCCGCCACAGAGAAGGAGACCAGGGTATGCCGCAGCAGGTGCAAGGTGTCATCGCGCCGGGCAAGAACGAGCCGGTGCGGGTGGAGACGATCGTGATCCCCGACCCCGGACCCGGCGAGGCCGTGGTGAAGATCCAGGCGTGCGGGGTCTGCCACACCGACCTGCACTACAAGCAGGGCGGCATCAACGACGAGTTCCCGTTCCTCCTCGGCCACGAGGCGGCGGGCGTCGTGGAGTCGGTCGGCGAGGGCGTCACCGACGTCGCGCCCGGCGACTTCGTCATCCTCAACTGGCGGGCCGTCTGCGGCCAGTGTCGCGCCTGTCTGCGCGGACGCCCCTGGTACTGCTTCAACACCCACAACGCCAAGCAGAAGATGACGCTGCTCGACGGCACCGAGCTCTCCCCGGCGCTCGGCATCGGCGCGTTCGCGGAGAAGACCCTGGTGGCCTCCGGGCAGTGCACCAAGGTCGACCCCGAGGTGTCCCCGGCCGTCGCCGGTCTGCTCGGCTGCGGTGTCATGGCGGGCATCGGCGCCGCCATCAACACCGGTGAGGTGGGCCGGGGCGACTCCGTCGCGGTCATCGGCTGCGGTGGCGTCGGCGACGCCGCCGTCATGGGCGCACGGCTCGCCGGCGCGGCGAAGATCATCGCCGTGGACATCGACGACCGCAAGCTGGAGACGGCGAAGAAGATGGGTGCCACGCACACCGTCAACTCCCGCACCGGCGACCCGGTCGAGGCGATCCGCGCCCTCACCGACGGCAACGGCGCCGACGTCGTCATCGAGGCGGTCGGCCGCCCCGAGACGTACGAGCAGGCGTTCTACGCCCGCGACCTGGCCGGCACCGTCGTCCTGGTCGGCGTCCCCACGCCCGAGATGCGCCTCGAACTCCCCCTCCTCGACGTGTTCGGCCGCGGCGGCTCGCTGAAGTCCTCCTGGTACGGCGACTGCCTGCCGTCCCGCGACTTCCCGATGCTCGTCGACCTGCACCAGCAGGGCCGGATCGACCTCGGCGCGTTCGTCACCGAGACCATCGGCATCGGCGACGTCGAGCGCGCCTTCGAGCGGATGCACGACGGCGACGTGCTGCGTTCGGTGGTGGTCTTCTGATGACCGCCCGCATCGACCACCTGGTCACCTCCGGCACCTTCGCCCTCGACGGCGGCGAGTGGGACGTCGACAACAACGTCTGGATCGTCGGCGACGACCACGAGGCGATCGTCATCGACGCCGCCCACGACGCCGACGCCATCCTGGCCGCCCTCGGCGGACGGACGCTGCGCGCCATCGTCTCCACCCACGCGCACAACGACCACATCGACGCCGCCCCGGCCCTCGCCGAGGCCACCGGCGCCCCGGTGCTGCTCCACCCGGACGACCTGCCGCTGTGGAAGCAGACCCACCCCGACCGCACGCCCGACGGCGAACTGGCGGACGGTCAGGAACTGGAGGTCGCCGGCACCCGGCTGACCGTCCTGCACACGCCGGGCCACGCCCCGGGAGCCGTCTGCCTGTACGCCCCCGAGCTGGCCACGGTCTTCACCGGGGACACCCTCTTCCAGGGCGGACCCGGCGCCACCGGCCGGTCCTTCTCGCACTTCCCGACGATCGTCGACTCGATCCGGGACCGGCTGCTCGCCCTCCCGGCGGACACCACCGTCCGCACCGGACACGGCGACTCCACCACCATCGGCGCGGAGGCCCCGCACCTGGAGGAGTGGATCGCGCGCGGTCACTGACCGCCGCGACCCCTCCCGGTCACCGGTCCGGCCACGCGGAGAGCCGCAGCCCGCTCCTGAAGCGGCGCGGCCCACCCGTGACCGGATCGGTGAACTCCAACGCCCGCGCCAGGAGTTGCAACGGCCGCGACCAGTCGTCCGGTGCGCCCTCCGGCTCCACCACCGGATACAGCGGGTCGTTGACCAGTGGCAGTCCCAACGTGCTCATGTGCAAGCGCAGTTGATGGGTGCGCCCGGTGGCGGGCAGCAGCCGGTAGCGGCCGAGCCCGCCCCGGTGCTCCAGCAGCTCGACCCGGCTCTCGCTGTTCGGCTCGCCCGGCTCCTCGCGCGCGGCCACCACCCCGTGCTCCTTCACGATCCGGCTCCGCACGGTCCGCGGGAGCACCAGCCCCGGGTCGTACCCGGCGACCGCCTCGTACTCCTTGCGCACCAGCCGGTCCCGGAACAGCGTCTGGTACGCGCCCCGGTCCTCGGGGCGTACGACGAAGAGCACCAGGCCCGCCGTCAGCCGGTCCAGCCGGTGTGCGGGCTGGAGGTGCGGCAGCCCCAGCTCGTGCCGGAGCCGCGCCACCGCCGTCTGCGTCACATGCCGGCCGCGCGGGGTGGTGGCCAGGAAGTGCGGCTTGTCGGCGATCACGAGGTGCTCGTCGCGGTACACCACCCCGACCGGGAACGGCACCGGCTCCTCGGGCGCGAACTCCCGGTGGAACCAGAGCCCGAGCCCGCTCTCGTACGGCCGTGTCCCCGGCACCGGCCGCCCGTCCGCCCCGACGAAGAGCCCCTCGGCCAGCATGGCCTCCACCCGCGCCGGCCCGACCGCGGCACCGAACCGCTCCCGCAGATGGTCGCCCACGGTCGCCCACGCCCCCTCGGGGTCCACGGGCAGCCGCACCCGCACGGGATCGACGCCCTCGCGCTGCGGGAGCGGCGAGGCGACGGACCTCCGGCGCCCCCTCACCGGGCCCCCTCCCGGAGCCGTACGGCACGGAGCCCCGCCGCAGGCAGGGGCGACGGGCGGACGGGCGCGGGGCGGGGCATGGGGGTGACCTCTGCGGTGAAGGGCGGTGGGGAGGTGCTCCGGAGCGGAGCGGGCCGGCGGGCGGCCGGAAGCGACCGTAGCCGGAAAAGCAGAAAGACCCCAGATGAACTGGGGTCTTTCGTTGGTGTCCGAGGGGGGACTTGAACCCCCACGCCCGATAAAGGGCACTAGCACCTCAAGCTAGCGCGTCTGCCATTCCGCCACCCGGACAAGGTGTCTGTCGTTCCCGGGGCCGTTGTTCCGTTCCCGTTCCGACGTGGAAAACAATACCAAACATTCGGGGGCCCTCGATCACCCCCCGGGTTCACGCCTCCGGCCCACCTCTCGGGAGCCCCCGCGCCGCCCCCGCTCCCGCTCCCGGGGCGGCCCTGTGTGACAGGCGTATGTCGTCGGGGGGACGGCCTTGGGGTGCGCGGGGCGGGCGCGCGAGGATGAGGGGGAGCACCACCGTGACAGTGGAAGGAATCAGTGTGAGCGAGAGCAGCGCCTCCCAGGCAGGTCCGTCCGGGAAGACCGGCAACGCCGAGAACGAGGTCGTGGACCTCTGTCGTGAGCTGATCCGGATCGACACCAGCAACTACGGGGACCACTCCGGCCCCGGCGAGCGGCTCGCCGCGGAGTACGTCGCGGAGAAGCTCGCCGAGGTCGGGCTGGAACCGCAGATCTTCGAATCGCACAAGGGCCGCGCGTCGACCGTGGCCCGGATCGAGGGCGAGGACCCCTCCCGGCCCGCGCTTCTCATCCACGGGCACACGGACGTCGTCCCGGCCAACGCGGCCGACTGGACCCACGACCCGTTCTCCGGCGAGATCGCGGACGGCTGCGTCTGGGGACGCGGCGCGGTCGACATGAAGGACATGGACGCCATGACGCTCGCGGTCGTCCGCGAGCGGATGCGCAGCGGCCGCAAGCCCCCGCGCGACATCGTGCTGGCGTTCCTCGCGGACGAGGAGGCCGGCGGCACGTACGGCGCCCGCTACCTCGTCGACAACCACCCGGGACTCTTCGAGGGCGTCACCGAGGCCATCAGCGAGGTCGGAGGCTTCTCGCTGACGGTCAACGAGCAGCTGCGCCTCTACCTGGTGGAGACGGCCCAGAAGGGCATGCACTGGATGAAGCTGACCGTGGACGGCACCGCCGGGCACGGTTCGATGATCCACAAGGACAACGCCATCACCGAGCTGTCCGAGGCGGTCGGCCGGCTCGGGCGCCACCAGTTCCCGGTCCGGGTCACCAAGACCCTGCGCCACTTCCTGGACGAGCTCTCGGACGCCCTGGGCGTCGAGCTCGACCCGGAGAACATGGACGAGACCCTCGCCAAGCTGGGCAGCGTCGCCAAGCTGATCGGTGCCTCCCTGCGCAACACCGCCAACCCGACGCAGCTCGGCGCGGGCTACAAGGTCAACGTCATCCCGGGCCAGGCGACCGCCCACGTGGACGCCCGCTTCCTGCCGGGGTACGAGGAGGAGTTCCTCGCCGACATCGACCGGATCCTCGGCCCGAACGTACGGCGCGAGGACGTGCACGCGGACAAGGCGCTGGAGACGACCTTCGACGGCGCCCTCGTGGACGCCATGCAGAAGGCCCTGGTGGCCGAGGACCCGATCGCGCGGGCCGTGCCGTACATGCTGTCGGCCGGCACGGACGCCAAGTCCTTCGACGACCTGGGCATCCGGGGATTCGGCTTCGCGCCGCTCAAGCTGCCGCCGGAGCTCGACTTCGCCGGCATGTTCCACGGCGTGGACGAGCGCGTGCCGGTGGACGGCCTGCAGTTCGGCGTACGGGTGCTGGACCGGTTCATCGACCACAGCTGAGCCGGCACTCCGCGCTTCCGATCCGCCCCGGTGACGTAATTCGCCCGCCTGTCCGTACCTCACCGGAAAGAGTGAAAGGGGGGTTGGGCTCGTAGCCCTCTGAATTTCTCCTCGTTACAGGTGATGCGGTCCGCGGCTGGGACCGCATTTCCAACGAGGAGGAACAATGATCAAGAAGATTGCCGCCGCTGCGGCTGTCACCGGTGGTCTCGTGCTCGCGGGCGCCGGCATGGCCGTTGCCGACGCGGGTGCCCAGGGTGCTGCCATCGGCAGCCCCGGCGTCATCTCGGGCAACACCATTCAGGTCCCCGTCCACGTTCCGGTGAACGTGTGCGGCAACACGATCTCCGTGATCGGGCTCCTGAACCCGGCCTTCGGCAACACCTGCGTCAACGCCTGACGTTGAGCGTCAACCCGTAAGGGTTTGAGCCCGGTCGGCCCCGGAGCGCGCGCCATGCGCTCCGGGGCCGACCGGCATTCGGCCCTCGCACGGTCGTGTCCGGGGGTAATTCGGAAGTGCAGAAGGCAGGAAAACACCTATGCGACAGGTCACTCGTAAAGGCCTGATCACCATGGCGGCGGCGGGCGGAGTGCTCGCACTCGGTGGGGGCTACGCGCACGCCGACTCCGGCGCGGCAGCCGCCGCGACGAATTCCCCGGGAGTGGCATCCGGGAACAGCATCCAGATTCCGATCGAGGTTCCGGTCAACGTCTGCGGAAACTCCGTCGACGTCATCGGTCTGCTCAACCCGGCATTCGGAAACAGCTGCGCGAACACCTCGCAGGGCGGCTCCGTGGCCGACGGAACCGGCCGGACGTCCGGCGCTCCGCACGCGGGCTCCGGCGACTCCTCGGCGCACCAGGGCGGGAACGCGGCCCCGGGCACCGGCAAGCACCGCGCCACCGACTCCACCAAGGCCCTCGGCGGCGGTGGCGCCACGGCGGAGGGGGTCGCGCAGGGTTCCCCCGGCATCCTCTCCGGCAACAACGTCCAGGCACCGGTCGACGTCCCCGTCAACGCCTGCGGAAACTCCGTGGACATCGTGGGCCTGCTCAACCCGGTCTTCGGCAACGACTGCGCGAACGGCGACACGTACGTTCCGCCGCCCGTCGTGCCGGAGGTCCCGGTCACGCCCGAGGAGCCCGTCGCTCCGCCGGCCCACGAGCCGCCCGCCCCCGAGGTGCACACCCCTCCGCAGCTCGCGGAGACCGGTGCCGGTGATCTCGGCATGCTGATCCCGGCCGGCGCGGGCATGCTGCTCGCCGGCGCCGGAGCGGTGTTCTACCGCCGCTCGCGCAGCGCCGCCTAGGCGGCCGATCCGGGACCAGGACAGGAAGGGGCCTTCCAACCGGACCGGGCCGGGGCGCGCGAGCCCGCCACGGTCCGGACGGAAGCCCTGCCGACCCGGTGCCGTGCATGACGAGGAGGAGCGGGTCCCGCGGTCGCGGGGCCCGCTCCTGGCGTCACCAAGTGGCCCTGAGCTGGCGGATGATCCTCCGCCGCAACCGCACCCTGCGGCTGCCGTCGTGGCGGAGCGTCAGGCGGTCCAACTCCCAGTGCCCGTACTCGGCGTGGTCGGTCAAAAGTCGGGCCGCATCCTTGCGGGAGACCCCGCGCGGCACGTACACGTCGACAAATTCGTATTCCGGCATCGCATCTATTGTGCGGGCAGAGCCCCGGTACGGATAGCGTCTGCCTCATGTCTGATGCTGCGCAGCCCACCGCTGCCGAGGTACGTGCCGCCGCCGAAGCGGTCAAAGCCGCGATCGACCGTCACCTCGACGCGGTCGAACGCCGTAGCGGGGACGAGGACCCCGCCGTCTACGAAGCGTTCAACGCTCTCGCCGCCGCCGCCGAGGTCTACGACGAACTCCTCTACGAACGGCACGACGAAGTCACTCCCTTCGAGATCCCGGGCGCGGACGATTCCCTGCCCCCGTACGCAGGACCGGCCGAGCCGAGCGCGCTCAGCGTGCTGATCCGGCGCGACTACGCGGTGGCGGAACCGCAGCGGCTGCTCGCCCAGGCGCAACGCCTCGCGGACGCCGATCCGGACGACCTCGACACCGGCCACGCCGCGGTCGTCGGTACGAGCGTCCACGCCGCGCTCGGCGTGCTGTTCGGCGAGTACGAACCCGACGAGATCGCCTCCCGTCACAAGGAGTTCGGCCTCGCCGAGGGAGACTCCACGCTCTGGATCGCCGCCGCCGAGGACACGGCGGAACCGGGCGAGTGGCTCGGGGCCCCGTTCGACGACGTGGACCCGGAACTGGTGGTGTGCCGGTTCGACGTCAGCTCGGTCTTCGACGACGACCTGGACGACGATCCCGACGACGACGACCTGGACGACCTCCCGTCCGGGGCCTGACCGCAGCCGGCGGAGCCCGGCGGCCCACGGAAGACCGGTGGCCCGGTGCGTCGTGCACCGGGCCACCGGCCTGTCCGAGGCGCCGCGGGGCCCGTCTCCGGGCCCAGGACGTTCCGGGCCGCCCGGGCCCAGAACTCTCCGGCCCAGGACTTTCCGGCCCAGGACGCCTAGGACGACGCGTCGGGCGTCGGCAGTGCCTCCAGGAGGGCGCGCAGCCGTGTGGTGCGCTCCTGCGCCGGGATCTCGGCCACGGCCCTGGGCAGCGCCCGGTCCACGCCGTGCACCACGGACAGATGACGCTCGCCCCGGCCGAACGCGGTGTACACCCACGGCCTGCTGAGTCCCTGCGCCGCGTCCCCGGGGAGCACGACGACCGCGGCCGGCCAGCGCGTCCCCGCCGCCTGGTGGGCGCTGAGCGCCCAGCCGTGCCGGACCGCCGAGGCCACCCGCCCCTGCGGTACGACGACCTCGGTGCCCTCGCAGTCCAGCCGCAGCCCCTCGGCGCCGGCCGACACCACGACTCCGGGTACGGTCCGGCCGGGCGCGGGCACGTGGACCACCCGGTCGCCCGGGTCGAAGCCGCCGAACCGGCCGGGCCCGGGGTTGAGGCGCTCCTTGAGCGCCGCGTTCAGCGCCCGGGTGCCCGCCGAGCCGCCGTGGCCCACGGTGATCACCCGGGTGTCCGCGGCGTCGATGCCGAACGCGCGCGGTACGGAGTCGGCGACCAGCTGCACGGTGCGGTGCACGGCCTCGCCCGCGTCCCGCACCGGCACGATCACCACTTCCTTGCCCGGTGCCTCGACCTGGTTCAGCTCACCGATGCCGATGCCGGAGACGAGCTCGCCGATGGGCCCGGGATCGGGTGTGCGGGAGATCACCTGCGGGCAGGCCCGGGCGGCGAGCACGTCCGCGAAGACGCGGCCCGCACCGGCCGAACCCAGCACCCCCGGGTCTCCGCTCAGCACCAGCCGCGTACCGTCCGCGAGGGCCTCCACGAGCGCCGCGGCGGTCTCCACGTCCAGCTGCGGGGCGTCCAGGACCACCAGCAGGTCGAGCGCGAGCGCCCCCTCCTCGTCCCGGCCGGGACCCTCGGCGCCGGAGAGCAGCCCGGCGAGCGTGACGGCCGCGCCGGGGTCCCCGGCCCCGGCGGCCAGCCGGCGGCGGCCGTCCGTGCTGTGGACGGCACCCAGCGCGCGCAGGCCGAGCCCTCGGGCCGCCACCAGCAGGGCGGCGGGCTCGGCGCGGGCCGACTCACCCCCGGAGTGGACGACCAGGCCCGCTCCCGCGACCGCGCGGATCAGCTCGGCGGCCGAGGGCGAGGGAGCCGCCGAGGCCGCGTCCGTCCAGTCGGCGCCCTTCTCGGACGCGTTGGCCAGGCGGCCCAGACCGTCCGCGAGGCTCTCCTCGGCCAGGGCGTACCGGTCGAGCCCCAGCAGAGCGGGGCCCGATGCCTGCGCACCGGCGTTCTCGTCGTCCTCACCGGCGGTGCCGGCACGTTCGTCCCCGGCGTCCCCGGCTGCGGACCCCTCGTCGGGCTCCTCGGCCCCGGCCGGGTCCACGCCCTCCTCGAAGAGCAGCGCGACCCCCTCGGCCACCGCGTCGTCCACGGCCGTCTCCGGGTCCGTCACTCCGTGTCCGGCCAGCGCGGCCCGTACCGTGACGACGTCCAGGGCCGTGTGGCCGCGCACGGCGGCCTGCTCCAGCAGCCACCCCACCAGTGCGGCGGTCCGGCGCGCGTCGTCGGGACCGCACTCCGGCCCCAGCAGCGCGCGGGCGAACCCGTCCGCCTGTTCGGGGCGCACCCCGGGGACGGCCAGCAGCTGCCAGGGGTCCTGCCGCAGCACCTCGGCCGCCTGCTCGCCCAGCGTCCGGGCGGCCGCCGGAGCCAGCGCCGCCGGGCCGCCCGCCCCGGCCAGCACGGTGCGAACCGCCTCCACGGCCTCCTCCGGCGCCTCCTGCGGCACCGGGGCGGCGGAGGCGGGCGCGGGGAGGGGAGCGCGGGGGCGCTCCGCCACCGGGGCGGCCGGGCGCGCGGCGGGAGCCTCGTAGAACGCGGAGGCGGTCTTCTCGCCGCTCTCCACCGCGCGGACGGCGGCCAGCAGATCGGCGGCCGTGCCGCTCAGTCGCGCCCCCGCCGCGATCGGACCCGCCTTCTCGGCCTTCCGCTGCTCGATGCGCTTGCGCAGCTCACGCTGGGCGGCGAGCTCGGCCTGCGCCTCGGACACCGCCGGGGGGTCACCCGCCTCGCCCGTCGTGGTGGCCTCGGGGGTCTCGCCGGTCGCGGAACCGCCGGCCGGATCGTCGGCGGAACCGTCCGCGACGTCGACGGGCAGCCCCGAGGACTCGTCCGAGCCGCTCTCGGGCAGCCCCGAGCGATCCTCGGGCAGCCCCGAGCGGTCCTCGGTGTCCTCGGTGTCCTCGGCCGAGTGGCCCGGGGTCTCCCCCCGGGGAAGCGCAGTCACAGCGTGCTCCAGTCCTGGTCCGGATAGCGGTGCACGGGCGCCGACACGTCGTCGAGCGCCTGGCAGATCTCGTCAGGAAGCGTAAGCGTCTCCACTGACAAAGCCTCGGTGAGCTGCTGCGCGTTGCGCGCGCCGATCACCGGGGCGGCCACGCCCGGCCGGTCGCGCACCCAGGCGAGCGCGACCTGCAGCGGGGTGGTGGCCAGCCCGTCGGCCGCCGTCGCGACCGCCTCCACGATGCGGCTCGCCGCGTCGTCGAGGTACGGCTCCACGAAGGGCGCCAGCTGCTCGGAGGCCCCGCGTGAACCGGACGGGGTGCCGGTGCGGTACTTGCCGGTCAGCACGCCGCGCCCCAGCGGGGACGAGGGCAGCAGCCCCACCCCGAGGTCCAGGGCGGCGGGCAGCACCTCGCGCTCCACGCCGCGCTGCAGCAGGGAGTACTCCATCTGCGTGCTCGCCAGCCGGGTCCGCGCCCCGGGCGCCGCGAGCTGCCAGGTCGCCGCCTTGGCCAGCTGCCAGCCGCAGAAGTTGGACACCCCCGCGTACCGCACCCGGCCGGAGGTGACCGCCAGGTCCAGCGCCTGGAGCGTCTCCTCCAGCGGAGTCACCGGATCGAAGGCGTGCACCTGCCACAGATCGACGTAGTCCGTGCCGAGCCGCTCCAGGGACGCGTCCAGCGCGGCCAGCAGATGCCCGCGCGAACCGTTGAACCTGCGGTACGGGTCGCGCACGCTGCCCGCCTTCGTGGCCACCACGAGGTCCTCCCGCGGCACCAGCCCGCCCAGGAGCCGTCCGAGGAGGTACTCCGCCTCCCCGCCCCCGTAGGCGTCCGCGGTGTCGACCAGAGTGCCGCCCGCGTCCCAGAAGGCCTTCAACTGGTCGGCGGCGTCGTGCTCGTCCGTGTCCCGGCCCCAGGTGAGCGTGCCGAGCCCGATCCGGGACACACGAAGGCCGGTACGGCCGAGATGCCTCTGCTCCATGGGCGCAGAGATTACTGTCCGGGCCCCCGGAGCGGGGAAGCCTGTGGACAACCATGGCGCGGCCCTGCCCCTGCCGGACGGCGTCCCACCGCGCTAGAGTCCGGCGCACAGAGACGTTACTGATCAGTAAGGGGAGCGGATATGCGGCTCGGCATCAATCTCGGTTACTGGGGCGCGGGCATGGACGCCGACAACCTCGCCGTCGCGCAGGAGGCGGACCGCCTCGGCTACGACGTCTGCTGGGCGGCGGAGGCGTACGGCTCCGACGCGCCGACCGTGCTCACCTGGGTCGCGGCACAGACCGAGTCCATCGACGTGGGGTCCGCGATCATGCAGATCCCGGCCCGGCAGCCCGCGATGACCGCCATGACCGCGGCCACCCTCGACTCCCTCTCCGGCGGACGCTTCCGCCTGGGCCTCGGCGTCTCGGGGCCGCAGGTCTCCGAGGGCTGGTACGGCGTGAAGTTCGACAAACCGCTGGCCCGCACGCGCGAGTACGTCGACATCGTCCGCAAGGCGATGGCCCGCGAGCGCCTGACGTACGAGGGGCAGCACTGGACCCTCCCGCTGCCCGGCGGCCCCGGCAAGCCGATCAAGCTGACCGTCCACCCGCAGCGCGAGCACATCCCGCTCTACATCGCCGCCATCGGCCCGAAGAACCTGGAGCAGACCGGCGAGATCGCCGACGGCGCCCTGCTGATCTTCCCGTCCGCCGAACACCTGGAGGAGACCGCGCTGCGGCACCTGCGGGCGGGCCGCGAGAAGGCCGGGCTGCCGCTGGCGGGCTTCGACGTCTGCCCGACCGTCCCGCTGGCGGTCGGCGACGACGTGAAGGGGCTGGCGGACATGTTCCGGCCGTACACGGCGCTCTATGTCGGCGGCATGGGCAGCCGGAAGCAGAACTTCTACAACCAGCTCGCCCAGCGCATGGGGTACGAGAAGGAGGCCGCCGAGATCCAGGACAAGTACCTGGCCGGCGACAAGAACGGCGCCGCCGCCGCGGTTCCGCACCGGCTGATCGACCAGACCACCCTGCTCGGTCCGGTCGACCGGATCGCCGACGGGATGCGCGCCTACGCCGAGGCCGGTGTCACCACCCTCACCCTCGCCCCGGCCGGATTCACGCTGGAGGAGCGGATCGCCGCCCTGCGCGCCGGTACGGAGGCCCTGGAGCGCTCCGGCGCCGCCGAGTAACCGCCACCGGCCGGAGCGGGCGGAGCGGGCCCCGGGCGGTGGCCGGCCGCCCGCTCCGGTTGCCCGGAGCGCCCTGGAGCCTTTGACTTCTTAACTACGGGCAAGCCGTTGTGCGCGGACACCGGTACGGAGGTGGCAGTCATGCTCTCGGCAAAAAGTCTCTTCCAGGAGATCCTCGACGACGACGAGTCGTTCCGGCTCTTCTGCTCCATCGCCGCCAGCGGTGAGTCGCAGGGGGGCTGGGAGAACGCCCGCATCGCCGCGCTCGTACCGGAGAGCCAGCGCGCCCTGGCCCCGAAGATCGTCCGGCACGGTGCCGACGAGGACAAGCACGGCCGGATCTTCAACGCGCTGCTGAAGAAGCGCGGGCTGCCCGCCGCCGATGTCCCGGCCGACACCGACTACACGATGCTGCTGGAGCGCCACGGGATCGGCCTCGCCCATGCGCGGCTCAAGGGCGAGGAACCGCTCACGGAGCGCGACATCGTCACCTATCTGGCCCACAGCCGGGTCACCGAACAGCGGGCCTCCGAGCAGATGCGCCTGCTGCTCAAGTACTTCGCCGACGACCCCGTCATCGGCCGCGCCGTGCGGATGATCTCGCACGACGAGGACAACCACCTCGCCTACTGCCACGAGGAACTCCTCCGCCTCGCCCGGGCCGGCCACGGCCGCACGATCCAGCGCATCCTGCGCGAGTGCGCCCTCGCCGAGATCAGGGTCTACCGCGACGTCAGCCTCGCCGTCATGGCCCACATGGGCCGCGTCCTCGGCTGGCCCCGGCCGAAGGCGGCGGCCCTGGCTGCGGGGATCCACGCGATGTACGCGTACGAGCGGCTGGCCGGCTGGCGCCGGATGGTGAGCCTGGCCGAGCCCGAGCGCCGCGACGCCCTCGGCTCACCGGCCGTCGCGGGCGCCGAGTTCGCCTGAGAGCCGGACCCGGTCCGGGGCGGCCGCACCGGACCGGTGCGGTCAGAGCCAGCCGCGCCGCTTGAACTGCCGGTACAGACCGAAGACCACCCCGGCCATCAGGACGATCACCGCGGGATAGGACCACACCCAGTGGAGCTCCGGCATGTGGTCGAAGTTCATGCCGTAGATGCCCGCGACCATCGTCGGCACGGCGGCCATCGCCGCCCAGGCCGAGATCTTGCGCATGTCGTCGTTCTGCCGGACCCCCATCTGCGCCAGATGCGCCGAGAGGATGTCGGACAGCAGCCGGTCCAGCCCCTCGACCTGCTCGTTGGCGCGGGTGAGGTGGTCGCCGACGTCCCGGAAGAAGGGCTGCGACTCCGCGTGCACGAACGGCACCCCGGTCCCCGCGAGCCGGGTCATCGGCCCGGCCAGCGGCCCGGCGGCCCGGCGGAACTCCATCACCTGGCGCTTGAACGTGTAGATGCGGCTCGCGGTGTGCTGGGACTCGGCGTTGCCGCTCGGCGCGAACACCTGGGTCTCCAGCTCCTCCAGGTCGATCTGCAGCTCGCCCGCCACGTCTATGTAGTGGTCCACGACCGAGTCGCTGACGGCGTACAGCACGGCGGTCGGCCCCTGCCGCAACACCCCGGGCTGGGCCTCCAGCCGGCGCCGCACGTCCGACAGCGGGGAGCTCTCGCCGTGGCGGACCGTCACCACGAACGAGTCGCCCACGAAGACCATCAGCTCGTCCGCGCTGACCGTGTCGCCGTCCGGCTCGTACGCGATCGGCTTGAGCACCATGAGCAAAGAGTCGTCGTAGATCTCCAGCTTGGGCCGCTGGTGCGCCTTGAGCGCGTCCTCCACGGCGAGGGGGTGCAGCCCGAACTCCTTGGTCACCAGGGAGAACTCCTCCTCGGTGGGCTCGTGCAGCCCGATCCAGAGGAAGGCGTCCCCCACGGCCCGCGCCTCGTCCAGCGCGTCGGAGAAGTCGTCGGGGCCGTCCGTCCGGCGCCCGTCCCGGTAGATGGCACAGTCGACAATCACGGCGCGCATTCTTCCCTGCCCCGGCCGAAAGCACACCTTCGCCCCACCCCGGGACCTGCGCGAGGGGTCGTTAGGCTGGCCGGTATGCCCACCCTGATCCTCGTACGCCACGGACGCTCCACCGCCAACACCTCCGGGGTGCTCGCGGGCCGTACCCCCGGTGTCCAGCTGGACGAGCGCGGCGCCGCACAGGCCGCCGGGCTGCCCGGCCGCCTCGCCGGACTGCCGCTCGTGGCCGCCGTCAGCAGCCCCCTCCAGCGTTGCCGGCAGACCCTCCAGCCACTGCTGGACGCGCGCCCCGGTCTCCCCCTGCACGTCGAGGACGACCTTTCGGAATGCGACTACGGGGACTGGTCCGGGCGCAAGCTCGCCGAGCTCTCCGACGAGCCGCTGATGTCGGTCGTGCAGCAGCACCCCTCCGCCGCCGCCTTCCCGGGCGGCGAGTCGATGCGCGCGATGCAGAACCGCGCGGTCGACGCGGTACGGGCCTGGAACGCGCGCATCGAGGCCGAGTACGGCGAGGACGCCGTCTACGTCATGTGCTCGCACGGCGACATCATCAAGGCCGTCGTCGCCGACGCCCTCGGCATGCACCTGGACCTCTTCCAGCGCATCCACGTCGACCCCTGCTCGGTCACCGCCGTCCGCTACACGCGGCTGCGCCCCTTCCTGCTGCGCCTCGGCGACACCGGTGACCTGGCAGGACTCGCCCCGCGCGAGCAGGGACTCGGCGCCGACGCCACCCCCGCCGACGACGCGGACCACGGATCGCACGCCCAGGTGGGGGGCGGCGCTGGGGCGCCGTGATCGCTCCTGGCGATAGGGTGGACGGGCCGTGGGCGGCCCGTCCGAGGGTCTCCCGGCACCCGTCCCCGGGCGGCGGGGGTCAGACCCCGTCCGCCGCCGATTCCCCAAGGGAGAACTGGACGTGTCCCGTCAGGTGTTCCTCTACGACCCGCCGGAACGATTCGTGGCCGGCACGGTCGGGCTGCCTGGACGCCGTACGTTTTTCCTTCAGGCGTCCGCCGGCGGCCGGGTCACCAGCGTGGCCCTGGAGAAGACCCAGGTCGCCGCGCTCGCGGAACGGATCGACGAACTGCTGGACGAGGTCGTCCGCCGCACCGGCGGCAACTCGCCGGTCCCCGCGGTCGCCCCGATGACCGTCGCCGACACCGCGCCGCTCGACACCCCCGTCGAGGAGGAGTTCCGGGTCGGCACGATGGCGCTGGCCTGGGACGGCGACGAGCAGTGCATGATCGTCGAGGCCCAGGCACTCGTCGAGATCGACATCGAGACCGAGGACGACCTCGCGGCGGCGGAGGAAAGGCTTCTCCAGGACGAGGAGAACGGCCCGCCGATGCTCCGGGTGCGCCTCAGCGGCGCCCAGGCCCGGGCCTTCGCCAAGCGCGCCCTGGACGTCGTCTCCGCGGGCCGCCCGCCGTGCCCCCTGTGCAGCCTGCCGCTCGACCCGGAAGGACACGTGTGCCCGCGTCAGAACGGATACCGGCGCGGGGCATGACGACCGCAGCCGAACTGGTCACCCTGCTCACCGAGGGACGGCTCACCGTCCTCGGCCGCGTGCCCGGCGCCTCCAACGCGGTCCTGCGCTGCACCGTCACGCACGAGGGTGTGGAACTGCCGTGCGTGTACAAGCCCGTCGCCGGGGAGCAGCCGCTCTGGGACTTCCCCGACGGCACGCTCGCCCAGCGCGAGGTGGCGGCCTGGGAGGTCTCGGAGGCCACCGGCTGGGGGCTCGTCCCGCCCACCGTGCTGCGCGAGGGCCCGTACGGCGAGGGCATGTGCCAGCTGTGGATCGACGCCGAGCCGGACGCCGGACCGATGCTCGCCCTCGTCGAGGGGGAGGAGCCGGAGGACGGCTGGAAGGCCGTGGGCCTCGCCGAGGTGGGCGAGGGGAAGACCGCTCTGCTGGTGCACGCGGACGACGCCCGGCTGCGGCGGCTCGCGGTGCTCGACGCGGTGATCAACAACAGCGACCGCAAGGGCGGCCACCTCCTGCCCGCACCCGGCGGGCTGCTCTACGGCATCGACCACGGCGTCACCTTCCACGCCGACGACAAGCTGCGCACCCTGCTCTGGGGCTGGGCGGGCGAGCCGTTGACCGCAGAGGCGGTGGAGGTGCTGGACCGGCTCGCCGACGAGCTGGAGGCGGGGGCGCCGCTGTCCGGACGGCTGGGCGGGCTCATCACCCCGGCGGAGCTGGACGCCGTACGCGAACGGGTCGCCGCGCTCCGGGCGACCGGGCTGCACCCGGTGCCGAGCGGACAGTGGCCCGCCATCCCGTGGCCGCCGGTCTGACGGACGTTTTGTCCGGGCCTGTCTTACGGACCTGTGTGGCGCTCTCGTGCGGCGGACCGGTGCGGGCGCGGCGCGCCCGGCGCCGACTAGCCGGGCCGGACGATTCCGTCAAGAATGCGTCTTCGGACACGATTCGCCATCCGGTTCGTATCCGGAACCTCCGTCCGGTTACGCTCATGACATGCATGCCTGGCCCGCTTCTGAGGTCCCCGCCCTGCCTGGCAAGGGCCGCGACCTTCGGATCCACGACACCGCGACCGGCGGACGGATCACCCTTGACCCCGGTCCCGTCGCCCGCATCTACGTCTGCGGCATCACGCCGTACGACGCGACCCACATGGGTCATGCGGCGACCTACAACGCGTTCGATCTCGTACAGCGCGTGTGGCTCGACACCAAGCGGCAGGTTCACTACGTCCAGAACGTGACCGACGTGGACGACCCCCTGCTGGAGCGGGCCGTGCGCGACGGAGAGAACTGGACCGCACTCGCGGAGCGCGAGACCGCCCTGTTCCGTGAGGACATGACCGCTCTGCGGATGCTCCCGCCGAAGCACTACATCGGCGCGGTCGAAGCCATACCGGGCATCGTGCCCCTCGTCGAGCGCCTGCGTGACGCGGGTGCGGCGTACGAGCTGGAGGGCGACGTCTACTTCTCGGTCGAGGCCGACCCGCACTTCGGCGAGGTCTCCGGGCTCGACGCGGAGGCCATGCGGCTGCTCTCCGCCGAGCGCGGCGGCGACCCCGAGCGTCCCGGCAAGAAGAACCCCCTCGACCCGATGCTGTGGATGGCCGCCCGTGAGGGCGAGCCCAGCTGGGACGGCGGCAGCCTCGGAGCCGGACGGCCCGGCTGGCACATCGAGTGCGTCGCCATCGCCCTGGACCACCTCGGCATGGGCTTCGACGTGCAGGGCGGCGGCTCCGACCTCGCGTTCCCGCACCACGAGATGGGCGCCTCGCACGCGCAGGCGCTGACCGGCGAGCACCCGTTCGCCCGGGCGTACGTCCACGCCGGCATGGTCGGCCTGGACGGCGAGAAGATGTCCAAGTCGCGCGGCAACCTGGTCTTCGTCTCCACCCTCCGCCGCGAGGGCGTGGACCCGGCGGCGATCCGCCTCGCCCTGCTCTCGCACCACTACCGGAGCGACTGGGAGTGGACCGACCAGGTCCTCGCCGACGCCGTCGCCCGGCTCGGACGGTGGCGCGCCGCGGTCTCCCGCCCGGACGGCCCGTCCGCCGACGCCCTGGTCGAAGAGGTCCGCGAGGCCCTCGCCGACGACCTGGACGCGGTGACCGCGCTGGCCGCCGTGGACCGCTGGGCCGAGCGTCAGCACTCCGAGGGCGGTACGGACGAGGGCGCACCCGGCCTCGTCTCCCGTACCGTCGACGCGCTCCTGGGCGTCGCCCTGTAGAAACGGCGTCGCCCTGCAGAACGGCGCCGTGCGGAACGGTGCCGTGCGGAACGGTGCCGTGCGGAACGGTGCCGTCGCCCTGCAGAACGTCGTCGGCCCGCAGAACCCGGACGCATCCGCGTACGGCAACGGCCCCGGTTTCCTCTCCGAGAAGAGGGGACCGGGGCCGTTGCCGTCACAGCAGGGGGCGGGTCTCAGCTCTCCGGCTTGTCCCCGTCGGGGGAGCCGGAGTCCGTACCAGGGCCCGCGTCCGTACCAGGGCCGGAGTCCGTACCCGGGCCGTCGCCGTCGTCGTCCGACGGCTTCTTCTCCTCGGACCCTCCGCCGGCCGTGCCCGGACCGGGCTCCGCCGGGCGCTGCGGCTTCGGCGGGCGGGTGCGGCCGCTCGCCGGGTCCCGCAGGTACGGCGCGTCGCCGCTCTCCGTCGCGTGCCCGCCGGGCGCCTGGCCGGGACCCGGACCCGGGCCGGGGTCGCGGCGCCGCAGATAGCGCTCGAACTCGCGGGCGATGGCCTCTCCGGACGCCTCGGGGAGCTCGGCGGTGTCCCGGGCCTCCTCCAGCGTCTGTACGTACTCGGCGACCTCGCTGTCCTCCGCGGCCAGCTGGTCCACACCGATCTGCCAGGCGCGCGCGTCCTCGGGCAGCTCGCCCAGCGGGATGCGCAGCCCGAGCAGGTCCTCCAGCCGGTTCAGCAGGGCCAGCGTCGCCTTCGGGTTGGGCGGCTGCGAGACGTAGTGCGGTACGGCGGCCCATAGGCTCACCGCCGGAACCCCCGCGTGGGTGCACGCCTCCTGGAGGATGCCGACGATGCCGGTCGGGCCCTCGTACCGCGTCTCCTCCAGGTCCATGGTCGCGGCCAGGTCCGGGTCCGAGGTGACCCCGCTGACCGGCACCGGCCGGGTGTGCGGGGTGTCGCCGAGCAGCGCGCCGAGGATGACCACCATCTCGACACCCAGCTCGTGGGCGAAGCCCAGCAGCTCGTTGCAGAACGAGCGCCAGCGCATAGACGGTTCGATGCCTCGGACCAGCACCAGGTCACGGGGCTTGTCGCCACCGACGCGGACCACCGAGAGTCGCGTCGTCGGCCAGGTGATCTTGCGGACACCGCCGTCCAGCCACACCGTGGGGCGGTTGACCTGGAAGTCGTAGTAGTCCTCGGCGTCCAGCGCCGCGAAGACCTCGCCCTTCCATTCCCGGTCCAGATGTCCGACCGCGGTGGAGGCGGCGTCACCGGCGTCGTTCCAGCCCTCGAACGCGGCCACCATGACCGGGTCGATCAGCTCGGGTACACCCTCGAGCTCGATCACCCAGGCCTCCTTCCGAAGTTCCCTTGCGTATACGTACGCACCAACCTTACGGGTTGGAGCATTCCCATCCGAAGCCCCTTTGCACGGGCGGGTGAACCTCGATCGCCGAAGTGCAGCAGCGATCGAATCGGGGCATCCGCCTCCGGATTCATCCGAGCTGTGAGCCCCCAAATTTCTCCTGCGGCTGGACGAAGAGGCTTGTATGACGCTATACATCGGATGTTCGCTGTAGAGATCCGATGTTATTGCCCTGGGGGCGCGCATGAGTCAGACCGTCACGGACGTCGAGGTCCACGACATCCGCTTCCCGACGTCCCGAGAACTGGACGGCTCGGACGCGATGAACCCCGACCCCGACTACTCCGCCGCCTACGTGGTGCTCCGCACCGACGCCCCCGGCACCGGTGACGACGGCACCCTCGAAGGCCACGGGTTCTGCTTCACCATCGGGCGCGGCAACGATGTCATGGCCGCCGCGATCGAGACCCTCAAGCCGTACCTGCTGGGCCGGCCCGTGCCGCGCACCGCGGCGGACCTCGGGGACCTGTACCGCGAGCTGACGCACGACTCGCAGCTGCGCTGGCTCGGCCCGGAGAAGGGGGTCGCGCACATGGCGGCCGGGGCCGTCGTCAACGCCGCCTGGGACCTCGCGGCGAAGGCGGCCGGGCTGCCCGTCTGGCAGTTCCTGGCGACGATGACCCCCGAAGAGCTCGTCTCCCTGGTGGACTTCCGCTACCTCACCGACGCCCTCACCCCCGAGGACGCGCTGGAGATCCTGCGTGCCGCCGAACCGGGCCGCGCCGAGCGGACCGAGCGGCTGCTGGCCCAGGGCTACCCCGCGTACACCACCTCGCCCGGCTGGCTCGGGTACGACGACGAGAAGCTCGTCCGCCTCGCCAAGGAGGCCGTCGCCGACGGCTTCACCCAGATCAAGCTGAAGGTCGGCGGGGACCGCGACGACGACGTACGGCGCCTGAAGCTCGCCCGCGAGGCGGTCGGCCCCGACGTCCGGATCGCCGTGGACGCCAACCAGCGCTGGGACGTGGCCGAGGCGGTGGAGTGGATGAGCGCCCTCGCCCCGTACGACCCGCACTGGATCGAGGAGCCCACCAGCCCCGACGACATCCTCGCGCACGCCGCCATCCGCGCCGGACAGCCGGTCAAGGTCGCCACCGGCGAACACGGCGCGAACCGCGTCGTGTTCAAGCAGCTGCTCCAGGCCGGGGCCGTGGACTTCGTCCAGATCGACGCGGCCCGGGTCGCCGGGGTCAACGAGAACCTCGCGATCCTCCTGCTCGCGGCGAAGTTCCAGGTACCCGTCTGCCCGCACGCCGGCGGCGTCGGACTCTGCGAACTGGTCCAGCACCTCTCGATGTTCGACTTCGTGGCCGTCTCCGGCACCTGGGAGGACCGGGTCATCGAGTACGTCGACCACCTGCACGAGCACTTCACCGAGCCCGCCGTCGTGACCGGCGGACGGTACGTCACCCCGCGCACCCCCGGCTTCTCGGCCCGGATGCTCCCCGCGTCGATCGCCGAACACCGCTACCCCGAGGGCCCCGTCTGGGCGGCCCTCCCCGACCACGAGGAGGCCGGCCGATGACCGGTACGAAGGACTTCGACGGACTGTCCGCCCTGGTGACCGGAGGCGCGTCCGGCATCGGCGCCGCCGTCGCCACGCTGCTGCTGGAACGCGGCGCCCGGGTCGCGGTGCTCGACCGGGACACCACCGGAGCGCCCGAGGGGACGTTCGCCGTCCAGGCCGACGTGACCGACGACGCCCAGGTCCGCGCGGCCGTCGACCGCGCCGCAGCCGAGTTCGGCGGGCTGCACACCCTGGTCTCCAACGCCGGCATCGGCTCCATCGGCACCGTCGAGGACAACGCCGACGAGGAGTGGACCCGGGTCCTGGACATCAACGTCCTCGGCATGGTCCGCACGGCCCGGCACGCCCTGCCGCACCTGCGGGCCGCGGCCCAGGAGCGGCCCGGCGCGGTCTCGATCACCCAGACCTGCTCCATCGCGGCCACCGCCGGACTGCCGCAGCGGGCCCTCTACAGCGCGAGCAAGGGCGCGGTCCTCTCCCTCACCCTCGCCATGGCCGCCGACCACGTCCGCGAGGGCGTCCGCGTCAACTGCGTCAACCCCGGTACCGCGGACACCCCGTGGATCGGACGACTGCTCGGCCAGGCCGGCGACCCCGAGGCCGAACGGGCCGCGCTCAACGCCCGCCAGCCGCTCGGCCGCCTGGTCTCGGCCGACGAGGTCGCCGCCGCGATCGTCTACCTGGCGAGCCCCGCCGCGGCCTCCGTCACCGGCACCGCTCTCGCCGTCGACGGCGGGATGCAGGGCCTGCGGCTGCGCCCCGCCGGGGACTGACCGGCCGCCGGCTGCCGGGCACCGTACCGGCAGCCGGCCCGAGCGCTCAGAGCGTGGAGCGCAGCCACTGCTCCACGCTCGCCACGTGCACCGTCGCCCACGCCCGTGCCGCCTCCGGGTCCCGGTCGCGCAGCGCGGCCAGGATGGCGCGGTGCTCCTGGAGGGTGCGGCTGAGCGCGTCCTCCTGGGTCAGTCCGCGCCAGACCCGCGCCCGGGTGGTCGGCCCCGACAGGCCGTCCAGCAGCGAGCAGAGCACCGTGTTGCCCGAGGCCTGGACGATCCCCCGGTGGAAGCGGAGGTCGGCGGCGACGAGTTCCTCCACCGAGGGCTCCTCGCCCAGCGCGTCGAGTTCCGCCGCGAGCGCGTCGAGCTCCTCGTCCCCGATCCGCGAGGCGGCCATGGCCGTGGCGGCCGGCTCCAGGATGCGGCGGACCGCGAGGAACTCCAGCACCGTGTCGTCGCGGTGGAAGTCCACCACGAAACTCAGCGCCTCCAGCAGGAGCTGGGGGTCCAGGCTGGTGACGTAGGTGCCGTCGCCCTGCCGTACGTCGAGGATGCGGATCAGCGACAGGGCGCGCACCGCCTCGCGCAGGGAGTTGCGGGACAGCCCGAGGTCCGCGGCGAGTTCGCTCTCCTTGGGCAGCCGGTCCCCGGGGCGGAGCGCACCCGAGACGATCATGCCCTTGATCTTTTCGATCGCCTCGTCGGTGACAGCCATGACGGTCCTCCTGGGTACGGACGGGGTTCAGACATCCGATGTCTGAACCCCATTATGAGGGTCCGCCCCGCCCGTCCCCTTCGCCCGGAGCCGGGATCACTCCCACAGGCTCGTCGGGGCCTCCCTGCGGACCACCGGAGCGATCTCCTCCGCGAACCGCTGCAAGGTCTCCAGCTGCTCGGGACGGCTCAGACCGAGGCCGTCCACGGTGATCGACTGGAGATCGTGGTGGTACTCCTCGTAATAACCGAGGATCTTGTCGATGATCTGCTGAGGGCTGCCGATCAGCTGCGGACCGCCCGCGATGGCGTCCTCGATCGTCCGGAACGGGGTGTTGTACCCGGCCTTCCCCTCCAGATGCGGCCGGAAGGACTGCCGCACCCGCGCCTCGTACAGATCCTTGTAGCGCTCCACCGCCTGCTGCGAGCTGTCCGCGATCAGCAGCCCGCCGGAACCGGCCGCCACCCGGGCGTCCGCCGGATCGTGCCCGTACGCCTCGAACCGCTCGCGGTAGTGCGCGATCAGCTTCGCGTACGCGGCCTTCGGCTGGATGGCGTTGGCGGTGAAGAGCGGGTCGCCGTGCTTGGCGGCCAGCTCGGTGGAGTGCAGGCTGGTCGCCGAGCCGTGCCAGACGCGCGGAGCGCCGTCGTACGGACGCGGCACGGTGGTCGTGTTCTTCAGCGGCGGGCGGAACTCGCCCTCCCAGTCGACCCCCTCCTCGGTCCACAGCCGGCGCAGCAGCTCGTACTTCTCCTGCTGGAGGTCCCACTGCCGCTCCTCGTCGAGCCCGAAGAGCGCGAAGTGCCCGGCCTCGGCCCCCTTCCCGACGACCAGTTCGAGCCGCCCGCGCGCTATCTGGTCGAGGGTGGCGTAGTCCTCGGCGACCCGGACCGGATCGAGGATCGCGACGACGGTGACCCCCGTCAGCAGCCGGATGGAGGTCGTCCGCGCGGCCACGGCTCCCAGCACCACGGTCGGGCTCGACGAGAGGAAGGCGCCCGCGTGCCGTTCGCCGACGGCGTACGCGTCGAAGCCGAGCCGCTCGGCGTCCGAGGCGGTCGCGATCACCTCGGCGAATCGGTCGGCGGGGGAGAGGATTTCGCCGGTCAGCGGGTGCGGGGCATGCCCGATGAGGGAGAGCACGGAGAATTTCATGCCCTCCACTGTCGCCGCGTTCCATTGCGGCGGTGTGGCGGCGACATGGCAGGGTCGCCGCCACACGGACCCGCTCCGACGGGCCCTCAGCCGCGCTCCGCCAGCACCGACTCGACCCCGGCCCGCACCTCGTCGGTGGCCAGCCCGCGGATCGTCAGCGTCGTCCGCCGCCGCAGCACGTCGTCGGCGGTCTCGGCCCACTCGTGGTCCCGCGCGTACGCCACCTGCGCCCATATCTCCGGAGCGTCCGGGTGGATGCGGCGGGCGAGGGCCGGGTCCTCCTCCGCGAGCCGGGTGATGTCGAAGGCGAGCGAGCCGTAGTGCGTGGCCAGATGCCGCGCGGTGTCCGCCGCCATGCGGGGGCCGGACCCGGCGCCGTCCGCCAGCAGCCGGTGCGTCACCGCCTCGGGACTGGCGATCCCGGGCAGCGGCAGACGCCTGGGCAGCCGGTCCATCGGCTCCATCGCGTCGCCCAGCGGACGCCCCGGCAGCGCGGCCAGCTTGGCCATCACGGTGCGGCCGATGTGACGGAACGTCGTCCACTTGCCGCCCGCCACCGACAGCATCCCGCCGCGCCCCTCCGTCACGACCGTCTCCCGCTTGGCCGTCGAGGTGTCGCCCGGACCCCCCGGAAGCACCCGCAGCCCGGCGAAGGAGTACGTGATCAGGTCGCGCGAGAGCTGCTGGTCCCGGACGGAGAAGGCCGCCTCGTCCAGGATCTGCGCGGTGTCCTTCTCCGTCACCGCCAGGTCCTCGGGCTCGCCCTCGTACACCTCGTCCGTGGTGCCGAGCAGCAGCATGTCCTCCCATGGCAGGGCGAAAGTGATCCGGTACTTGTCGATCGGCGTCGCCAGCGCCGCCCGCCAGGGGGCGGTGCGCCGCAGCACCAGGTGCGCGCCCTTCGAGAGCCGTACGGAGGGGGCGGCGCCCGGGTCCTCCATCCTCCGCAGCCGGTCCACCCACGGGCCGGTGGCGTTCAGCACCAGGCGGGCGTCCACCCCGAACTCCGTACCGTCGACCCGGTCGGCCAGCTCCGCGCCGGTGACCCGGCCCCGGGTGAACCGGAGCCCGGTCACCGCCGCGTGGTTGAGCACGTCCGCACCGGCCGCGACCGCCGCGCGCACGGTCATCAGGGCCATCCGCGCGTCGTTCATCTGGTCGTCGCCGTAGACCGCGACCGCCTTCAGCCCGTCCGTACGCAGCTCGGGCACCTCCCGGCGGGCCCGCTGCGGGCTGATCACATGGCCGACGCCGTCGCCGAAGGCGGAGAGCGCCGAGTAGGCGAAGACGCCGGCGCCGAGCTTGGCCGCCCCGTGCGGGCCTCCCTTGTAGACCGGCAGGTAGAAGGTGAGCGGGTTGGCGAGGTGCGGGGCGACCTGCCGGGAGACGGCCCGGCGCTCGAAGTGGTTCTCCGCCACCAGCTTCACCGCGCCCGTCTGGAGGTAGCGCAGTCCCCCGTGGAGCAGCTTCGACGAGGCGGAGGAGGTGGCGCCCGCGAAGTCGCCGGCGTCCACCAGGGCCACCCGCAGTCCGGACTGCGCGGCATGCCAGGCGGTGGAGATGCCCAGGATGCCGCCGCCGATCACCAGGAGGTCGTACGTCGTGCGGGAGAGCCGCTCCCTGGTTTCGGCGCGGCTCGGGAGAGAGCCTGCGGCCGGGCGCGTCCCGGGGGCGGGGACGCTCTGCGGGATGGTCATGTCTGCTACTCCTCGGTGTCGTCGAGCCAGCCCATGGAGCGCTGCACCGCTTTGAGCCAGCTCTTGTACTCGCGGTCACGGGTGGCCGCGTCCATACGGGGTGTCCACTCGGCGGCCCGGCGCCAGTTGGCGCGCAGCGCGTCGGTGTCCGGCCAGAAGCCGACGGCGAGACCGGCGGCGTAGGCGGCGCCGAGACAGGTGGTCTCGGCGACCATCGGGCGCACCACGGGCGCGTCCAGGCAGTCGGAGAGCATCTGCATCAGCAGGTTGTTGGAGGTCATGCCGCCGTCGACCTTGAGCGCGGTCAGCTCGACGCCGGAGTCCTTCGTCATGGCGTCACTGATCTCGCGGGTCTGCCAGGCGGTGGCCTCCAGCACGGCCCGGGCGATGTGCGCCTTGGTGACGTACCGCGTGAGCCCGGCGATGACGCCCCGGGCGTCGGGGCGCCAGTACGGGGCGAACAGGCCGGAGAAGGCGGGCACGAAGTACGCGCCGCCGTTGTCGTCCACCGAGGAGGCCAGGGTCTCGATCTCGGCGGCCGAGTTGATGAGCCCCATCTGGTCGCGCATCCACTGCACCAGCGAACCGGTGACGGCGATCGACCCCTCCAGCGCGTACACGGCCGGCTGGTCGCCGATCCGGTAGCCCACGGTGGTCAGCAGTCCGTTGTAGGAGTTGACCGGGGTGCCGCCGGTGTTGATGAGCATGAAGGTGCCGGTGCCGTACGTGGACTTGGCCTCGCCCTCCGAGAAACAGGTCTGGCCGAAGAGCGCCGCCTGCTGGTCGCCGAGCGCGGAGGCCACCGGGACCCCGGCGAGCACCCCGTCGGCGGCGAGCCCGTACACCTCGGCGGAGGAGCGGATCTCCGGCAGGACGGCGGCCGGGATGTCCATGGACCGCAGGATGCGCTCGTCCCACGTCAGGTTGTGCAGGTTCATCAGCAGGGTGCGCGAGGCGTTGGTGACGTCGGTGACGTGCACGCCGCCGTCGGTGCCGCCGGTGAGGTTCCAGATGACCCAGGAGTCCATCGTGCCGAAGAGGATGTCCCCGCGTTCGGCCCGCTCGCGCAGCCCCTCGACGTTGTCGAGCAGCCAGCGGATCTTGGGTCCGGCGAAGTAGGAGGCGAGCGGCAGACCGGTCTCGCGGCGGAAGCGGTCCTGGCCGACGTTGCGGCCGAGCTCCTTGCAGAGCGCGTCGGTACGGGTGTCCTGCCAGACGAGGGCGTTGTGGACGGGCTCTCCGGTGTGCCGGTCCCACAGCAGCGTGGTCTCGCGCTGATTGGTGATGCCGATGGCCTTCACGTCGTCGGCCGTGACACCCGCCTTGACGACGGCTCCGGCCACCACCTCGCGCACGTTCTCCCAGATCTCGGTGGCGTCGTGCTCGACCCAGCCGGGCTTCGGGAAGATCTGCTCGTGCTCCTTCTGGTCGACCGAGACGATCCGGCCGTCCTTGTCGAAGACGATGCAGCGGGTGGAGGTGGTGCCCTGGTCGATGGCCGCGATGAACGGGCCGGCGGTGTGTGCGTCGTTCACGGTGTGCTCCCCGGGGTCTGTGGTGGTGTGGGTGGAGGCGTCTGCCGGGCTCTCGCGCATCAGGCGAAGGCGACGTTGTAGAGGAGGCCGGCCAGGGCGCCGCCGACGAGCGGTCCCACGACGGGTACCCACGCGTAGCCCCAGTCCGAGCCGCCCTTGTTCGGCAGCGGCAGCAGTGCGTGCACGATACGCGGGCCGAGGTCGCGGACCGGGTTGATCGCGTAGCCGGTCGGGCCGCCGAGGGAGAACCCGATGCCGACCACGACCAGGGCGGTGACGAGCGCGCCCAGCGTGCCGAGCCCGTTGCCGTCGTCGTTGAGGCCCTGGGTCAGGATGGCCAGCACCAGCACGAGGGTGGCGATGATCTCGGTGACGAGGTTCTGCACGGCGTTGCGGATCTCGGGGCTGGTGCAGAAGACGCCGAGCACCGGTCCCGCGTCGGGCGCGGTGGTCTGGTCGACCATCCCCTCGGCGGGGTTCTCGGTGCCGGTGATCTCCGGGTCGGTCAGGTGGGCCCGGAACTGCCCGTAGTACACGGCCCACACCAGGACCGCTCCGACGGCCGCACCGAGCAGCTGCGAACCGATGTAGAGGGGCACCTGGCTCCACGGCGTACCGCCCTGGATCGCGAGGCCGATGGTGACGGCCGGGTTGAGATGGGCCCCGGACACACCGCCCGCCAGGTACGCGCCGGTGAGCACCGCGAAGCCCCAGCCGAAGGCGATGGCGACCCAGCCCGCGCCCTTCGCCTTGGAGCGCTTGAGCGTGACGGCGGCACAGACACCACCGCCCAGCAGGATGAGTACGGCGGTACCGATGGTCTCGCCGATGAAGATGTCGGAGCTGGACACCGCGACTCCTTTGTCCTTCGTCCAGAGGAATGCGCACCACCGGGTCCCTCCGGGGGTACACGCCCCAGATGACGCCCCCGCCGAGGGGATGCGCCGCCTGCAGGGGCTTGACCGGCCCTCGGCATTGCCACACCTTAACGCCTATGGTCGCGAGGCGTTCGGCAATGCCGACCGGTGAACGGCAGTGTTTCGCTCGGCCGAGGTGGGAGTCAAGGGGGTGTGGCATACGACTCGGACCGGGTGGTGCGCTCCGGCGGAGAACGGCCGGCCGACGGGGAGGCGACCGGCCACGGCGACCGGCCGGCGCGGGGGCCGCGCATGCGGGAGCCCGCCCGGTCGGGGGAGACGGGCGGGCTCGGAGGTGCCGGGTACGGGCCGGGTGCGGGCCCGTGCGTGCGTGGGCCCCGTGCGCGGATCGGGTACGGGCGGGGCCCCGGGCTCAGAAGCGGCCGGCCCCCAGGTCGCGGGAGACCGCCCGGGCGCAGTCGCGTACCGCCGCGATCAGCTCGGGGCGCAGCTCGCCGTCCGGGCGCAGCCGCTCCACCGCGCCGGTCACCGCGACCGCCCCGACCGGCATCCGGCGGCCGTCGTGGATGGGGGCCGCCACGGCCGCCACCCCGTCCCAGGTCTCCTCCGCGTCGTCCGCCCAGCCGCGCGCCCGGGTCAGCGAGAGCGTCTCCTCGAACGCGTCCTGCGCGGTGACCGTGCGGGCGGTGAAGGAGCGCCGCTCGCCGTCCAGCGCCTCGCTGTGCGCCACCGGGTCGAACGCGGCGAGCACCTTGCCGAGGGCCGTGGAGTGCAGCGGCTGCATCGCGCCGACCTCCAGCACCTGGCGGCTGTCGTCCGGCCGGAAGACGTGGTGCACGATCAGCACCCCGTGCTGGTGCAGCACGCCGAGGTGGACGCTCTCGCCGCTCGACCGGGCCAGGTCGTCGGTCCAGACGAGGGCCCGGGCGCGCAGCTCGTGGACGTCCAGATAGCTGTTGCCCAGGCGCAGCAGCTCCGCGCCCAGCTGGTAGCGGCCGGACGCGGGGTCCTGCTCGACGAAGCCCTCCAGCTGGAGAGTGCGCAGGATGCCGTGGGCCGTTCCCTTGGCGAGGCCCAGGGACGAGGCGATGTCGGAGAGGCCGAGCCGGCGCTCGCCGCCCGCCAGCAGGCGCAGCATCGCCGCCGCCCGCTCCAGCGACTGGATGTTCTTGGCCATCGCGCCGTACTCCTCCACTCGTCCACTCGGTTCGACAATGCTGAACACTATCGGCCCATGTCGACCTCCGCGCGGGGCAAGGGGCAGTGTTCCGTCGCTTCCCCGCCACACCATTTCCGCCACAGCATGCAGTCCGGTCGGTGGGACGCCCGCACAGGGGTCACCGGTAGCGGGCTACGCTGGCCGGGTGCGCCTTCCGCCTGAAGTGCGCAAAGCCGACAGCCGTCGCATCCCTGGGAGATCATCCATGGCCTCGTTGCCGACCCCTTCCGCTGCCGGCCCGAACAGGGTCGAAGCACTCCGCGAAGCACTCGCCACCCGTGTGGTCGTGGCCGACGGTGCCATGGGCACCATGCTCCAGGCCCAGGACCCCACGCTCGAAGACTTCCAGGACCTCGAAGGCTGCAACGAGATCCTCAACATCACCCGCCCCGACATCGTGCGCTCCGTGCACGAGGAGTACTTCGCGGTCGGCGTGGACTGTGTCGAAACCAATACCTTCGGCGCGAACTCCTCCGCCCTGGGCGAGTACGACATTCCCGAGCGCATCCACGAACTCTCCGAGTCCGGCGCGCGCATCGCCCGCGAGGTCGCCGACGCGTTCACCGCGTCCACCGGGCAGCAGCGGTGGGTGCTCGGCTCCATGGGCCCCGGCACCAAGCTGCCGACCCTGGGCCACGCCCCGTACACCCAGCTCCGCGAGGGCTTCCAGCAGAACGCCGAGGGTCTGATCTCCGGGGGCGCCGACGCGCTCATCGTCGAGACCACCCAGGACCTCCTCCAGACCAAGGCCGCCATCCTCGGCGCGCGCCGGGCGCTGGAGGCGCTGGGCAGCGACCTCCCGCTGCTGGTCTCGCTGGCCTTCGAGACGACCGGCACCATGCTGCTCGGCTCGGAGATCGGTGCCGCGCTGACCGCGCTCGAACCGCTCGGCGTCGACATGATCGGCCTGAACTGCTCCACCGGCCCGGCGGAGATGAGCGAGCACCTGCGCTACCTCACCCGCCACTCCCGCATCCCGCTGCTCTGCATGCCCAACGCCGGTCTGCCCGTCCTCACCAAGGACGGCGCGCACTTCCCGCTCGGTCCCGAGGGCCTGGCCGACGCCCAGGAGACCTTCGTCCAGGAGTACGGCCTCTCGCTGGTCGGCGGCTGCTGCGGTACGACCCCCGAGCACCTGCGCCAGGTCGTCGAACGCGTCCGGGGCACCGTCCCCACCACCCGCGACCCGCGTCCCGAGCCCGGCGCCGCCTCGCTCTACCAGACCGTCCCGTTCCGCCAGGACACCTCGTACCTCGCCATCGGTGAGCGTACGAACGCCAACGGGTCCAAGAAGTTCCGCGAGGCCATGCTGGAGGCCCGCTGGGACGACTGCGTGGAGATGGCCCGCGACCAGATCCGCGAGGGCGCGCACATGCTCGACCTCTGCGTCGACTACGTCGGCCGCGACGGGGTCGCCGACATGGAGGAGCTGGCCGGGCGCTTCGCCACCGCCTCGACCCTGCCGATCGTGCTGGACTCCACCGAGGTCCCCGTGCTGCAGGCCGGTCTGGAGAAGCTCGGCGGCCGCGCCGTCCTGAACTCCGTCAACTACGAGGACGGCGACGGACCCGAGTCCCGCTTCGCCAAGGTCACCAAGCTCGCGTCCGAGCACGGCGCCGCGCTGATCGCGCTCACCATCGACGAGGAGGGCCAGGCCCGTACCGTCGAGCACAAGGTCGCCATCGCCGAACGCCTCATCGCGGACCTCACCGGCAACTGGGGCATCCACGAGTCGGACATCCTCATCGACACCCTGACCTTCACCATCTGCACCGGTCAGGAGGAGTCCCGCAAGGACGGCATCGCCACCATCGGCGCCATCCGCGAGCTGAAGAAGCGCCACCCCGACGTCCAGACCACGCTGGGCCTCTCCAACATCTCCTTCGGCCTCAACCCGGCCGCCCGGGTCGTGCTGAACTCCGTCTTCCTCGACGAGTGCGTCAAGGCCGGACTCGACTCCGCCATCGTGCACGCCTCGAAGATCCTGCCGATCGCCCGCCTGGAGGAGGAGCAGGTCAAGGTCGCCCTCGACCTGATCTACGACCGCCGCGCCGAAGGCTACGACCCGCTGCAGCGGCTCATGGAGCTGTTCGAGGGCGTCAACATGAAGTCGATGAAGGCCGGCAAGGCCGAGGAGCTCCTCGCCCTGCCGCTCGACGAGCGCCTCCAGCGCCGCATCATCGACGGCGAGAAGAACGGCCTGGAGGCCGACCTCGACGAGGCCCTGAAGACCCGTCCGGCCCTCGACATCGTCAACGACACCCTGCTCGAAGGCATGAAGGTGGTCGGCGAGCTGTTCGGCTCCGGCCAGATGCAGCTGCCGTTCGTGCTCCAGTCCGCCGAGGTCATGAAGACCGCGGTCGCCTACCTGGAACCGCACATGGAGAAGTCCGACGCGGAGGGCAAGGGCACCATCGTGCTGGCCACCGTCCGCGGCGACGTCCACGACATCGGCAAGAACCTCGTCGACATCATTCTCTCCAACAACGGCTTCAACGTCGTCAACATCGGCATCAAGCAGCCGGTCTCCGCGATCCTGGAAGCCGCGGAGGAGCACAAAGCCGACGTCATCGGCATGTCCGGCCTCCTGGTGAAGTCCACCGTGATCATGAAGGAGAACCTGGAGGAGCTGAACCAGCGCAAGCTGGCCGCCCGGTACCCGGTGATCCTCGGCGGCGCGGCCCTCACCCGCGCCTACGTCGAGCAGGACCTGCACGAGATCTACGAGGGCGAGGTCCGCTACGCCCGCGACGCGTTCGAGGGCCTCCGGCTGATGGACGCCCTCATCGGCGTCAAGCGCGGCGTCCCCGGAGCCGTGCTCCCCGAACTCAAGCAGCGCCGGGTGCCCAAGCGCGACACCGCCGTCCTGGAGGTCACCGAGCCGGAGACCGGCGTCCGCTCCGACGTCGCCACCGACAACCCGGTACCCACCCCGCCGTTCTGGGGCACCCGCGTCGTCAAGGGCATCCAGCTCAAGGAGTACGCCTCCTGGCTCGACGAGGGCGCGCTCTTCAAGGGCCAGTGGGGCCTCAAGCAGGCCCGCGCCGGCGACGGACCGACGTACGAGGAGCTCGTGGAGACCGAGGGCCGCCCGCACCTGCGCGGCTGGCTCGACAAGCTCCAGAGCGAGAACCTGCTCGAAGCCGCCGTGGTCTACGGCTACTTCCCCTGCGTCTCCAAGGGCGACGACCTGATCCTGCTGAACGAGGACGGCTCGGAGCGCACCCGCTTCACCTTCCCCCGACAGCGCCGGGGCCGCCGCCTCTGCCTCGCCGACTTCTTCCGCCCGGAGGAGTCCGGCGAGAAGGACGTCGTCGGCCTCCAGGTCGTCACCGTCGGCTCCAAGATCGGCGCCGAGACCGCCAAGCTCTTCGAGGCCAACGCCTACCGGGACTACCTGGAGCTGCACGGCCTCTCCGTCCAGCTCGCCGAGGCCCTCGCCGAGTACTGGCACGCCCGGGTCCGCTCCGAGCTCGGCTACTCCGGCGAGGACCCGGCCCACGTCGAGGACATGTTCGCGCTGAAGTACCGCGGCGCGCGCTTCTCCCTCGGCTACGGCGCCTGCCCGGACCTGGAGGACCGCGCCAAGATCGCCGACCTGCTCCAGCCCGAGCGCATCGGCGTCCACCTCTCCGAGGAGTTCCAGCTCCACCCGGAGCAGTCCACGGACGCGATCGTCATCCACCACCCGGAGGCGAAGTACTTCAACGCGCGCTGACGCGCCGCGCACGGTCGCCGGGCGCCACCTTCCCGACGTGCTCACGTCGGGAAAACACCCGGGACCGTTCACGCGCGAACGCCGGACGAGTCGTAGACTGGTCGGTCCAGTGAGGCCGGTCGCCCTTCCCCTGAAGGGTGGCCGGCCTTCTCGTCCCTCACGGAAGGTGTGCCGCATGACCAGTACGGTCCCCGCGTCCCTGACCCGCACGGCCGACGGTGCCACCCTGCAGGCCGTCCTTCTCGACATGGACGGCACCCTGGTGGACACCGAGGGTTTCTGGTGGGACACCGAGGTCGAGGTGTTCGCCGACCTCGGCCACCGGCTCGACGAGTCCTGGCGCGAGGTGGTCGTCGGCGGGCCGATGACCCGCAGCGCCGGCTACCTCATCGACGTGACGGGTGCGGACATCGCGGTGGAGGAGCTCACCGTCCTGCTGAACGACCGCTTCGAGAAGCGCATCGGACGGGGCGTCCCCCTCATGCCCGGCGCGGCCCGGCTGCTCGCCGAACTCGCCGCCCACTCCGTGCCGACCGCCCTCGTCTCGGCCTCGCACCGCCGGATCATCGACCGGGTCCTCGACTCGGTGGGCCACCACCACTTCGCGCTGACCATCGCCGGGGACGAGGTCGCCCGCACCAAGCCGCACCCCGATCCCTACCTCGCGGCCGCCGCCGGATTCGGCGCCGACCCGGCCCGCTGCGCCGTCATCGAGGACACCGCCACCGGCGTCGCCTCGGCGGAGGCCGCCGGATGCCGGGTCGTGGCCGTCCCCTCCGTGGCGCCCATCGCACCGGCCGCCGGACGCGCGGTCGTCGGCTCGCTGGAAGACGTCGACCTGGCCTTCCTGCAGAAGCTCGTCCTGGCCCCGGCCTTCCACGGGGACCAGAGCTGATCGGCCCGGCGGATCCCGGCCGGAGCCCGGAGCCCGGTGCGCGCTCCGACAGGGCAGGCCGAGCGGTCACGAACCGCGTGCGCGGCAGGGGCGACCGCGACCCTTCCGCCCTCGCCGCACTGGGGGCGCTGCTCGACGGCTCGCTCACGCAGATCGCCGACGCCTCCGCGGACGCCCGCCGTTTCGACCGCGAGAGCGTCCGAGCGGCCGCCGACGTGTGGGACAACGGAACCTACCCGCTGTTCCGTGCGGCGACCGCCCTCACCCGGCGCGGGCGCGAACGCCGGGCACGCGTGCTGCTGAAGTGGCTCGCCGACCTCGGTGAGCAGCGACGGACCTGGATACTGGAGCGTGCTGCGGCAGCCGGGCACTCCCTGGACCGGCTGCTTCCGCCGACCGAACCGTGGTGCGGGCCGTGGCGCGACCCCGGCGGACACGTGATGGCACCGATGGGCGAGCGGCTGACACGGTCGAGTGCGGGGGAGCTGGCGGCCGACTACGACATGGCGACGGCCCAGGTCCACGATCTGAGGGTCGAGCTGGCGGGCAGCCGCCTCGTGGGCCACGTCCGGCTGGACGTCGACCGCTCTTTTCCGGTCGGAGGAGGTGAGCCGCCCGACCAGGCGAATCTGTACCTGTGGCTGGAGGACGTCGCGGAAGTCAGCTTCGACTCCCTCGACGCCCCGGGCGCCTCGCTCGACGGGTCGAGCACCGGCGAGGCGTCGATCCGTATCGGCACCCGCGGTGCACTCCGCGCGGCCACGGCGCACTACAGCCTCAAAGACCCCTACTGGTACGCCTCCGCCACGGGGCGCCGGGCCGACGCGACCGAGGAGCGTCGCGAGAACCGTTCCGCCGGGGCGGCGTCGCCACCGTGGAGGTATCTGGGCCCGGCCGCGTGGGCGGCGGCGACCGTCCTGCGTGAGGCCATGGTGGAGATCCGCGGAGTCCGCTTCCCCCGCCACTGCGAAGAGATTCCGGTACGAGCCCTGCACCGGGCCTTCGCCGGAGCGGGGGAGGCGATACTCGCCGCGGGGGCACACCGACTGCCCCACCGCAGGGAGGCCGCCTTCCGCGAGCTGATCCGGACCTGGGCCGGGCGCGGAGGTCCCGGCCTGGCCCACTGGTTCGCCACCGTGCTCCGGGACGAGGCCCGCCGGTCGAAACATCTGACCGAACTCCACGAGGCGCTGAGTGGCCGGGTCGGCGCACCCGACCGCTCGCCGACGGACGAGCACCCGGCCGGCGACCCACCGGCGCGGCCCGATCCCGATGGTCCGGGACCGGCGCGGTCCGAGCTCCGGCTGGCCATGTACACCTCGAACCGCAACCAGTTCGGCGGGGACCGGGAGGCATCGGGCCTGATCCACCTGGCGGTGCCGCCAGGGCCCGAGGACGGCGACCCGGCCGCCTGGCGCCTGCGTGAGGACGCGACCCCGGACCCCGCCCGCTTCCGCGTGCGGACCGAGGCCTTCCGAGGGGCCGCCCGTCCCCGCACCACCGTGGACGAGGAGGGAGCCCGCCATCTCACCCTGGGCGACGGGGCCCTCGAGATCACGGGCCGGAACCGGGTGGCCGATCCCCGGCGAACACCGGAGCGGTGACCCGCCGGGCCGGGCGGGCCACCGCTCGGTCCAGCACCGCTCCCGCCACTACTGAGCGCCGGGCCGGACCAGACCGCTCTCGTACGCGTACACCGCCGCCTGCACCCGGTCGCGGAGCTGGAGCTTGGTCAGCACGTGCCCGACGTGCGTCTTCACCGTCGTCTCGCTGACGAAGAGGTCCGCCGCGATCTCCGCGTTCGACAGGCCGCGCGCCACCAGCTTCAGCACCTCGACCTCGCGGTCGGTCAGCCGGTGCAGGGCGTCCGGGACCGGCTCCTCGCCGGACGGGAGGTGGTCGGCGTACTTGTCGAGCAGCCGCCGGGTGACGCTCGGGGCGAGCATCGCCTCGCCCGCGGCCACCACCCGGATCGCCTGGACCAGCTCGTTGGCCGGGGCGTCCTTGAGCAGGAAGCCGCTGGCGCCCGCGCGCAGCGCCTCCACGACGTACTCGTCCAGATCGAACGTCGTCAGCACCAGGACCTTCGCCGGGCCGTTCCGGTCCGGGCCGGTGATCTGGCGGGTCGCCTCCACACCGTCCATCCTCGGCATCCGGATGTCCATCAGCACCACGTCCGGCTGGAGCGCCCGGACCTGGTCGATGGCCTGGAGTCCGTCGCCGGCCTCGCCGACCACCGCGAGATCGCCCTCGGCCTCCAGAATCATCCGGAAACCGGTGCGCAGCAGTGGCTGGTCGTCGACCAGCAGGACGCGGATTGCCACGAAGAACTCCTCAGGAACCGTCTGGGGACGCGGGCCGACCGGCGTCGGCCCCGACCGGCCCCATTCTGCCCGCCCCATCCTCACGGGACTCCGGCAGCACCACGGGGAGCGGATAGACCGGGGGAGTCCCGCCGAATTCCGGACAGACCGCCTGGTGGTCGCACCAGCCGCAGAGCTTGGTCGGCCTCGGCCGCCACTCGCCGGTCTCCGTCGCCAGCCGGATCGCCTCCCAGAGCGCGTGCAGCTTCCGCTCCACCCGCTCCAGGTCCGCGACCACCGGGTCGTACGTCATGACGTCGCCGCTGCCGAGGTAGACCAGCTGGAGCCGGCGCGGCACCACGCCCTTGAGGCGCCAGACCACCAGCGCGTAGAACTTCATCTGGAAGAGCGCGCCCTCCGCGTACTCCGGACGCGGCGCCTTCCCCGTCTTGTAGTCGACGATCCGGACCTCGCCCGTAGGCGCGATGTCGACGCGGTCGATCACCCCGCGCAGCCGCAGCCCCGACTCCAGCTCCGTCTCCACGAACATCTCGCGCTCAACCGGCTCAAGCCGCGTCGGGTCCTCCAGCGAGAACCACCGCTCCACCAGCCGCTCCGCCTCGCCCAGCCACCCCGCGAGCCGCTCACCCCCGGTGTCCTCGGCGAAGAGCTCCGTCAGCTCCGGCTTCGACTCCAGCAGCCGGTCCCACTGCCCCGGCACCAGCGCCCGCGCCCTCGGCGCCGTACGCTCCGCGGCGGGCGCGTCGAAGAGCCGCTCCAGCACCGCGTGCACCAGGGTTCCCCGGGTGGCCGCCTCGCTCGGCTTCTCCGGCAGTTTGTCGATGACGCGGAAGCGGTAGAGCAAAGGGCACTGCATGAAGTCGTTCGCCCGCGACGGCGACAGGGAGGACGGCGGCGCGGGGGGCCGGGGTGCGGAACTCATGCCCCAGACCCTACGACCCGCCACTGACAGCGGGCGGCATACCATCGACGGCAGAGCTTCGGGCACTGCATGATCGACTCAGACGCCCCGGACGGAAGGACCCAGTGGACGAGAGCGACCAGAGCGGCGACAGCGGGCGCCGGCAGCCCGGCGCGGGGGGAACCGACCCCGGACCGGGCAAGGAACGCCCCCGCCGCCCCGCCGGACCCGGCGGCGGCCTGCTGATGGGCCGCCCGTTCGGGGTGCCCGTGTACGTGGCCCCCAGCTGGTTCGTCGTCGCGGCGCTCATCACCTGGGTCTTCGGAGGACAGCTCGACCGCGTCCTGCCCGGGCTCGGCGCCGCCCGCTACCTCGTCGCCCTCTTCTTCGCCATCGCCTTCTACGCCTCCGTACTGGTCCACGAACTCGCGCACACCGTCGCGGCCCTCCGGTACAAGCTGCCCGTGCGCCGCATCCAGCTCCAGTTCTTCGGCGGTGTCTCCGAGATCGAGAAGGAGACCGAGACCCCGGGGCGCGAGTTCGTCCTCGCTTTCGTGGGGCCGCTCCTCTCCCTCGTCCTGGCCGGAGTGTTCTATCTCTCCATGCAGTTCGTGGAGCCCGGCACCGTCCCCGGCGTCCTGCTCGCCGGACTGATGATCTCCAACCTCATCGTCGCCGTCTTCAACCTGCTGCCCGGGCTCCCGCTCGACGGCGGACGCATGCTGCGCGCGGTCGTCTGGAAGATCACCGGCAAGCCCATGAGCGGCACCGTCGTCGCCGCCTGGGTCGGCCGGGGCCTCGCCGTCGCCGTACTCGTCGGCCTGCCGCTGCTCACCCACACCGGCGGCTCGGCCGACGAGATCGGCGGCATGGAGACGGTCACCGACGCCCTGCTCGCCGCCATCCTCGCCGGGATCATCTGGACCGGCGCGGGCAACAGCCTGCGCATGGCACGGCTGCGCGAACACCTCCCCGAGCTCCGGGCCCGCACCCTCACCCGCCGCGCGGTGCCCGTCGAGTCCGCCACCCCGCTCTCCGAAGCGCTGCGCCGGGCCAACGAGGCGGGGGCCCGCGCCCTCGTCGTCGTCGACCCGGAAGGCACCCCGAAGGGCGTCGTCCGGGAGTCCGCCATCGGCGGGGTCCCCGAGCACCGCCGCCCCTGGGTCGCCGTCGGCGGCCTCGCCCAGGACCTCAACGAGGGCATGCGCGTCCCCGCCGAGCTCGCCGGCGAGGAACTGCTGGACCGGCTGCGCGCCACCCCCGCGACCGAGTACCTCGTCGTGGAGGAGTCCGGTGCGGTCTACGGCGTCCTCTCCACGACCGACGTGGAACGCGCCTTCCTCGCCGCCATGACCCGCCCCGGGTCCTGAGGCCGGCTCCGGCGGGCGCCCGCCGTCCACCGGCGGAAGGAGGCCCCGGAAACACCGGTACGCTGGTCACATGTCTGAACCGACCGGTGCCGCCCGCCGCCGTGGGCCCTTCAAGGTCGGGGACCAAGTACAGCTCACCGATCCCAAGGGACGCCACCACACCTTCACGCTCGAAGCCGGAAAGAATTTCCACACCCACAAGGGTTCTTTCCCGCACGACGAGCTGATCGGTGCTCCCGAGGGCAGTGTTGTCCGTACCACGGGAAACGTCGCCTATCTCGCGCTGCGCCCCCTGCTCCCCGACTACGTCCTCTCCATGCCCCGCGGCGCCGCCGTGGTCTACCCCAAGGACGCCGGCCAGATCCTGGCCTTCGCCGACATCTTCCCCGGCGCCCGCGTCGTGGAGGCGGGCGTCGGATCGGGCGCGCTCTCCACCTTCCTGCTCCGCGCCATCGGCGAGCAGGGCATGCTGCACTCCTACGAGCGCCGCGAGGACTTCGCCGAGATCGCCCAGCAGAACGTGGAGCGCTACTTCGGCAGCCCGCACCCGGCCTGGCAGCTCACCATCGGTGACCTCCAGGACAACCTCTCGGACACCGAGGTGGACCGGGTCGTCCTGGACATGCTCGCCCCGTGGGAGTGCCTGGAGGCCGTCTCCAAGGCGCTGGTGCCCGGTGGCATCGTCTGCGCGTACGTCGCCACCACCACCCAGCTGTCGCGGACGGTCGAGTCCATCCGCGAGATCGGCTGCTTCGCCGAGCCGCAGCCCTGGGAATCGATGATCCGCAACTGGCACGTCGAGGGCCTCGCCGTCCGTCCGGACCACCGGATGATCGGCCACACCGGCTTCCTGGTGACCGCCCGCCGCCTGGCCGACGGTGTCGAGCCCCCGATGCGCCGCCGCCGTCCCTCCAAGGGCGCCTACGGCGAGGACTACGACGGCCCCGGCGGCCGGAGCGGTTCCGCCGCCCGCGACTGACGGACGCGATCTCCCGGCCACCGGCCGACCGCGTGACCCACCGAGGTCGCGCGGCACCGACGACCGCGACCCGACCGTGGTGACCGACCACCACGACCGGCTCGCGGTGCAGCGATGGGCGCCGCCGCCCCGCCCTCCCGGACCGACCCGGGCAGGCGGGGCGACGGCGCCCTTCGCGTACCCCCGCTCCGGATCCGGAGCGGGCACGGCACCGGTGCTCCTCCTGTTCCGCCCTCCGGTTCCCGGCGGAAGCCGTCGCACACCCCGCTGTTCCCCGCCCGTGTGAGGTGTGGCACGATGCTGGCCACCCCCTGCCGCCGATGCCCGGCAGGGACGTTCCACATGCTCCCCGGAAACATCAGGAGACAGACCGCGTGCAGCCTTCCGTACTCCCGGATCTCGCGCACAACGACTCCAGGGCGATGCACTGGCTCGCCACCGCCGCCGCGGTGTTCGCGACCGTCGCGGTGGCCGGCCTGCTGCAGCCCGGCGACGGCGCGGCGTCCGCGTCCGCCGCGACCGCGGCTCCGGCCGGTACCGCGGCTCCCCGGACCAGTACCGCCGAAGCCCCCGACCCCGCCGGCGTGGTCTTCCCGCTCGTGTGCGGGAGCGTGGGCCAGGCCGTGGGACGGCAGGCCCGGGGCGATCTGGACGGCGACGGGAAGCCCGAGACCGTGGTGGCCGTCCACTGCGCCGCCGGCTCGGGCACCCCGCCGGACGCCCTCTACGTCCTGACGCACGGAAGCGGGGCCGCACCCCGGGTCGTGGCGACCCTGGTGGACCCCGCTCTGCGGCTGACGGTCGGTGAACTCGCCGTCGAGAACGCGGTCGTCTCCGCGACCACGCTCGGCTACTCCTCGAACCAGGTGCCCAGCTGCTGCCCCGACCAGCGCGAGGAGACCACCTGGCGCTGGTCGGGCGGAGCCTTCGTCCGGTCCGTCGCGCGAGCCGACGCCGGCGTCTGACCGGCCCGGGCCGCCCGCCGGACGCCGCCTACGCCGCGTCCGGCCCGTACACCTCGACGCTGTCCGAAACTCGACGTACGTGGATGCAGTCGCCGGGGCACTCCTTGGCCGAATCCACCACGTCCGTCAGCAGCGGCAGCGGGACCCGCGTGGTCGCGCCCGGCTCCTGGAGCAGCTCGTCGTCGGCGCTCTTCACGTACGCCAGCCCGTCGATGTCCAGCTCGAACACTTCGGGGGCGTACTGGACGCAGATCCCGTCGCCCGTGCAGAGGTCCTGGTCGATCCAGACCTCCAGATCCTCGGTGTCGCTCGCGCCGGGCGAGTCCTGCTGCGCGGTCATATGTCCTGCCGATCCCTGCGTATCTCAACCAATTGAAGCCAGCCCTGACGGGTGTTGAACGGTTCGACGATACAACTGGCTGCTTTCACGTGCCCAAGGGTGGGTATTCCCTTGGCACGAGGGGGAGAGCAAGGGTGAAGATCGGACACACCCCGCAGTCTTTGTGATCTAGGGGTTTCAATCACCACCCACGCAGGTAGGGTCAGGAAGCGTCCAGCTCCCCTTGGAGGAGGTGAGGACCGTGGCAGCCCACGACGACGACATCAACCGCGGCATCCGGCCCGGGCGGGGGTCAGAAGACCCGTCGGGCCAGGTCGCCTATCTTGAGCAGGAAATCGCCGTCCTGCGACGTAAGCTCGCCGACTCTCCGCGTCATTCGAGAATTCTCGAAGAGCGGGTCGTCGAGTTGCAGACCAGTCTGTCCGGTGTGACCGCACAGAACGAACGGCTCGCCCATACGCTCCGCGAGGCCCGCGACCAGATCGTGGCCCTCAAGGAGGAGGTCGACAGGCTCGCGCAGCCGCCTGCCGGTTTCGGCGTGTTCCTGCAGGCCAATGAGGACGGTACCTGCGACATCTTCACCGGGGGCCGCAAGCTCCGGGTGAACGTCAGCCCCAGCGTCGAGCTCGAAGGCCTCCGTCGAGGCCAGGAAGTCATGCTCAACGAAGCGCTCAACGTGGTCGAGGCCATGGAATTCGAGCGGGCCGGGGACATCGTCACTCTCAAGGAGATCCTTGAGGACGGCGAGCGCGCCCTGGTGATCGGGCACACCGACGAGGAACGGGTGGTGCGGCTCGCCGAGCCGCTGCTCGACATCACCATCCGCCCCGGCGACGCGCTCCTGCTGGAACCCAGGTCCGGTTACGTCTACGAAGTGGTGCCCAAGAGCGAGGTCGAGGAACTCGTCCTCGAAGAGGTCCCGGACATCGACTACGACAAGATCGGCGGTCTGGGCGACCAGATCGAGCTGATCCGCGACGCGGTCGAGCTCCCGTACCTCCACCCCGACCTCTTCAAGGAACACGAACTCCGTCCGCCGAAGGGCATCCTGCTCTACGGTCCGCCCGGCTGCGGCAAGACGCTCATCGCCAAGGCCGTCGCCAACTCGCTCGCCAAGAAGGTCGCCGAGGTGACCGGTCAGCCCACGGGGAAGAGCTACTTCCTCAATATCAAGGGCCCCGAGCTCCTCAACAAGTACGTCGGTGAGACCGAGCGGCACATCCGCCTCGTCTTCCAGCGTGCCCGGGAGAAGGCGAGCGAGGGCACCCCCGTCATCGTCTTCTTCGACGAGATGGAATCCCTTTTCCGTACCCGCGGCAGCGGCGTCAGCTCGGACGTGGAGAACACCATCGTCCCGCAGCTGCTCGCCGAGATCGACGGTGTGGAAGGGCTGGAGAACGTCATCGTCATCGGCGCCTCCAACCGCGAGGACATGATCGACCCGGCCATTCTCCGGCCCGGCCGCCTCGACGTGAAGATCAAGATCGAGCGTCCGGACGCGGAGGCCGCGAAGGACATCTTCGCGAAGTACCTGACCTCCTCGCTCCCGCTGCACTCGGACGATCTCGCCGAGCACGCCGGCTCCAAGCCGGCCGCCGCCCACGCCATGATCCAGTCCGTGGTGGAGCGGATGTACACGGAATCCGAGGAGAACCGGTTCCTCGAAGTCACCTACGCCAACGGTGACAAGGAAGTCCTCTACTTCAAGGACTTCAACTCCGGCGCGATGATCCAGAACATCGTCGACCGGGCCAAGAAGATGGCCATCAAGGCATTCCTCGAAGAAGGCCAGAAGGGCATTCGCGTCTCCCATCTCCTCCAGGCGTGCGTGGACGAGTTCAAGGAGAACGAGGACCTGCCCAACACCACCAACCCGGACGACTGGGCCAGGATCTCCGGAAAGAAGGGCGAGCGGATCGTCTTCATCCGCACGCTCGTCACCGGAAAGCAGGGCGCGGACACCGGCCGGTCCATCGACACGGTCGCGAACACCGGTCAGTACCTGTAACGAGCGGACCGGCTGCGGCTGCCCCACGGGGCAACCGCAGCCGGCTGTTTTCCCCGGAGTCGCCGCCGTATTCGCGCCGCATCCGAACAAAGACGTAATGGATCTCCCCACCGGGGCAGAGGCGTTCTAGGCTCTGACGTACCGCCGACCGCGCAGTGCGGGGCCGGACGACCGCGCACGCAATCGGACAAGCAGCGGTACTTGAGCGCCGTTCCCGGAGGGGACGACGCCGGGCAAGGAGGGCCGCATGACCGTACGGCGAGTAATGGGCATCGAGACGGAGTACGGGATCTCCGTCCCCGGCCACCCCAACGCCAATGCCATGCTCACCTCGTCCCAGATCGTCAACGCCTACGCGGCGGCGATGCACCGGGCGCGCCGCGCCCGCTGGGACTTCGAGGAGGAGAATCCGCTGCGGGACGCGCGAGGCTTCGACCTCGCCCGCGAGACCGCCGACTCCAGCCAGCTCACCGACGAGGACATCGGTCTGGCCAACGTCATCCTGACCAACGGTGCCCGGCTCTACGTCGACCACGCGCATCCCGAATACAGCTCCCCCGAGATCACCAACCCGCGGGACGCGGTCCTCTGGGACAAGGCCGGCGAGCGCATCATGGCCGAGGCCGCCGAACTGGCCGCCGCCATCCCCGGCGCCCAGCCGATCCACCTCTACAAGAACAACACCGACAACAAGGGCGCCTCCTACGGCACGCACGAGAACTACCTGATGAGACGGGACACCCCCTTCTCGGACATCGTGCGCCATCTGACCCCGTTCTTCGTCAGCCGCCAGGTCGTCACCGGGGCGGGCCGGGTCGGGATCGGGCAGGACGGCCGCGACCACGGCTTCCAGCTCAGCCAGCGCGCCGACTACTTCGAGGTGGAGGTGGGGCTGGAGACGACGCTCAAGCGCCCCATCATCAACACCCGGGACGAGCCGCACTCCGACGCGGAGAAGTACCGCAGGCTGCACGTCATCATCGGCGACGCCAATCTCTCCGAGATCTCGACCTATCTGAAGCTCGGCACCACCGCCCTGGTCCTCTCGATGATCGAGGACGGGTTCATCAACGTGGACCTCGCCGTCGACCAGCCCGTACGGACCCTGCACCAGGTCTCGCACGACCCGTCCCTCCAGCACCTGATCACGCTCCGCAGCGGCCGCACACTCACCGCGGTGCAGCTCCAGATGGAGTACTTCGAGCTGGCCCGCAAGTACGTCGAGGAGCGGTACGGCGCCGACGCCGACGAGCAGACCCGGGACGTCCTGCTGCGCTGGGAGGACACCCTCAACCGCCTGGAGAACGACCCGATGAGCCTGTCGGGGGAGCTGGACTGGGTGGCCAAACGGGCCCTCATGGACGGTTACCGGCGGCGGGACGGCCTGGAGTGGGACGCCCCGCGCCTGCACCTGGTGGACCTCCAGTACGCGGACGTACGGGCCGACAAGGGGCTCTACAACCGCCTCGTGGCCGGCGGGCGGATGAAACGCCTGCTGACGGAGGACGAGGTCGCCAGGGCGCGTACGAAGCCCCCGGAGGACACCCGGGCCTATTTCCGGGGCCGCTGCCTGGACCAGTACGCCGACGACGTGGCCGCCGCCTCCTGGGACTCGGTCATCTTCGACCTGCCGGGCCATGACTCTCTGCAACGGGTGCCCACCATGGAGCCGCTGCGCGGGACGCGGGAGCACGTCAAGAACCTCCTGGACCGCTGCCGCACGGCGGAGGAGCTGGTCCGGGTGCTGTCCGGCGGCTGAACGGGCCGCCGGAGGGGAATGATCGGACCAGGGCCCGGACGTTGGAAAAGTACCGGGCCGATGTCGGACCCCGTGGGTAGGGTCTGATCAAGAGCTTCGAATGCTTCGAACCGAGCGGGGTGAGCTAGATGGCGACCAAGGACACCGGCGGCGGACAGCAGAAGGCGACGCGCTCCACCGAGGAGACCGAGGAGCAGGCGCAGGAAGCGCAGGCTTCGGAGGACCTCAAGGAGCGCCAGGAGAAGCTGAGCGACGACGTCGACTCGGTCCTGGACGAGATCGACGACGTCCTGGAGGAGAACGCCGAGGACTTCGTGCGGAGCTTCGTACAGAAGGGCGGGGAGTAGTCCGCGCGGACAACACCTGTTCCGCGCGCCGGTCACCGGCGGTGAGCGGGCGCCCGGCGCCCTGAACCGCCGGACCGGCTCCTCGGACGCGTGCCGCCGCTGACCGGGAGGTCACCGGCGGCCGCAGGCCGTCGCGGGAGAGGCGGCCGGGGCGACGAACAGCTCCGCCGGCCGCTTCCCCCGTACAGGTGGATCACCGCCACCGGGCGGGTAGGGTCCGTGACGTACGGTGCTTCAACCGCACACCGGCCATCGGCGCATCGGGCGTCCGTCCCGACCCCGGCGGGCCGTCGCATGCATACCTGGAGGGAAACGCGTGGAAGCCAACACTCGTCACACCGGGCGTCTACCAGCTGCGTTCCTGACGCCGGGTTCGTCCTCGTTCATGGACTTCCTGTCCGACCACGCACCCGCGATGCTCCCGGGCAACCGGAACCTCCCGCCGCTCAAGGGAGCCGTCGAGGCGCCGCACGGGACGACCATCGTCGCGGCCTCGTTCCCCGGCGGCGTGGTGCTCGCCGGTGACCGGCGGGCGACCATGGGCAACATGATCGCCCAGCGCGACATCGAGAAGGTGTTCCCCGCCGACGAGTACTCCGCCGTCGGCATCGCGGGCACCGCCGGTCTCGCGGTGGAGATGGTCAAGCTGTTCCAGCTGGAGCTGGAGCACTTCGAGAAGGTCGAGGGCGCCCAGCTCTCGCTGGAGGGCAAGGCCAACCGCCTCTCCACGATGATCCGCGGCAACCTGGCGATGGCCATGCAGGGACTCGCGGTCGTCCCCCTCTTCGCCGGCTACGACGTCGACAAGGGCCGGGGCAGGATCTTCTCCTACGACGTCACCGGCGGACGCTCCGAGGAGCACGCCGGATACGCCTCCACCGGCTCCGGCTCGCTCTTCGCCCGGGGCTCCATGAAGAAGCTCTACCGCGAGGACCTGACGGAGTCCCAGGCGCTCACCCTGGTCGTGCAGGCCCTGTACGACGCAGCGGACGACGACTCCGCGACCGGCGGCCCCGACGTGGCGCGCCGCATCTACCCGATCGTCACCGTCATCACCGACGAGGGCTTCCGCCGGCTGTCGGACGGGGAGTCCTCCGCGATCGCCCGCGAGATCCTGGAGCGCCGCCTCGAACACCCCGACGGCCCGCGCGCGGCTCTGCTCTGATCCGGCCCGGGGTTCCGGGGATTTCGAGATGCACTCGTCACTGACAGAAAGGGACGGATAGCCGGTGTCGACGCCGTTCTATGTCTCACCCCAGCAGGCCATGGCCGACCGGGCGGAATACGCCCGCAAAGGCATCGCCCGCGGTCGCAGCCTGGTTGTGCTGCAGTACGCCGACGGCATTGTGTTCGTCGGCGAGAACCCGTCCCGCGCGCTGCACAAGTTCAGCGAGATCTACGACCGGATCGGCTTCGCCGCCGCCGGCAAGTACAACGAGTACGAGAACCTCCGCATCGGCGGGGTGCGCTACGCCGATCTGCGCGGATACACCTACGACCGCGACGACGTGACGGCCCGTGGGCTGGCCAACGTCTACGCGCAGACGCTCGGCACCATCTTCTCCAGCGCGGCCGAGAAGCCGTACGAGGTGGAGCTGGTCGTCGCCGAGGTCGGCGCCGAGCCCGAGGGCGACCAGATCTACCGGCTGCCGCACGACGGCTCGATCGTGGACGAGCACGGGTCGGTCGCGGTCGGCGGGAACGCCGAGCAGATCAGCACCTTCCTCGACCAGCGGCACCGCGACGGCATGACGCTCGCCGAGGCGCTCAAGCTCGCCGTGCAGGCGCTCTCCCGCGACCCCAACGGCAGCGAGCGGGAGATCCCCGCGGAGCGGCTGGAGGTCGCGGTGCTGGACCGGACCCGGCCCCAGCAGCGCAAGTTCAAGCGGATCGTCGGACGGCAGCTCGCGCGGCTGCTGGAGGCCGACGGCGCCGCGGCCACCACGCCCACGGACGCACCGTCCGACACGGAGGAGTCCGAGGGGACGAGCGGTTCCGCCGAGGAGTAGTCCGCGACGGACGACATGACGGTGCCCGGGTCTGGTCCGACGGACGAGACCCGGGCACCGTCATGTCATCCGCCCGCCGGCGGCGGGGCGGTGGAGCCGCGCACCACCAGCTCCACCGGCAGGCTGCCGGTGCGGGCGGGGCGGCCCTCCAGCACCGCGAGCAGAGCCGCCATGCCCCGCTCGCCGACCTGCTCCGCGGGGAGGGCCACCGTGGTCAGCTCGGGTTCCACCGCGGTGGCGAGCGCCAGGTCGTCGAAGCCCGACACGGACAGGTCGTCGGGCACCCGCAGGCCCAGCCGCCGTGCCGCCTTGCAGGCGCCCGCCGCCAGCACGTCCCCGTCGCAGACCAGCGCGGTCGGCCGGGGCCCCGGCGCGGTCAGCGCCGCCTCGGCCGCCCGCAGCCCGCCGGAGACCTCCAGCGGCGAGGCGACCGTGCGCAGCGAGGTGCCGGGCACGGCGGCGAGCGCCTCGCGCAGGGCGCGGGCGCGCACCGCGAAGGTCCACGAGTCGACGGCGGCGGCCACGTGCGTGAAGCGGCGGTGGCCGAGGGCGAGCAGGTGCTCCGCGACCTGGCGCATTCCGTCCGCGATGTCGAGGTTCACCTGGGCCGCCGCACCCGCCCCGGACGGGTCGCTGTCCAGCATCACCAGCGGCAGCTCCGTACCGCCCAGCGCCCCGAGGGCCTCGGTCGCCATGGAGGAGGCGATCACCCCGTCGAGCGCCGCGCGGGCGCTGGCGAAGGGGTCCTTCGCCGGTCCGGTGCCGTCGGGCGACGGGTAGAGCACCACGCCGAAGTCGTGGTCCGCGGCGACCGAGGCGGCACCCGTGTAGACCCGGGCGAAGAACTCGTGGGTGAGCGCGGGCACCACCAGCAGCGCGGTCCTGGTCCGGCCCAGGCGCAGGCTGCGGGCGGCGAGGTTGGGCCGGTAGCCGAGCTCGCGTGCGCCGGCCCGGACCCGCTCGGCGGTGGCTTCCGACACCCGGCCGGACCACTTGCCGCCCAGTACCAGGGAGACCGTCGCCTGCGACACCCCCGCGACCCGCGCCACGTCCCGGCTGGTGGGGCGGGCCGGGGCCGGCTGGGACGGGCTGCTCACTGGGGCCTCCGTGCGGGTGGTGGCGGTGCCGACCGATCGGTTCCGGCCGGGCGGCCGGTGCCGCGCGGTGGACCGGCGGACTGCGCACATGGTACGTATGACCCTCGACGTTATACGTAAAACCTCGGGCGGGCGCGGGCCCGTACCGGGGGAGAGGGGCGGGAATGGCCGCGGGATATCTGGACATCCTCCGGGAGCGGCACGCGGCCCGGCTGCTCACCGGAACCCTGGTGGGGCGGCTGCCGAACGGCATCGCCCCGATCGCGATCGTGCTCTTCATCCGGGCCGAGGGCGGCAGCTACTCGCTGGCCGGCGGGCTCGCCGCCGCGTACGGCCTCGCCACGGCGGTCGGGCAGCCGCTCCTCGGCCGGGCTGTGGACCTGTACGGCCAGCCGCGCGTGCAGTTGCCGGCGTCGGTCGTCTCCGCCCTCGGCATGGTGCTGCTGGCCCTGGTGGGCCTGGACCCGCTGCCGCTCGCCTACGCGGCGGTCGTCGTCGCCGGGGTCGCCACCCCGCCCCTGGAGGGCGGACTGCGCGCGCTCTGGCCCTCCGTCCTCGGGCAGCGCGAGGAGCGGGTGCACCGCGCCTACGCGCTGGACGCGGTCGCCCAGGAGGTCATGTTCACCGCGGGGCCGCTGCTGGTGACCCTGCTGGTGTCGCTCTGGTCGCCCGCCGTGGCGCTCCTCGTCGTCAACGCCGCCGGGGTCCTCGGGGCGCTCTCGGTGGTCCTGTCCGAGCCCTCCCGCACCTGGCGGTCCGCACCCCGCGAGGCCCACTGGCTCGGCGCCCTGCGCTCGCCCGGACTCCTCGCCCTCCTCGGCGCGCTCTTCTTCGTCGGGATCGCGCTCGGCTCGATCACCGTGGCGGGCGTCGCCTACGCCGACGACCAGGGCCGCGAGTCGGTGTACGGCTGGCTGATGGCGGCGCTCGGCCTCGGCGCGCTCATCGGCGGCGCGGTGTACGGGGCCCGGCAGTGGGCCGGTGCGCCCGAGCGGCGGCTCCGCTCCCTCGTCGCCCTGCTCGCCCTCGGCTACCTGCCGCTGATGCTGACGCCCGGCGTGGTCGCGATGACGGCCCTCGCCGCCCTCGCCGGGGTGTTCCTCGCCCCGGCCATCGCCTGCTCGTTCATCGTGGTCGACCGGCACGCACCCCGGGGCACCGTGACCGAGGCGTTCTCCTGGCTGGTGACGACCATCGGCGTGGGCGCGGCGGCCGGTACGGCGGTGGCGGGGCCGGCCGTCGAGCTGGGCGGGACGGCCTGGAGTTTCGCCGTCGCGGGAGCGGGCGGAGTCGCCGCGCTCATCGTTCTGCTGGCCACCGGAAAGGTCCTCGCAGTTCCCGCACGCGCGCGCACCGTTGTGGCCGGATCGGAAAATGATCGAAACGGAGCTGTCGAACCCGGTTTCAGCTCACGCCGTAAGGCGTAATGTTCAGTCATGGACCGCCGCATTTTCGGGCTGGAGAACGAGTACGGCGTCACGTGCACGTTCAGGGGACAGCGCCGACTGTCACCTGACGAAGTGGCGCGCTACCTCTTCCGCCGTGTCGTGTCATGGGGCCGCAGCAGCAATGTCTTTCTGCGGAACGGCGCCCGCCTCTACCTCGACGTGGGTTCGCATCCGGAATACGCAACTCCCGAATGCGACAACCTCACTGAGCTTGTCACCCACGACAAGGCAGGCGAACGCATTCTGGAAGGTCTGCTCGTCGACGCCGAACGCCGCCTGCACGAGGAAGGAATCGCGGGCGACGTCTATCTCTTCAAGAACAACACCGACTCAGCGGGCAACTCCTACGGCTGCCACGAGAACTACCTCGTGGCCCGCCACGGGGAATTCTCCCGGCTCGCGGACATCCTCATTCCGTTCCTCGTCACGAGGCAGCTGATCTGCGGCGCGGGCAAGGTCTTGCAGACCCCGCGCGGAGCGGTCTACTGCGTGAGCCAGCGTGCCGAGCACATCTGGGAGGGCGTCAGCTCCGCCACCACGCGCTCCCGTCCGATCATCAACACCCGCGACGAACCGCACGCGGACGCCGAGCGCTACCGCCGCCTGCACGTCATCGTCGGTGACTCGAACATGTCCGAGACGACCATGCTGCTCAAGGTCGGGGCCACCGACCTCGTGCTCCGCATGATCGAGGCGGGCACGGTGATGCGCGACCTGACGCTGGAGAACCCGATCCGGGCCATCCGCGAGGTCAGCCACGACACGACCGGCCGGCGCAAGGTGCGTCTGGCCAGCGGCCGTGAGGCGTCGGCCATCGAGATCCAGCGCGAGTACTACGACAAGGCGGTCGACTTCGTCGAACGCCGGGGCATCCGCACCGGCACCGTCGACCAGGTCCTCGAACTCTGGGGCCGCACCCTGGACGCGATCGAGGCGGAGGACCTCGACAAGATCGCCACCGAGATCGACTGGGTCATGAAGTACAAGCTCATCGAGCGGTACCGGGCCAAGCACAACATGACCATGTCGCACCCGAGGGTCGCCCAGATAGACCTCGCCTACCACGACATCCACCGGCGCCGGGGTCTGTACTACCTCCTGGAGCGCAAGGGCCAGGCCACCCGCATCTGCAACGACCTGAAGATCTTCGAGGGCAAATCCGTGCCCCCGCAGACCACCCGGGCGCGGCTGCGCGGGGACTTCATCAAGCGGGCCCAGGAGCAGCGGCGGGACTTCACCGTCGACTGGGTCCACCTCAAGCTCAACGACCAGGCACAGCGCACGGTGTTGTGCAAGGACCCGTTCCGGTCCGTCGACGACCGGGTGGAGAAGCTGATCGCGGGCATGTGAGGTCCCGCGCGCGCCGGCCTTCCGTGCCGGCGCGGAGTGAACGTCACCGTGCCGCCGGGCGCGGACGGACAGGCCCCGGAACACCCGTTCCGGGGCCTGTCCGTGTGTCCGTACCCATCGGGGCCCGCGCGTTCGAACACCACGCCGCACGGAGCGCCCGACGGTCGCACGCACGGGGGAGACGACCGGACGGGCCGCGGCGCGGGGCGTCACGAACCGGCTCCGCGCCGCGCGAAGGCCGTAAGGTGTCCGGGACCCATGACTGTGTCGTCTGAGATCTGAGGAACCAGTGCGCCGACTTGCCGGCCTTCTCGTCGTCCCCCTCCTGCTGCTCTCCGCAGCCTGCGGCAGCGACGACAAGGCCTCCGACTCCGCCTCGTCCGAGACCGGCGTGCCCGCGATCACCGCGGGTGCCAAGTTCGGTGAGAAACCCACCCTCGCCAAGGGCGAGGGCGACCCGCCCAAGGAGCTGAAGACCACGGTCATCAGCGAGGGCGACGGCGCCGCGCTGAAGAACGGCGACGCGGTCCAGGTCAACTACCTCGGCCAGGCGTGGGACTCCACGAAGCCCTTCGACAACAGCTTCGACCGCAAGAGCCCGTTCGACCTGACCCTGGGCGCCGGCATGGTCATCCAGGGCTGGGACAAGGGGCTCGTCGGCCAGAAGGTCGGCAGCCGCGTCCAGCTCGTCATCCCGCCGGACCTCGGCTACGGCGCGCAGGGGCAGGGCGACATCAAGCCCAACGCGACCCTCGTCTTCGTCATCGACGTCGTCAAGGCCACCCAGATCCCGACGTCCGCCGAGGGAACCAAGGTCGCCCAGAACGACGCCGCGCTGCCGAAGGTCGGGACCAACACCGACGGCAAGGCGCCCAGCGTCACCATCCCGAAGAGCGACCCGCCCACCAAGCTCTCCTCCACCTACGTGCTGGAGTCCGACGGTGAGGTCATCAAGGACACCGACAGCGTCGTGGTGAACTACGTGGGGCTGCTGTGGAAGGACGGAAAGACGTTCGACAGCACCTACGAACAGGGGAAGACGCAGACCTTCCCGCTGGAGCAGGTGACCCTCAAGGGCCTCAAGAACGGTCTGGTCGGCAAGAAGATCGGCAGCCGGGTCCTTCTGGTCATCCCGCCGGACCAGGCCTTCGGCGACACCGCGCAGCAGTCGATTCCGGCCAAGTCCACCCTGGTGTTCGCGGTGGACCTCCTGACGAAGATGTAAGACTGTCCCGGTTGTGCAGTTCATCTTTTCTGAGGAGCAGTTTCAGTGAGCATCGAGAAGCCCGAGGTCGACTTCCCGGGTGGCGAGGCGCCGAAGGACCTTGAGATCAAGGAGATCTGGGAGGGTGACGGCGCCGTCGCCGAGGATGGCGACAACGTCTCCGTCCACTACGTGGGCGTGGCCTTCTCCACCGGTGAAGAGTTCGACTCCTCGTGGAACCGGGGTACGCCGCTCCAGTTCAAGCTCGGCTCCGGCATGGTCATCAAGGGCTGGGACCAGGGCGTCAAGGGAATGAAGGTCGGCGGCCGCCGCCAGCTGATCATCCCGGCGCACCTCGCCTACGGCGACCGTGGCGCCGGCCGCGCCATCGCGCCGGGTGAGACGCTGATCTTCGTCTGCGACCTCGTCGCTGTCTGATCATCCGATCGTCGGGCGGTCCGACCATCTGGCCGCCTGATCCTCTGGCCGGACAGCGACCCTGTCGCCGTCCGCCGGGATCGCGCCTCCCCCGCGGAGGCCAGGGAGGGCCCGTGCCGTCAGGCACGGGCCCTCCCGCCGTCCGTCCGGGGCACGCGTGTTTTTGCCGGGACCCCCGGGGGCGGTACGGTCGAGCGTCGTAGCGCATGGAGAGAAAGGGCGTCGATGGCGATTGCCAAGGCCGAGCGGCTGATGAACCTCGCGCTGTGCCTGCTGGGCACCCGGCGTCCGCTCAGCAAGCGTGAGCTGCGGGGCTCCATCGAGGCATACCTCGAAGCCGGATCGGACGATTCCTTCAACCGCATGTTCGAGCGCGACAAGGACGATCTGCGCGAACTCGGCCTCGTCATCGAGACCGTCGAGGGACTCGACGGCGACATCGGCTACCTCGCCCGCCGGGACAGCAACCGGCTCCCCCCGATCACCCTCAGCGCGGAGGAGGCGGCGGCCCTGGAGATCGCCGCCAAGGTGTGGCAGCAGGCCCGCCTCGCCGGAGCGGCCAGCGGCGCGCTGCAGAAGCTCCGCGCCGCCGGAATGCCCGAGGCCGAGGACACGTACGAGGTACCGAGCGCCCTCGAACCGCGCATCCCCGTGCACGAGGCCGCCTTCGAACCGCTGATGCTCGCCTGCCGCGACCGGCGCCCGGTCACCTTCGACTACCGCAAGGGCAACTCCGCCCACGCCGAGCAGCGTCAGGTCGAGCCCTGGGGACTGGAGTGCTGGCGCGGCCACTGGTACCTGGCCGGCTGGGACCGCGAGCGGGGCGCCGAGCGCGTGTTCCGCCTCTCGCGCATCACGGGCAGGGTCCGCTCCCGTGCCGGAGTCTTCACCGCCGCCATCCCCGACGTGGTCACCGTCCGGGAGACCGTGGAGAGCTGGGCCGGCGAGACCGCGACCCGTACCGCCCGGATCAGACTGCGCACCGGCGCCGGCTTCCCGCTGCGTTCCCGCGCGGTCTCGACGCGGGACCTCGGCGACGGCTGGGACGAACTGGAGATCCCGTACGGGCACGGCCTCGACGCCTGGCTCGTCGAGTTCGGACCGGACGTCGTCGTGCTCGAACCGGCCGATCTGCGGGCCGACGTGGTCGACCGGCTGCGCGCCGTGGCCAAGGACTGAAGGACTCCAGGAACGAGGACGACGACACCATGGCCACGAACGCGATCGACCAGACCCGGCGGATGCTCTCCCTGGTGACCTATCTGCGGGAGCGCCCCGGCGCCCATGTGCAGGATGTCGCCCGGGCCTTCGGCATCACCGAGGACGAGCTCATCTCCGACCTCGACGTGCTGCCCATGTGCGGGACCAGCTTCCGCGGCGGCGACCTGCTCGACATCGACACCGACGGCGACCGGATCTGGTGGCACAACCCGGACGACGTCGCGGAGCCGCTGCGGCTCGCCGCCGACGAGGCCACCGCGCTGCTCGTCGCCGCCCGTGCCGTGGCCACCCTGCCCGGACTGCGCGAGAGCGACCGGCTCGCGCTCGTCCGGGCCACCGCCAAGCTGGAGACGGCAGCGGGGGAGACCGGTGCGGCCAGCTCCCGTCTCTCGGTGACCTTCGAGTCCGAGGGCGGCGTCTTCGCCGAGGTCGACCGGGCCATCTCCGAGCGCAGACGGCTCTGGCTCCGCTACTACTCGCCCGCCCGCGACCAGCTCACCGAGCGCGAGGTGGACCCGATCCGGCTCTTCGCCGTGGGCCACACCTACCTGGAGGGCTGGTGCCGGCTCTCCGAGGACCGGCGCACCTTCCGCCTCGACCGGGTCGCGGAGATCAAGCTGCTCGACGCCCCGGCGGCACCCCCGGAACTGGAGCTCCGGGACCTCTCGGAGGGGCTCGTGCAGCCGGCCGCCGAGGACCCGGAAGTGGTGATCGAGGTCGGCGCGGGCGGCCGCTGGGTCGCCGAGTACTACCCGCACGACCGTGCCGAGGAGCGCCCCGACGGCGGTCTGCGGATCACCCTGCGCACCCCGGACCCGGCCTCCCTGCGGAGGCTGGCGCTCCGTCTCGGCGGAGAGGGCCGCATCGTCTCGCCCCCCGAGCTCGCCGACAGCGCCCGCCGGGCCGCCGCCGAAGCGCTCGCCGCCTACGAGGGCGCGGTCTGACGATGACCGGAACACAGGACGGCACGAAGACCCGGATGCCCCGCGTGACGGGCGACGCGGCCCGGATCGCGGCGGCCCGCGCCGTACGGTTCAGGGCAGGCTGCCCCGACTGCCGTACGCGGTTCGAGCTCGGTGCCGAGGCGCTGCGTCTGGCGATCGGGGCGGGCCCCCGCACCACCTTCTACTCCTTCACCTGTCCCGAGTGCGGCTCGGCCGTGCGCAAGCCCGCCGGGGAGCGCATCGTCGAGCTCCTCACCGGCGGCGGCGTGCGGACCCTGCGGCTGCACACCGCTCCCTGAACGCCGTCCCGTTTCCCCGGAAGAGGATCCGCCGCATGTTCTGGCCCATGCTCGCCATCGCCCTGGGGTTCCTGGGGATCGCCGTCCTCGGTGTTCTCGCCGTCCGGGTCTTCCTGGAAGTCCGGCGGCTGGGCCGCCAGGTGGCGACCACGTCGGAGCGGATCAACCGGGCCGCCCAGGACCTGGAGCGGGCCGCGACCCGTCTCGCCTCCACGGCCGACGTCCTGCGGTGAGGGGTGTCCCGTATCCCTGGCAGGTGTGCGAGGAACCACGGGACGGTCATTAGCCGGAACCGCGCCCTCTGGAAAACCCGGACCGCGCGGTACCCTGCTGAAGTCGGTCCAGGCAGGAGGCGTGGTCCGGAACCGCGCGTATACGCAGGCATTGCCTCGCGTTTACTCCTGCGGGTTACGATCGCTGCCAGCTGACGGGTCGGACACCTGTCCGACTGATCGGGTAGTGAGCCCGCTCCTCCAGTCACCCCAGTGAGAAGGAAGTCGCACATGATCGGCAATCTGAAGCCGCTAGAGATCGTTCTGATCATCGCTGTCATCCTGCTGCTCTTCGGTGCCAAGAAGCTTCCGGACATGGCGCGCTCGCTCGGCAAGTCCGCCCGCATCCTCAAGAGCGAGGCCAAGGCGATGAAGCGCGACGACGCCGAGCCCGCCACCCCGGCCGCCGAGACGGTCGCGGACCCCGCGCCGCAGGCCGCCGCCACCCGTACCATCCAGGCCGCCCCGGGCGATGTCACCAGCTCCCGCCCCGTCGCCGAGCCCAAGCCCACCACCCAGAGCTGACAGCTGATCCGTTCCACCGACAGCTGCCGCACGAGACGAGGGAAGTGGGTTGCTCAAGTCTGCCCGCAAGCAGGAGAAGAACGACGAGGGGCGGATGCCCCTCCTCGATCACCTGCGTGAGCTGCGTAACCGGCTTCTGAAGGCCGTTCTGGCCATTGTCGTGGTGACGATCGTCGCCGCCTTCTTCCAGAAGGACATCTACGACTTCCTTCTGAAGCCGATCCTCTCGTCGGTCGGCTGCAAGAACGGCGTGGTCACCGCGATCAACGGCAAGCCGTGCGCGCTGCTGAAGACCGACACCCTGATGGCGCCGTTCACCAACGCCCTCAAGGTCGCTCTGATGTCCGGCGTGCTCCTCGCCACACCGGTCTGGCTCTACCAGCTCTGGGCCTTCGTGGCCCCGGGGCTGCACAAGAACGAGAAGCGGTACGCCTACGGCTTCGCCGTCCTCGGCGCCCCGCTCTTCCTGGCCGGCGGTTACCTCGCCTACCTGATCCTGCCGCAGACCGCGCAGATCATGCTCGGCTTCAGCCCGGACAGCGTGCAGAACCAGATCGGGCTCGACAGCTACCTCGACCTGCTGACCCGCATGATCGTGGTCTTCGGCCTGGCCTTCGAGCTCCCCCTGCTGCTCGTCGCGCTGAACCTCACCGGGATCGTCACCGGTAAGCGGATGCTCGGCTGGTGGCGCGGGATGATCGTCGGCCTCACCGCCTTCGCCGCCATCGCCACCCCCGGTGGCGAGCCGCTGTCGATGCTGCTGCTGGCCGGCCCGCTGGCCGTCCTGTACTTCTTCGCGACCGGCTTCTCGCTCCTGAACGACAAGCGCCGCAACCGCGGCAACCCCGATGCCGACCTCGACGACGACGAGGCCTCGGAGCTCGACCTCACTCCCGAACGCATCGACACCGTGGAGAGCGTGTCCGCGGGCCGGGCCACCCTTCCCGGACAGGCGTCGGGCGAGCAGGACGGTGCCGGATCGCAACATCTCAACGGTTACGACGACATCACCTGACCTTGTAGGGTCCGGCGGGTGACCAGCGAGATCACCCTCTTCGTCAATCCCACCGCGGGCAGCGGCCGGGGCGCGCACGCCGCGCAGCCGGCCGCTTCCGCGTTGAGGGACGCCGGATTCTCCGTACGGACCGTGCTCGGCGAGGACGCGGCCGACGCCCTGCGCCGGGCGCGGGAGGCGGTGGCCTCCGGCACCGGTGCGCTGATCGCGGTGGGCGGCGACGGCATGGTCTCCCTCGCGCTCCAGGCGGTGGCCGGTACCCGGACCCCGCTCGGGGTGGTCGCCGTCGGCACCGGCAACGACTTCGCCCGGACCCTCGGGCTCCCGGTGCGCGATCCTCTGGCCGCCGGACGGCTGGCGGCCGACGCCCTGAAGCGGGACCGCATACGCACCCTCGACCTCGGGCGGGCCGGCGACCGGTGGTTCGGCACCGTGCTGGCGTCCGGCTTCGACTCCCGGGTCAACGACCGGGGCAACCGGATGCGCCGGATCCCCGGCCGCTTCAAGTACGACCTGGCGATCCTCGCCGAGCTGGCCTCCTTCCGGCCGGTCCCGTACCGGATACGGCTGGACGGCGGGGCCGTCCGGGAGGTCGAGGCGACCCTGGTCGCCGTCGGCAACGGGTCCTCCTACGGCGGTGGCATGCGGATCTGCGCGGACGCCGCCATGGACGACGGGCTCTTCGACGTGACCGTCGTCGGCGACTGCAGCCGGACCACTCTGCTGAAGGTCTTCCCGCGGGTCTACCGGGGGACCCACCTCACGCACCCCGTGGTCACCGTCCACCGCGCCGCCTCCGTCGAACTGGCCGCCGCCTCCACCACCGCCTACGCCGACGGCGAACCCCTGGGAGCGCTCCCGGTGACGGCGGTGTGCGTACCGGGCGCCGTACGGGTCCTCACCGGCTGAGCGCGCGCCCCGGCCGGGGCGGCCGGAAAAAGGGCGCATGGACTGTCGGAGGTGGCGGGTAGGCTCGTCAACAAGATGACAGAGGACCTCTCACCAGCCGAGCGCTACCACGCCTCCCGCCTCCGCCAGGCCGAGATGGCCACGGCGCTGTGGCCCTTCCGCGAGATGTACGAGTTCGAACTCGACCCCTTCCAGATCGAGGCCTGCAAGGCACTGGAAGCGGGCAAGGGCGTGCTGGTCGCGGCCCCGACCGGTTCGGGCAAGACGATCGTCGGCGAGTTCGCGGTGCACCTCGCCCTGGAGCAGGGGCGCAAGTGCTTCTACACCACGCCGATCAAGGCGCTCTCCAACCAGAAGTTCGCCGACCTGGTCAAGCGCTACGGCGCCGACAAGGTCGGCCTGCTGACCGGTGACAACAGCGTCAACTCCGAAGCGCCGGTGGTCGTGATGACCACCGAGGTGCTGCGGAACATGCTGTACGCGGGCTCCCAGTCCCTCAACGGCCTCGGATACGTCGTGATGGACGAGGTGCACTACCTCTCCGACCGCTTCCGGGGCGCGGTCTGGGAGGAAGTGATCATCCACCTGCCCGAATCCGTGACGCTGGTCTCTCTCTCCGCGACCGTCTCCAACGCCGAGGAGTTCGGCGACTGGCTGGACACCGTGCGCGGCGACACCGAGGTCATCGTCTCCGAGGAGCGGCCGGTTCCGCTCTGGCAGCACGTGCTGGCCGGGCGGCGGATGTACGACCTCTTCGAGGAGGAGACCGACCACGGAGGCCGGGGCTCCGCCCGTCGCGAGACCAACCCCGACCTGATCCGGCTCGCCCGCATGGAGAGCCAGGGCGGGTACAACCCGCGCGACCGCCGCCGCGGCAAGATGGTGCGCGAGGCGGACCGTGAGCGCGAGCGCCGCCAGCGGAGCCGGATCTGGACGCCCTCGCGTCCCGAGGTGATCGACCGGCTGGACGCCGAGGGGCTGCTGCCCGCCATCACCTTCATCTTCAGCCGGGCCGGCTGCGAGGCGGCCGTGCAGCAGTGCCTCGCCGCCGGGCTGCGGCTCAACGACGAGGACAAGCGCCGCCTGGTGCGGGAGATCGTCGAGGAGCGGACCGCCTCCATCCCCGCCGAGGACCTGCACGTCCTCGGGTACTACGAATGGCTCGAAGGCCTGGAGCGGGGCATCGCCGCGCACCACGCGGGCATGCTGCCGACCTTCAAGGAGGTCGTGGAGGAGCTCTTCGTCCGCGGTCTGGTCAAGGCCGTCTTCGCCACCGAGACCCTCGCGCTCGGCATCAACATGCCGGCGCGTTCGGTGGTGCTGGAGAAGCTCGTCAAGTGGAACGGCGAGCAGCACGCGGACATCACGCCCGGCGAATACACCCAGCTCACCGGGCGCGCGGGACGCCGTGGCATCGATGTCGAGGGCCACGCCGTGGTGCTCTGGCAGCGCGGCATGGACCCGGGCGCGCTGGCCGGGCTCGCGGGGACGCGTACGTACCCGCTCCGCTCCAGCTTCCGTCCGTCGTACAACATGGCGGTCAACCTGGTGCAGCAGTTCGGGCGGCACCGTTCGCGCGAGCTGCTGGAGACCTCCTTCGCGCAGTTCCAGGCGGACCGCTCGGTCGTCGGGATCTCCCGTCAGGTCCAGCGCAACGAAGAGGGCCTGGAGGGGTACCGCGAGGGCATGACCTGCCACCTCGGGGACTTCGAGGAGTACGCCCGCCTGCGGCGGGACCTCAAGGACCGCGAGACCGACCTGGCCAAGCAGGGCGCCTCGCAGCGCCGTGCCGCCGCCGCCTCCTCCCTGGAGAAGCTCAAGCCGGGCGACATCATCCACGTGCCGACCGGCAAGTTCGCCGGGCTCGCGCTGGTGCTCGACCCCGGCATCCCCGCCGGACGGACCAACGGCCACCGCGGTTTCGACCAGCACGACGGTCCGCGCCCGCTGGTGCTCACCGCCGAGCGCCAGGTGAAGCGGCTGGCGTCGATGGACTTCCCCGTCCCGGTGGAGGCCATCGAGCGGATGCGGGTGCCCAAGACGTTCAACCCGCGCTCGCCGCAGTCCCGCCGCGACCTCGCCTCCGCCCTGCGGACCAAGGCCGGGCACATCGTGCCGGACCGCCACCGCAAGGGACGCGCCGCCGCCGCCGACGACCGGGAGATCGCCCGCCTGCGCTCCGAGCTGCGGGCCCACCCCTGTCACGGCTGCGACGAGCGCGAGGACCACGCGCGCTGGGCGGAGCGGTACCACCGCCTCAAGCGCGACACCCGGCAGCTGGAGAACCGCATCGAGGGACGGACGAACACCATCGCCCGCACCTTCGACCGGATCGTGGCCCTGCTGACCGAGCTGGACTACCTGCGCTCCAACGAGGTCACCGAGCACGGCCGACGGCTGGCCCGGCTCTACGGCGAGCTCGACCTGCTGGCGAGCGAGTGCCTGCGGGACGGGGTCTGGGAAGGCCTCAACCCCGCCGAACTCGCGGCCTGCGTCTCGGCGCTGGTGTACGAGGCACGGCAGGCGGACGACGCGGTGGCGCCCAAGCTGCCGTCCGGCCCGGCGAAGACGGCCATGGCCGAGATGGTCCGCATCTGGGGACGGCTCGACGCCCTGGAGGAGGACTTCAAGATCAACCAGACCGAGGGGGTCGGCCAGCGCGAGCCCGACCTCGGCTTCGCCTGGGCGGTCTACATGTGGGCCTCCGGCCGCACCCTGGACGAGGTGCTGCGCGAGGCCGAGATGCCGGCCGGCGACTTCGTCCGCTGGTGCAAGCAGGTCATCGACGTGCTCGGACAGGTGGCCGCCGCGGCCCCGCGCGAGGGCAGCACGGTGGCGAAGAACGCCCGCAAGGCCGTCGACGGAGTGCTGCGCGGCGTGGTGGCGTACAGCTCGGTGGGCTGAGGCGGGACGTACCGACGGAACGGGCCCGGGAGCATCGCGCTCCCGGGCCCGCTCTGTGTCCCCCCGCCGTCCGTGGTCAGCGGACGGTGGTGGTCCGCTTCTCCAGCAGGGCCGCGCAGTTGGAGTTCTCCACCGACACCCAGATGTTGTCGATGTTGCCGCCCCAGCTCACGCAGTGGCCCTTGCCGTAGACGCGGGCCGGGCCCGCGTACGAGGTGTAGTTCCCGTAGTCCTCGGCATAGCCGTCGGTGTCCGACACGTAGATGTACACGGACATGGCCTTGACCGTGCCCGGGGTGCTGCGGATGGTCGCGACGCAGTTGTTGCCGTTCGCGGAGTTGTAGGTGAGGTAGACGGTCCCCAGTGAACCGACGGGCGCCGAGTTCACCGTCTTGTAGCCACTGCCGCAGACCCCCTGCGGTGTGACGTTGGGCGCGGCCTCGGCGGTGGCGGCCACCGCCACCGTGCTGCCCGCCAGGAGCGCGGTCAACGCTCCGACGGACGCGACAATGCGCGTGAATCCCATAATTTCCCCCTTGTGACGCTGAGAGCGTTTGCTCCCACTTGATGTGACCCTCCAACGGCACGGATGGTTGCACGCGGATTTCGCGGAGTCATGGGGAGCCGGCCGGTTTCGCCGGGGGAGGCCGGACGACGGCGGGTGGGAGCACCCCGTGCCCGCACGGAGACGCCCGGGCGGGCACGCTCTCGTCAGCGCTGTCGCTTCCCCGGCTTCTCCCGCTTCTCCCACAGGGAGCGCCGGGCGGCCCGGGTACGCAGAGCCCGGTAGCGGAGGGCGTCGTGCGGGCTCGGGAGATAGCGCCAGGGAAGGGCGTTCAGATGGCCGTCGACATGGCGGAACTGCGCCACGGCCTCGCGGTACCGCCCCTGGTGGGCGAGGACGTAGCCCACGAAGTGGCGGACGTACGGCAGCCGGGGATGATCGTCCGGCGCGGCGGCGATGTCCACCAGCGCGGCGTCGACCATGGCGCGCACCCGTGGTGCCCCGAAGGACGCGGCGGACGGTGCCATGTCGCTGTTCTCGAACCACGCGATCAACGGGAGGGCCGCCAGCAGGCTCCCGGCGGGTGCGTTCAGGGCGGCCTTCTCCGCGAAGTCACGGGCGATCTGCTTGGAGCCGTGCCACTTGGCACACCAGTACTGCAAGGCGCTGAGGTGCGCGTCGAAGTGGTGCGGGGCGCGCTCCGTGATCTCCCGCCACAGAAGATGCATGTCGCGGTTCGGGTAGCTGAGCCCCATCGCCATCCAGATCTCGGCGACGTGGGGCGTCGGGTCCGCCGGGTTGAGCCGGGCGGCCCGCACGAGGTCGTCGCGGGAGTCCCACAGCGCCTGGTGGAAACGCTCGAACCTCGCCCTGGACGTGTCACTCGCCCGCATCGCGCCCCGGAGCTTCCACGCGTACGCGATCCGCGCGCGTGCGCGGACCACCGCCGCGTCCGGGTCGTAGGGCCGGGCGGCCTCCCACGCCAGCAGCCACCCGTCCCCGTGGGTGGCCGCGACCCGGCCCAGCACGTCGCTGTACAGGGCGCGCCGCTCCCAGTCCTCCCCGGCCTCGGCGAGGAGCCGCGCCGCCGGCTCCCACTTCTGCCGCCGGGCCGCGGCGGCCGCCTTCTGCAACGCGGGGTCCGGACCCGCCAGTTGACGGGACTGCCACTTCATTGGGAGGAGGAAGAACCAGAACAGGCAGACGACCGCCACCAAGACCGGGAACGACACCGCGGATGACCCCAAGACTCTCTGCGCGCAGGGAGACGGGAAAGCCCACGCCCCCGGCGGCGTGGGCAGGGTGGACCGTCGGTCCGACGCACCCGGCCGTCACGCCTGGGCCGTGTGTCGGAAGTCCCGCCCGCCCTCCGGGCGGACGGCGCCACTTTCGACACACTGCCTAATGATCATCGTAAGTCTGTTCCCCCGTCGCGGCGTCGGCGGAGAGGCCCCGAACCCGGATCAGGCGGCCGACGTCCTCGCGGCGTCCCGCTTGGCGACTTCCTCGCGCACGATCGGGATCACATGGCGCCCGAAGTCGATCGCGTCGTCGAGCAGGTCGTAACCCCGGGCCGACAGGATCTCGACCCCCAGGTCGTAGTAGTCCAGCAGGGCCTGCGCGACCGTCTCCGGAGTGCCCACCAGCGCCGTGGAGTTGCCGGCGCCGCCCGTCTCGGCCGAGGTCGGCGTCCAGAGCGCGCGGTCGTGGCGCTCACCACGGCCCGCGACGGCGAGCAGCCGCTGCGAGCCCGAGTTCTGCGGGTTGGTCAGCGGGGGGCGGCGGCGCAGCTGGCCGCCCGCCTTGCGGGCCTTGATCCGGTCGAGCGTCCGGTGCGCCTTCTCCCAGGCGAGCTCCTCGGTCGGAGCGATGATCGGGCGGAACGCCACCTGGATCCTCGGTACGTCGGTGCGCCCCGCCGCCTTCGCCGCCGCCTTGATCGAGGCGATCTGCTCGGCGGTCTCGGCCAGGGGTTCGCCCCACAGGCAGAAGATGTCGGCCTCGGCGCCCCCGGCCGCGTACGCCGCGGGGGACGAACCCCCGAACGAGACCTGCGGGTGCGGTTGCTGGACGGGGAAGGTGTCGCTCACGAAGTCGTTGAACCGGTAGTGCGTGCCCTCGTGGTCGAAGGGCTCGTGGGAGGTCCATGCCTTCTTGATGATCTGGATGGCCTCGCGGGTGCGGGCGTACCGCTCGTCCTTGGTGAGGAAGTCGCCCTCGCGCTGCTGCTCGTGGTCGTTGCCGCCGGTGATGAAGTGGACGGCGAGCCGGCCGTCGCTGATCCGGTCGAGCGTGGCGAAGGTCTTCGCGGCGAACGTCGGGTACGAGACGTTGGGCCGGTGCGCCACGAGGATCTGGAGCCGGTCCGTGCGGGCGGCGATGAAGGCGGCGGCCGGTGACGGGTCGGGGGAGCCGGAGCCGTACGCGAAGAGCACCCGGTCCCAGCCGTGGTCCTCGTGGGCGCGGGCCAGCTTGAGCGTGTACTCCTTGTCGAAGGACGCACCCGAGCGGGGCGTCACTTCGGAACCTTCGTTGGTCGCTGCGATGCCGAGGAACTCTACGGGCATGGCGAAGCCTCATCTTCCGCTGCGGGTGGAACCGGCCGGACGGCGCGGTGCTGTCGTGCTGACGAAGAAGCAGTCAGGGACGACAGGACGCCGACCACACGCGACCGAAGTCGATGTGATCGCGGGTGACCAGCCGCAGTTGAGGGCGCATTCGCCCAGTGGACCAGCCGGATCGGTCCGGCGTCAACGGGGTGTCCGAGCGGTGGGCACGGCGGCGGTGTCAGGCCTCCCGGTCCTAAAGCGCAACACGCTTTAGGCGGTTCCCGGGTGCTCACCGTCCAGGCGGAGGGCGAGCGCCGTCAGCTCCGCGGTGCGCAGGACCCGTTCTCCGTACCCGGGCAGCGGTACGTGGAGCGGCCCGGTCCAGCGGGCGGGGATCGCGCTCATGCCGTGCACGGCACCCGCGAGCGCGCCGGTCACCGCGGCCACCGTGTCGGTGTCCCCTCCGACGTCGATCGCCGCCGCGAGCGCCGCTTCGAACGAGGGTGTCGTCCGCAGGGCCCAGACGGCGGTGCCCAGGCAGGGCCAGACCGCACCGTTGAACTCGGTCGCCAGGCCCGGGTGCCAGTCCGGGGCGAGCACCGCGGCCCAGCGGGCGCGCTGGTCCTCGCGCACTTCGGCGAGGGCGGCGGGCAGGGCGGCGGTCGGGTCGCCGCCGTCCAGCGCCACCCGGATGAGCTCGTGGAGGAGGGCGGTGCCCTCCCAGGCGGCGGGGTCGCCGTGGGTCAGAGCCGCGATCCTCCGGGCGGCGTCCATCGTGGCGGCGCGGGCCCCGGCCTCGTCGCCGGGGCCCGCCGCACGCGCGAAGCGGACGGCCGAACCGGCCGCCCGCATCAGCGAGCCGTTGCCCGCCGCACGGCCCTCCACCTGGAAGTGGAGGGCGGCGGCCAGATCCCAGGGATCGCCGCCCAGCAGGACGATCTCCGTCTGGATGCCGAGGTCCTTGGGATCGGCAGCCGCCCACCGCCGGAAACGGTCGAAGATGTCGGGGAGATCGAGCCCGTCCCGTTCCAGCAGGGACTCGGAGACGAGTACGGCCATCTGCGTGTCGTCGGTCGCCTCGCCCGGGTCCCAGCCGCCGCCCCCGCACATCGTGCCGGTGCCGTCCGGGAAGCGGGCCGACCAGACTCCGGCCGGCCCGAATTCGAAAGGTGCTCCGAGCGCGTCCCCGACCGCCGAGCCGACGACGGTGCCCACCACCCGGTTCTGCCTGCTTCCCCACCCCATGGGGGCACCCTACGGCCCGCGTTCAGGGCGTCAGTCTCGGGAACCCGGTGTTCCGCCCCGGCATCAGCCCCGGGAACCCGGCGTTCCCCGTCCGCCGGTGGCCTTCATCCCGGCCCGGCCGCCCGTCGAGCCTCCGCTCTTCATGGAAGCGGCCGCGCAGATCAGCCCCAGGACCACGGCGAGTCCGCCGATGATGACGTTGTTCAGGATGACCCCGAGATCGGGGCCGCTGCCCACGATCCACGGGGCGACGATCATCCAGGCTCCCATCGCGCAGATCGCCCAGCTCAGGCCGTACATCCGGGACGGGGACGCGGTGATGCCGAGGCCCAGTACGGCGAGGGCGATACCGATGATCAGGTTGTGCTGCACCAGCGCGGGCTGGCTCGACGTGAAGTGGAGCACCCAGGGCGACACCGCGCAGTACAGGCCGAGGAGGAACACCGGCGCGTCCACGAGGGCGACGTCGCGGCCGCCGAGCGTGCGGTTGTACCGCTCGCGCATCTCCGGGAGGTCCGGGTGGTCCGCCATGTCGTCATGTGTGTCGGCACGGGTGTCGGCACGGGGGTGTGAGAGGTCGGACATGAGTCGTCTCCTTTACGGTCCCGTGGGTCCGCCCGCCGCCGACCTGATCCGGACCGGAGCCCGGGCGGGAGCGGTACCTCTTTCCCCATGGTGCGCTTATCTCCCATTTACGCCCCGGGGCCGGGGGCGGCTGACTGCGCAAATCGCGGTGCGTGCCCACGGGAGGCCAACCGGGCCCGCGCGCAGGGGGTTTGACGCACGTCGGCGAACCCCCTGCGCGCTCCGGCCCGCACCGGCCGGCCGGTGCCTACTGCGGCGGCATCAGGACCGAGTCGACGATGTAGACCGTGGCGTTGGCCGTGCGGACGTTGCCGCAGACGATCTTCGCGCTGTCGTTCACGGTGTACGTCATGTCCGAGCCGGACGTCGTCAGCTTGCTCTTCTCCAGGGTGGTGAAGGAGCCGTTCGACAGCTGCTTCGGAGCGATCTTCTCGCCGACCACGTGGTAGGTGAGGACCTTGGTCAGCTCCTCCTTGTTCGCGAGCAGCTTCTCCAGGTCGGCCTTCGGGACCTTGGCGAACGCCTCGTTGGTCGGCGCGAACACCGTGATGTTCTCGGCGCTGTTCAGTGTGTCCACCAGCCCCGCCGCCTTGACGGCGGTGACCAGGGTCGCGAGCTCCGGGTTGTTCGAGGCGGCGGTGGCGACCGGGTCCTGCGCCATGCCGTCGAAGGAACCCGCACCGTTCTTCGGCACGGAGGAACAGGCGGGGCCGAAGGGCTGGTCGTCCGAGGGGGTCGAGCCGGCCGCCGACGCACTGGCCGAGCCCGCCTTGCCGGGGGTGGAGCCGGCGGCGGAGTCCTTGGTGTCCGTGGAGGAGCAGGACGTCAGGGCCAGCGGCAGCACGGCGGCGACCGAGACGGCGACGGCGAGACGGCGGAGGTGCAGGGCGTTCATGGTGTTTCTCCTGGTTCGGATGGTGGTGCGGGTCCGGGCGGTCGAGCGGCCCGGACGGCGGGTTCCGGGCGGTCGAGCGGCCCGGACGGTTCGGTCGTGGAAATGAAGGCGGAGCGGTGGTGTTGGCTGAGCGGTGGTGGTGACGGTGTCTCAGTCCACGTCGACCACCACCGAATGCCAGCCGGTCGCACCGTCGGGGACGGTGCCGACCCGCTCGGCGGTCTGGGTGGCGCCGGTGCCGTCCGTCGCGCGGACTTCGAGGGTGTGGTGGCCGGAGGTGGCCGGCCACTCCCACACCCACTGGCGCCAGGTGTCCCGGCCGTCCGCCGCGCCCAGCCGCGCGGTGTGCCAGTCACCGCCGTCCACCCGGACCTCGACCCGGGAAATGCCCCGGTGCTGGGCCCAGGCGACACCGCCGACCGGCACGGTGCCGGCCTTCGGCGAGGCGAAGGGGCGCGGGGTGTCGATCCGCGACTCCGTCTTGATGGGTGCCTGCCGGGCCCAGTCGCGCTTGACCCAGTAGGCGTCGTACGCGTCGAAGGTGGTGAGCTCGATGTCCTCGATCCACTTGCAGGCCGACACGTAGCCGTACAGGCCCGGTACGAGCATCCGCACCGGGAAGCCGTGCTCGAACGGCAGCGGTTCGCCGTTCATGCCGAGGGCGAGCATCGCGTCACGGCCGTCCAGGACGGTCTCCACGGGCGTGCCGATGGTCATCCCGTCCACCGAGCGCGAGACGAGCTGGTCGGCCGGACCGCCCCGCGACGGGGCCTTCACCCCGGCCTCGCGCAGCAGGTCCGCCAGCCGTACCCCGATCCACCGGGCGTTGCCGATGTAGGGGCCGCCGACCTCGTTGGAGACGCAGGCCAGGGTGATGTCCCGCTCGACGACCGGCCGGCGCAGCAGGTCCTGGTAGCCGAGGGTCAACGGGCGGGCGACGCCCTTGCCATGGATGCGCAGCCGCCAGCTGCCGGCGTCCACGCGGGGCACCACCAGCGCGGTGTCCACCCGGTAGAAGCTCTTGTTCGGGGTGATGAACGAGCTGATGCCCCGGACCCCCAGATCCGCGCCCCGGGGCACGGCCGGGGCCGCCGAGTCGGGTGTCGGCAGGGTGATGTCCGCGCGCGAGGCGGAGGCCCCGGCCTGCACGGAGGCGGTGAGGCGGCGCCCCACGTACCCCGCGCCCGCCGAGGCCGCCGCGGCGGCGGTGGCGGCGATCACGAAACCACGCCGGTCGAAGGCGGGCCCGGCGGGGGGCACCGGCCCGGTCTCCGTCTCCCCAGCCGCGGGTGACGGGGACCGGACCGGAGTCCGGGCCGGAGTCAGCCGACCGATCAGGAGATACAGCACTCCCGCAGCGACGACCGCACCGACCACCGAAGGCAGTGCGTCGGAGGGGCTGCCCTCGGGCCGCCCCACCGCCGACACCGCTCCGACCAGACCGAAGACCAGAACGGCCGAGGCGCCGACCCGCCGGTGCCGCAGTGCCAGGACTCCCACCGCCATGGCGAAGAGCGCCAGCAGCACGAGGATGCCCAGCTGCAGCACCAGCTTGTCGTCCGTGCCGAAGTTCCGTACGGCGAAGTCCTTCACGGCCGGGGGAGTGCGGTCGATGACCGCGCCGCCCACCGCCGTGACCGGCCCCGCCTCCGGGCGTACGGCCGCCGCGGCCAACTCGGCGACGCACAGGGCACAGAACCCGGCGATCAGCCCGCTGAGGGCGGCCAGTACGGCGCGCACCCAACGGGAGCGCCGGGACTCCGAAGGTCCCTGCTTTCGCGCATCGTTCCGATCTGCTGTCACACCGGGGATTCGGCGCCGGGCGGCCGGCGGATTGGTCGTTCACCCGAATGGATCACACCTCGGTTCCGGCCAATCCGCAGGACCGCCGGCGACGAACAACTCCGTGGGGCGCCCGTCCGGCAGGCGCCCGGCAGCTCCGGCCCCGCTCAGGGCGGTCGTGGCGGCGAGGGACCAACTCACGGAAGGTGCACAGGATGGCAGCGGTACGGCGGCGCACGGCCGTGGTCGGAAGCGGGGTGGCGGGGCTGACCGCCGCCCACGTGTTGACGAAGACCGACGACGTCACGCTCTACGAGGCGGACGACCGCCCCGGCGGGCACGCGCACACCCACGACCTGACCTCGTCGGACGGGCGGGTGCACCGCGTCGACTCGGGCTTCATCGTCCACAACCGCCGGACCTATCCGCATCTGCTGCGGCTCTTCGACGAACTCGGGGTCCGCACGCAGGAGTCGGAGATGTCGATGTCCGTCCGGTGCGAGGGGTGCGGACTCCAATACGCGGGTGCCCGCGGGGTGTCCGGGCTCCTCGCCCAACCGCGCGCGGCCCTGCGCGGCGCCTATCTGCGGATGCTCGCCGAGGTGCCCCGGTTCCACCGGGCCGCCCGCGTGGTGCTCGCGGAGCCGGAGAGCGCGGGCGGAGAAGGCCTGCTCACGCTGGGGGAGTTCGCCGAGCGCTACCGCTTCTCCCCTTATTTCCGCGCCCACTTCCTCACCCCGGTGGTCGCCGCCGTCTGGTCCTGCGACCCGGTCACCGCGCTCCGCCACCCGGCCCGCCATCTGTTCCGCTTCCTGGCCCACCACGGCATGCTCTCCGTCGGCGGCTCGCCGGTCTGGCGCACCGTCACCGGTGGTTCCCGCTCCTACGTCGACCTTCTGACGAAGCGGCTCTCCGCGGTGCGCACGGCCACTCCGGTCCGAGCCCTGCGCCGGCACCACGACGGCGTCGAACTGGTCACCGACGACGGAGCCACGGAGGGGTACGACCGCGTGGTCGTCGCCACCCATCCCGACCAGGCCCTGCGGCTGCTCGCCGACCCCACCGACGCGGAGACCAGCGTCCTCGGCGCGTTCCGGTACTCCCGCAACACCACGCTGCTGCACACCGACACCACGCTCCTGCCCGACGCCGCGAGGGCCCGCGCCTCCTGGAACTACCTGATGCCCTCGTGCGCGGCCGACGCCCGCCAGGTCACGGTCAGCTACGACATGACACGGCTCCAACGGCTCGACGCCCCCGAGACCTTCGTCGTCACACTGAACGACGGCGGACGGGTGGACCCCCGGAGTGTCCGCGCCCGGATGGTCTACGAACACCCGGTCTTCACACCGGAGTCGGTCGCCGCGCAGGCGCTGCTGCCCGCGCTCTCCGGACCCGTGACGGCTTTCGCCGGGGCGTACCACGGCTGGGGGTTCCACGAGGACGGCTGCCGCTCCGGTGTCGAGGCGGCCCACGCGCTGGGGGTGACCTGGTGACGGGCGTTCCCGGCGCCGCCGCGCTCTACCCGTGCACCATCGCCCATGTACGGACGCGGCCGGACCGCTACGCCTTCCGCCACCGCACCTACCTCTGGTGCATCGACCCCGACCGCCCCCCGCACCTGCCCCGCCCGCTGGCCCCGCTCGCCCGGTTCGACGCCCGGGACCACTTCGGCGGCACGGCACCCGGCATCCGCGCCGGCCTCACCCGCTTCCTGGCGGCCCACGGTGTCGAGCTGGGCGACGGCACGGTGCGGATGCTCACCCAGGCACGGGTGTTCGGCCATGTCTTCAACCCCCTCACCGTGTACTGGTGCCACCGCCCGGACGGCTCGCCGCTCTGCGTCGTCGCCGAGGTGCACAACACGTACGGGGAACGCCACGCCTACCTCCTGCGGCCCGGCGCGGACGGCGTGGCCTCGGCGGACAAGGACTTCTACGTCTCGCCGTTCTTCCCCGTCGACGGTTCCTACCGGATGCGGCTGCCGGAACCAGGGGCCCGCCTCGCGCTGACCATCCACCTGGAACGCGCGGGAGGGCGCCCGTTCACGGCGACCGTGCGGGGCACCGGGCGCCCCGCCGGGCCGGCCGCGCTGCTGCGGCTGGCCGCACGCCACCCCTGGTCCACCGCCGCGGTCTCCCTCGCGATCCGGTTCCACGGCATCCGCCTCCTCCTGCGCGGACTGCCGGTGGTCCCGCGCCCCCGTTCCCGTACTCAGAAAGGCATGCGGTGAAGGTGTCCACCTCCCCCTGCTCCCCGTCCGTGCTCCCCGCCCCCGACCCGGAGCTCTGGCCCGACATCGTCCGGCCCCGACGCGCCTCCCGCCCGAGGACCGCCGTCGCCGAACGCGTCGTCCGGCACGCCCTGGGGCGCCTCCCGCTGCGCGCCCGGCTCGCGGGCGGCGAGAGCCTCGGCCTGGGCGGCCCGCTGCTGGAGATCCACCGCCCCGAGGCGTTCTTCCGCCGGATCGGGGTCAACGGCCTCATCGGCTTCGGCGAGTCCTACATGGCGGCGGAGTGGGACGCTCCCGATCCCGTCGCGGTGCTCTCCGTACTCGCCGGACACGTCGCCGAACTCGTCCCCGCCCCGCTCCAGCGGCTGCGCACGTTCTGGGCGCCTCGGCAGCCCGCCGCGCAGGCCAACACACCGGACGGCGCGCGGGACAACATCAGCCACCACTACGACCTCTCGAACGACCTCTTCGCGCTCTTCCTCGACGAGACCATGACCTACTCCGCCGCCCTCTTCCGGGGGTTTCCGGCCGAACGGTCCCTGCTCCCCGCCGCGCAGCACCGCAAGATCGACCGGCTGCTCGACCTGGCCGAGGTGGGCCCAGGCACCCGGCTGCTGGAGATCGGCACCGGCTGGGGCGAACTGGCGTTGCGCGCCGCGGCCAGGGGCGCCCGCGTCACCACGGTCACGCTCTCCGCCGAACAGCGGGACCTCGCGCGTCGCCGTATCCGGGACGCCGGACTGGAGGACCGGGTCGAGGTCCGCCTCCGCGACTACCGGCAGGTCACCGGGGAGTACGACGCGATCGTCAGCGTCGAGATGATCGAGGCCGTCGGAGAGGAGTACTGGCCCGTCTACTTCCGCACCCTGGAGGCGAGGCTCGCTCCCGGCGGCCGGATCGCGCTCCAGGCCATCACCATGCCGGACGACCGGATGCGGGCGGCGAGCGCCACCCACACCTGGATTCAGAAGTACATCTTCCCCGGCGGGCTGATCCCCTCCAGCCGGGCCCTGGAGGAGACCGCGGCACGCGCCGGCCTGCGGACCGACCGGCGCGCACGGTTCGGCACCCACTACGCCGAGACCCTGCGCCTGTGGAGGGAACGTTTCCACGAACGCGCCGAAGAGGTCGACGCCCTCGGGTTCGACGCCACCTTCCGGCGGATGTGGACCTTCTACCTCGCCTACTCCGAAGCCGGCTTCCGCTCGGGCTACCTCAACGTCGAACAGGTCCTGCTCGTGCGCCCGGAGGCCCCGTGAACCCCGCCGCCGACCCGCCCGCCCGCCGCCCGACCCTTCCCCCACCGGAGGAGAGCCCCGTGAACCCCCCGCAGGACCCCGCCGCATCCGGGTCCGGAGCGACCGCCGCCCGGCACACCGCGGACCCCGCTGCCGTGCCGCGCCCCCGGAGCACCCCGGACGCCCCCGCGCCGCGAGCCCTACCGGACCGCGCCGCGTCGAACGGCGCCGCCCAACGCGTCGGACCGCTGGTCGAGCGGTTCCTCGGCGGTGCGCTGCCGGTACGCGTACGCATGTGGGACGGCAGCGAGACCGGCCCGGCCGGTGCGCCGACCGTGCACGTGCGCTCCCGCCGCGCCCTGCGCCGGCTGCTCTGGCAGCCCGGCGAACTCGGCCTTGCCGAGGCCTACATCACCGGCGACATCGACCTCGCGGACGACCTCGCCGACGGACTGCGCGCCATGCGCGGGGCCGCCCGGGAGAGGGGACTGCGCCCACCCGCGCCGGGATTCGGCGACCGGATCAGGGCGGCGGTCACGGCCGTACGGCTCGGCGCGGTCGGACCCCGCCCGCCGGTGCCCGCCTCGCGGGCGGGGCTGCGCGGCGCACTCCACAGCAAGGCACGGGACCGCGCCGCCGTCAGCCACCACTACGACCTGTCCAACGCCTTCTACACCCTCCTGCTGGACGGAACGATGGCGTACTCCTGCGGCTACTGGACGGACGAGGAGCGGCCCGGCTACGGCCCGGCCGACGCCCAGCGCGACAAGCTCGAACTGATCTGCCGGAAACTCGGACTCGGCCCCGGCGGGCGGCTCCTGGACATCGGCTGCGGCTGGGGCTCGCTCACCCTGTACGCGGCCCGCCGCCACGGCGTCCGGGTCACCGCCGTCACCCTCGCCGCGGAACAGGCCGCCCACGTGACCCGGAGAGTCGGCGAACTCGGTCTGGAGGACCGTGTCGAGGTGCACCACGCCGACTACCGGGACGTACGGGGCCTGCCGGGCTTCGGGGCCGACTACGACGCGGTCTCCACCGTCGAGATGGGCGAGCACGTCGGCGACGCCGAATACCCCGCGTTCACCGCGCTGCTGCACGACGTGCTGCGCCCCGGCGGCCGGGCCTTCGTCCAGCAGATGTCCCGCGGCACCACCGCGCCCGGGGGCGGCGCCTTCATCGAGTCCTACATCGCCCCCGACATGCACATGCGGCCGCTCGGCGAGACGGTCGGGCTGCTGGAGGGCGCCGGACTCGAAGTGCGCGACGTCGAATCGCTGCGCGAGCACTACGTCCTGACGGTGGAGGCGTGGCGGCGCACCCTGGAGGCACGCTGGCCGGAGTTCGTCGCCCTCGTGGGCGAGGAGACCGCCCGGGTCTGGCGGCTCTACCTGGTGGGCGGCGCCCTCGCCTTCGAGGAACGGCGGATGGGCGTCGACCAGATCCTCTGCGTGCGCCCCGACGCCTCGGGGGCGGCGGCGATGCCCGCCACCCGGCACGGCTGGTACGAGGGACTGGGCGCGGGCCGGTGACCGGCTTCGGCTGGGCGGCGTTCGCGCAGGGGCTCGCCCCCGCGGCGGGCGCCGCCCTGGCGGTCATGCTCGTCACCTTCACGGTGGCCCTGCGCAAAGGGGTGCACCGGGTGGTGGACGTCGCCTGGGGCATCGGGTTCGCGGCCGTCGCCCTCGTCTCGTACCGCATGTCGGCGGGCGACGGCGACGGAGTGCGACGGCTCCTGGTGACCACCCTCACGGTGGTCTGGGGCTTCCGGCTCGCCCTGCACATCGCGCGCCGCGGACGCGGCCACGGCGAAGACCCGCGCTACGCGGCCATGCTGGACCGCGCTCCCGGCCACCCCGACCTCTACGCGCTGCGCAAGGTGTACCTGCTCCAGGGCCTCCTGGTCTGGCTGGTCTCCGCCCCCGTGCAGGCCGCGCAGTACGTCGAGGGTCCGCCCACCGGGTGGGTCTGGGCCGGGTGCGCGCTCTGGTCGGTGGGGCTGGTCTTCGAGGCCGTGGGGGACCGTCAGCTGGCGCGGTTCAAGGCCGACCCCGCGCACCGCGGCCTGATCATGGACAGAGGCCTGTGGTCCTGGACCCGGCACCCCAACTACTTCGGGGACTTCTGCGTCTGGTGGGGGCTGTTCCTGTTCGTCGCGGACAGTCCGGCCGCCGCGGCGGCGACCGCCGTCGCTCCCGCGCTGATGAGTTACCTGCTCATCGGCGGAAGCGGCAAGGCTCTGCTGGAACGCCACATGGCAGACCGGCCGGGCTGGGCCTCCTACCGGGCGCGTACCAGCGGCTTCGTCCCGCTGCCGCCCCGGCGGAACTGAACCGCGGCACCATCCCCCGCGCGGGGCCCTTCGTCGTACGCGCGGTGCCCCGTGCGTACGGGGCGGAGCCCGGGACCTCCGAGGAGGTCCCGGGCCACCCTCCCGACGACGCCCCCGATCAGGCCGTCGGGAAGTTCATCAGTGCGAGAGGCGCCGAGGTGGGCGCGGCCGAGCCGCCCGCCGGCTCGACGGTGACGCCCATGCCCGAAGCGTCGTCGACCGGGCCGGCCAGGAGCACCGCGTTGCCCGCCGCGTCCGGGTCCATCAGCCCGGCCGAACGCATCGTCCCGCCGTCCGCGAACCACAGCTGGTAGACCTTGCCGGCCGGCGGGCGCTCCAGCCCGGAGGAGAGGAACACGGCCCGGTTCTCGCTCGACGACACCACGACCGTGCCGCGTGCCCGCGCGGCGAACTCCGTCGAGACGGTCTTCGCGTCGGGTGCGGAGAGCACGTGCGCCAGCAGTTCGTTCCGCTGGTCGGCACTGTCCGCCTCCTGCTGGGCGTCGCGTGCCACCTGGTTCTGCCACACCGCAACCCCGCCGAGGGAGGCCGCGGCGGCCAGGCAGGCGGCCAGGGCGTACCGGGTCCACCGCCCGGGCCGCCCGGGAGCGGTGGCCGGACCGCCGGGAACGCCGTGCCCCGGAACCTCCTGACGTACCGTCGTGATCCGGAGCAGCACCTCGTCGCGCAGTGCGCGCGGGGGAGTCGCGGAGACCGCCAGGGCCAGCCGGGACGCGGTGGCGGAGAACTCCGCCACCTCCTGCTCGCAGGCACCACATTCGGCCAAGTGCCGCTCGAATGCCTGGCGTTCGTCCTCGGGGAGGGCGTGCAGCGCGTAGGCGCCGGTCAGCGTGTGCAGTTCCGCCGTGGTGCTCATGCGCTCACCCCCAGGCAGTCGCGCATCCGGATCAGCCCGTCGCGCAGTCGCGTCTTGATGGTTCCCAGCGGTACGGCGAGGAGTTCGGCCACCTCGCGGTAGGTCAGGCCCCGGTAGTAGGCCAGGGTCACCGACTCGCGTTGCAGCTCGGACAGGGTCCGCAGACAACGGCGCACCTGCTCGCGCTCCAGTCGGGTCTCGACCTGCTCGGTCACCTCGTCGTACGCCGGTGTGCGGTCCAGCAGAGCGGCCCGGTGTTCCCGCGCCGCCGACGCTTCCGCCGAGCGGACCCGGTCCACGGCCCGGTGATGGGCGAGCGTCAGCACCCAGTTCATGGCGCTGCCGCGGGACTGCTGGTAGCGCGGCGCGGTCCGCCACACCTCCACCAGCACCTCCTGGGCGACCTCCTCGGACTGGGCGGGGTCGCGCAGGACGGTGCGGATCAGACCCAGGACCGGTCCGCAGACGGCGTCGTAGACCTGGGCGAAGGCGTCCTGGTCCCCCCGGGCGACCTGGACCAGGAGGTCCTGGAGATCGGGTCCGGCCGAGGGCACGGGGCCGATGTACACGGCTTCTTTCAACGCGGCTTCCTCCCAGGAGGTTCATGGACTCCCCTTGATTCGGAGCCGCGGGCCGTTCGGATTGGTCGCCCGGCGAAGGGACCGGCCCTTCGGGCGATCAGCCGGCCGGGCCGGTGCGGGGCCGGTGCGGGAAATCCTTCCACGGACCGGGCGGCCGGCGTCCGGACATCCGTGGAAATCCGGACGCGCGGGAGCCCCGGCCGTCCTCCGAGGACAGCCGGGGCTCCGGTGGCACCGCGAGGTCAGCTGGGACCGGGGCCGCTCTCCTGCTCCCGCTCGACCTGCTCGTTCCACTCGCGCTTGACGGCGCGCCAGGCGTCGTCGTTCTGGCCGAGACGCCAGTAGCCCGAGATCGACAACTGGCCCAGGGGGATCTGGCGTTCGACCCTCAGGTACCGCCTGATCTCCTTGACGAAGCCCGCCTCGCCGTGGACGAAGGCCTGTACCTCGCCCTCCGGGAAGTCCAGCTCCAGCACGGCGGCGGTGACGAGCTCGCCGACCGGCCGCCCGCCCCGGTGCAGCCAGTTCACCGACACCCCGGCGGGGACGGTCACCTTCTGCTCCTCGGTGGCGTCGGACACCTCGATGAACACGTGCCCGCGGGCATCGGAGGGCATCTGCTCCAGCGCCACCGCGATGGCGGGCAGCGCGCTCTCGTCGCCCACCAGGAGGTGCCAGTCGGCCGACTCCTGCGGGGCGTAGCCACCGCCCGGGCCGAGGAGCGTCATCAGGTCGCCGGGGGAGGCCTGCGCGGCCCAGGGACCGGCCAGACCCTCGTCGCCGTGCACGACGAAGTCGATCGCGAGCTCGCGGGTGGCCGGGTCCCAGGAGCGCACGGTGTACGTACGCGTGGTCGGCCACAGCTCGCGCGGGTACGACTCGCGGATCGCCGCCATGTCGAAGGGGTGCGCGTAGTCGGCGCCCTCGGGTGCGAAGCAGAGCTTCACGTAGTGGTCGGCGAAACCCTCGGTCCCGAAGGAGGCGAGGCCCTCGCCGCCCAGGACCACCCGCACCATGTGAGGGGTGATCTGTTCGGTGCGCACGACCTGCGCACCCTTGCCCTTGGGCGGTTGCCGCGTCGGACGTGCCACGTGGATCTCCCTGTGCTGGAACGTGCGGGGACCCGGGAGACGGGGATTCGGCACCCGGGGACCTCTGAACTTAGGTCTACCTAAGCTAGCACCGGTCGGGCGGCCGGGGTACGGGCGGGCCCGTAATCAATGCATGCGCGGAACGATCCCCGGGGCGTACGTGTGCCGCCCCGGCCAGGGAACCACGGATTCCTGTGGAGGGGCGGACGGGCGGGCCCGGCGGCCCTTCAGGAGTGCAGCGCCGACAGGAGCCGCTGGAGCGCCCCGCGCAGCCCCCACCGCTCGGCCAGCTCCGCGAGGGCCACCGGGTCGCGTGCCTCGCGGGGCAGGACCGGGTCGAACTCGGGAAGGGGTACGTCCCCGGCGACCCGCACCACCTTCGGCGCGACCGCGACGTACCCACGGGCCTCGTCCAGCCGCCTGCGCTGCGAGGGGGTCAGCTTCGCCGCCGGGTCGTCCACCGCGGCCATGATCCCGGCGAGGTCCCCGAAGGCGTCCAGCAGTTTCGCGGCGGTCTTCTCGCCGATCCCGGGGACGCCGGGAAGACCGTCACTGGGGTCGCCGCGCAGCAGGGCCAGGTCGACGTACCCCCGGCCGTCCACGCCGTACTTCTCGCGCAGCACCGCCTCGTCGGTCACCTGGAGCGTGCCGACGCCCTTGAGGGGATAGAGCACCCGCACCCCGCGCGCGTCGTCCACCAGTTGGTAGAGGTCGCGGTCGCCGGTGACGATGTCCACGGGTCCGGCCGCCCGGCCGGTGAGCGTACCGATGACGTCGTCCGCCTCGTACGGGGCGACGCCCACGCGGGCGATGCCCACCGCGTCCAGCACCGCCTCGATCACCGGGACCTGCGGGGCGAGGGTGTCCGGGGTCTCCTCCTCGTCGGCCTGGCCCGCCGGGGTCTCCACCGCCACCCGGTGCGCCTTGTAGGTGGGGATCAGCTCGACCCGCCAGGCCGGGCGCCAGTCCGCGTCCATGCAGGCGACCAGGTCGTCGGGGTGGTGGTCCTGGACCAGCCGGCCGATGAAGTCCAGCAGCCCGCGCACGGCGTTGACCGGGGTGCCGTCCGGTGCGCGCACCGAGTCCGGCACGCCGAAGTAGGCGCGGTAGTACAGGGAAGCGGTGTCGAGGAGCATCAGGCGTCGCGTCACCCCCCGATCATGCCCCACGGCACCGACACCGGCCCGGGGCGGCGGGCCCGTACGGGGGCCGCGAGCCGGACGGTAGAAGTGACCTGGGCCACAGAAGCGTTTGCTCCGGATAAGCGGGGGCAGGCGCGGCACCGGAGCGGAGCACGTCCAAATTTCAACTTGTGTACGTGCCATGCGGGCAGATTCCGTGCCGCTCCACGGTCCGCCGACGGGGGTGGCGGACCGTTTCCGGTTCAACCCGCGAGGTGTATGTGTCAAGGCTGCAGGCCGAACACCTGTACAAGGTATTCGGCAGACGACCCGATCAGGCCGTGGAGAAACTCGAAGGCGGCGCGAGCCGTGACGAGCTGCGCGCCGACGGAACGACCGCAGCGGTGATCGACGCGTCGTTCACCGTGGAACCGGGGCAGATCTTCGTCGTGATGGGTCTCTCGGGCTCGGGCAAGTCCACGCTTCTGCGGATGCTCAACGGACTCCTGGACCCCACAGCCGGAAGCGTGCTGTTCGACGGTCAGGACCTGACCTCGCTCAGCCCCCGCGAGCTCCGCCACGTCCGCTCGTCCAGGATCAGCATGGTCTTCCAGCACTTCGCGCTCTTCCCGCACCGCAGTGTGCTGGAGAACGCCGCGTACGGCCTGGAAGTACAGGGCGTCGCCAAGGCCGAGCGCGAGAAGCGCGCCGCCGAGGCGCTGGAGCTGACCGGGCTCGGCGGCTGGGAGAAGTCCTGGCCCGACGAGCTGTCGGGCGGCATGCAGCAGCGCGTCGGACTGGCCCGCGCGCTGGCCACCGACGCCGACCTGCTGCTGATGGACGAGTCCTTCAGCGCGCTGGACCCGCTGATCCGCCGCGACATGCAGGACCAGCTCCTGGAACTCCAGAAGCGCCTGAAGAAGACCATCGTCTTCATCACCCACGACCTCAACGAGGCCATGCGCCTCGGCGACAGCATCGCGGTGATGCGGAACGGCGAGATAGTCCAGCTCGGCTCCGCCGAGGACATCCTCGTCACGCCGGCCAACGACTACGTCGCCTCCTTCACCCAGGACGTCGACCGCGCCCGGGTGCTGACCGCCGGCGCCATCATGGCCGAACCGCACACCGTCATGGGCTCCACCACCGAGGACGGCACCGAACTGCGCACCCCGCAGGACGTGCTGGACGCGGCCCCCGCCACGGTCGCCGAGTCCACGCCGATCATCGAGCTCTTCACCCCCTGCGCGTCGAGCAGCACCCCGGTCGCCGTGACCGACGAGCGGGGCAGGCTCGTCGGGGTCGTCCCGCGCGAGCGGCTCCTCGCCGTGCTGGGCGAGCCGATGAAGCCCGCCGCGCCGATGCCCGCCGCCGAGGACACCGCGCCCGCCGAGGACACCGCGGCGGACGACGCCGGTGCCGAGGACCTCGCCGCGAAGAAGGTGGCCCGTGTTTAGGCTCCCTCTCGGTGAATGGGTCAACTCCGCGGTCGACTGGCTGCAGGTCCACCTCGCCTGGCTCTTCGACGCCATCAGCTCCATCGTCAGCGGCATGTTCGACGGCATAGCCGCCGTCCTGTCCGCCCCCGCCCCGCTGCTCTTCGCGGGCATCGTCGCCGTCATCGCCTGGTGGCTGCGCGGACTGCCCGCAGGTGTCCTCGCGTTCGTGGGATTCGCCCTCATCGACTCCGTCGAGCTGTGGGACGAGGCGATGGACACCCTCACCCTGGTGCTCGTCGCCACCATCGTCACGCTGGTCCTGGCGGTCCCGCTCGGCATCTGGGCCTCCCGGTCCAAGAGCGTCAGCGCGGTGACCCGGCCGGTGCTGGACTTCATGCAGACCATGCCCGCCATGGTCTACCTGATCCCCGGCGTGATCTTCTTCGGCGTCGGTGTCGTCCCCGGCATCATCGCCACCATCATCTTCGCGCTGCCCCCGGGCGTCCGGATGACCGAACTCGGCATCCGCCAGGTCGACGGCGAACTCGTCGAGGCGGCCGAGGCGTTCGGCACCACCTCCCGCAACACCCTGCTGCGCGTGCAGCTCCCGCTCGCGCTGCCCACGATCATGGCGGGCATCAACCAGGTCATCATGCTGGGCCTGTCCATGGTGGTCATCGCCGGCATGGTCGGCGGCGGCGGCCTCGGCGGCTCCGTCTACCGCGCCATCGGCAACGTCGACGTGGGCCTCGGGTTCGAGGCGGGCATCTCCATCGTCATCCTCGCCATGTACCTGGACCGGATGACGGGCGCGCTGGGGCGCGAGGTCTCCCCGCTGGGCCGCCGGGCGCTCGCCAAGGCCCAGGCCCTGGCCGGTGGCCCGAAGTTCTGGAACTACCGCCCGCAGGGTGCCGTCGCGCTCACCGGTGTGGTGATCCTCGCGCTCGTCGCCGGAGGCATGGGTGTCTTCGGCGGCGGCTCCTCCGCCACAGCGTCCTCCTCGTCCGTCGGCGCGGGCAAGAAGATCAGCATGGGGTACATCCCCTGGGACGAGGGCATCGCCTCCACGTACCTGTGGAAGGAGCTGCTGGAGCGGCAGGGCTTCGAGGTCGACGTCAAGCAGTACGAGGCCGGAGCGCTGTACACCGGCATGGCAGGCGGCCAGATCGACTTCGAGACCGACTCCTGGCTGCCCGTCACCCACGCCAGCTACTGGAAGAAGTACCAGGACCGCCTGGACGACCTGGGTTCCTGGTACGGCCCCACCTCGCTGGAGCTGGCCGTCCCCAGTTACGTGAAGGACGTCAAGACCCTCGACGACCTCAAGGGCAAGGGCTCGTCGTTCAAGAACCGGATCGTCGGCATCGAGCCGAGCGCCGGTGAATCGGCCCTCCTGAAGGACAAGATCCTGCCGGGCTACGGCCTGGACGGCGAGTACAAGGTCGTGGACGGCTCCACGCCCTCGATGCTGGCCGAGCTGAAGCGCGCGTACGCCAAGAAGGAACCGATCGTCGTTCCGCTCTGGTCGCCGCACTGGGCCTACGACAGCTACGACCTGACGAAGCTGAAGGACACCAAGAACCTCTGGGGCAAGGGCGACGGCGTCCACACCCTCTCCCGCAAGGGCTTCGCCGCGGACAACCCCGAGGTCGCGTCCTGGCTGAAGAACTTCAAGATGAGCGAGAAGCAGCTCACCAGCCTGGAGGCCGAGGTCCAGAAGGCCGGCGCGGGCAAGGAGCAGGACGCCGTCCGCACCTGGCTGAAGGCCCACCCGGACGCGGCCGAGAAGTGGACCCCGTCGGCGAAGGCATCCAAGGCCGCCGACGGCAAGGACGAGCGCGACCGCGCGCTGAACGTCGCCTGGTTCCCGTGGGAGGAGGACATCGCCGCCACCTACCTGTGGAAGGCCGTCCTGGAGCAGCGCGGCTACACCATCAACCTCAAGCAGTTCGAGGTCGGCCCCATGTACGCGGCGATGTCGCGCGGCCAGATCGACGTCCAGTTCGACGGCTGGCTGCCGTACACGCAGGCGAACTACTGGAAGAAGTACCAGAGCGACCTGACCGACGTCGGCTCCTGGTACGGCCCCACCTCCATCGAGGTCGCGGTGCCCAGCTACGTCAAGGACGTGCACACGCTCGCCGACCTCAAGGGCAAGTCCTCGGAGTTCAAGGGACGCATCGTCGGCATCGAGCCCGGCACCGCCACCATGGAGAACCTGAAGAACGACGTGCTGCCGGCCTACGGGCTGGACAAGGAGTACAAGGTCGTCGACTCCTCCACGCCCGGCATGCTGGCCGAGCTGAAGCGGGCGTACGCCAAGAAGGAGCCGATCGCCGTCGTGCTCTGGACCCCGCACTGGGCGTACGACCAGTACGACCTCACCAAGCTGAAGGACCCGAAGAAGGGCTTCGGCACCGGTGACCGGCTGCACACGGTCGCGAGCAAGGAGTTCCCGGAGAACTACCCGCAGCTCGCGAAGTGGTTCAAGAACTTCAAGCTGAGCGAGGACCAGCTCGCCGGACTGGAGAACGGCATCGCCAAGGCCGGTACCGGCCACGAGGAGGAAGCCGTGAAGTCCTGGATGGACGCCCATCCGGGAATCGTGGACACGATGGCGCCGCAGTAGCCGCAGAATCCGCTTACGCGCAGGTCAGGGGTGGTCACCGCCGAGAGGCGAGGGCCACCCCTCGCGCGTTGCCGGGAGTTCTCCTCGGTGAGGGAATCACGCAACCATGTGCGTAAGGTGCTGGCAGCCGGGAGGATGGCCGGACGGGAGGGAGCCGACATGGGCGAGATGGACGAGAAGGAAGCACTGCGGGTGGGCTCCGCCGTGCGCCGACGCCGAAGAACCCTGGGGCTCACGCTGGCCGCCGTGGCCGCGCGCAGCGGCCTCTCGGTGCCCTTCCTGAGCCAGATCGAGAACGAGCGCGCCCGGCCCAGCGCCCAGTCGCTCACCCGGGTCGCCGAAGCGCTGGAGACCACCACCGCCAAGCTCCGCGAGGCCGCCGACTCGGCGCGCGCCGTGGACGTGGTGCGCGGCGGCGACGAGGACGGCGCCCGCCGGGTGGTGCGCGGCCGCCACCAGCTCAGCGCCCTGGAGTTCATCGGGGAGCAGGACCTCGGCCGCGAGTTCCAGCACCGCAACGACGAGCTGATGTACGTCGTCGAGGGCGCCGTCGACGTCGAGGCCGAAGGCCAGGCCTACCGCCTCGACCGCGGCGACACGCTCTTCCTCTCCGGCGGGGTCCGCCACCGCTGGCGCGCCACCCTCCCCGGCACCCGGCTGCTGGTCGTCGCGGTGGCCGAGCACATCGACGCCACGTACGACTCCCGCCGCTGAGGGCTCCGGGACGCTACGGCCCGGGGGTTCAGGCCGTCGCGACGGCGGACGGGCGCACCGGTGCCGGCGGCGCGAGCAGCGTGCCCCCGAGCAGCCCCCGTACGGTACGGGTCCCGGCCACCGCCCACGCGGCCACCAGGCAGACGAACAGCGCCTCGGCCAGCCAGCCGAAGGCGTGCAGCCCGGTGTGGCGGGCCAGCCCCGCCGCCCCGGTGACGCAGGTGCCGATCGGGAAGGTGAAGCCCCACCACGTCATCGCGAAGCCCATCCCGGCCCGCAGGGCGCGCACGGTCAGGGCGGTCGAGAGGGCCAGCCAGAGCAGGGCGAACCCCATGACGGGCACCCCGTAGAGCACCGCCAGCGCCCCGAGCCCGGTCGCGTACGGGGCGCCGATCGCCCCCGGCGCGACGTCGGCCAGCTGGTTCACGGCGGTGGTCGACTGGCCGAGCGGCCCCAGCACCAGGAAGAGCGTCGGCGTCAGCGCGAGGGGCAGCGGCCCGTGGTGCAGCAGCCGAGCGAGAACGAGGGGCAGCACGGCGAGGGTCGCCAGCACCGTCAGCCCGAACATCGCGTAGCAGCCGAGGAGCAGAGCCTCACGCCCCTGGCCCGCCGGGAGCCTGCTGATCAGGAGCGGGCCGAGCGAGGCGGAGACCAGGGGCGGGACCAGCGGCAGCAGCCACGCGGGGGCGGCGCTGCCGACCTCGATGCGGTGGCGCACCACCATCAGGTACGGCACGGTCACCGCGACGGCCAGCCCCAGCAGCGAGCCCGCCGAGTACAGCACCACGTCCACCACCAGCGCGGCCCGCTCGCCCACCACCGGCGTACCGGCCACCATCGTGGCCCCGCCGACCGAGAGCAGCGCCATCGGCAGACAGCCGAGGAACGGGGCGACCGCCGGGTCCAGCAGATGGGCCCTGGCCTGGTCCCGGTGGTGGCGCCAGTGCCCGGCCCGGGCGGCGAGCACGGCCACCAGCAGGACGGCGGAGAGCGCCCAGACGACGGTGCAGGCGCCCCGCAGCCCGGGGACGTCCACCGGCAGCGCCTCACCCGCGCTCGCCAGAATCGCCGTGCCCATCACCGTCGCGTACCAGTTCGGACCGAAGGCGCGCAGCGCCGGCCGCTTCGGTGCGGCGGGAACCGGTGCGGCGGGAACCGCCGCGTCGGGAACTGCCGCGTCGGGACGTGTGATCGGCGGCCGGATCAGGGTCCGCTCATGGATGGCCATTACACGATTCTCGGCCGCGCACACCGGCCCCACCAGGCACTTCGTGTCTATGAGGTCATAAGCTGACGTTATGCCCCATGGTGCCGACGACCCCGCCCGCACACCCCTGTCCCACCGCGTCCCCGACCTCGGGGCGCTGGAACTGCTCCTCGCCGTCGCCCGCCTCGGCAGCCTGGGCCGCGCCGCCAGGGACCTCGGCATCAGCCAGCCCGCCGCCTCCAGCCGGATCCGCACGATGGAACGGCAGCTCGGCGTCGCCCTGCTGGACCGCTCGCCGCGCGGCTCCACGCTCACCGACGCGGGCGCCCTGGTCACCGACTGGGCCCGACGGATCGTCGAGGCCGCCGAGGCCTTCGACGCGGGTGCCCAGGCGCTACGGGACCGCCGGGACTCCCGGCTCCGGGTCGCGGCCAGCATGACGATCGCCGAGTACCTCCTGCCGGGCTGGCTGATCGCGCTGCGCGCCGAACGCCCCGGAACCGCCGTCTCGCTGCTGGCCGGAAACTCCGAACAGGTGGCCCGCCGGCTCCTCCTCGGCGAGGCCGACCTCGGATTCGTGGAAGGCCTCACCACCCCGGACGGGCTCGACGGCACGGTCGTCGCCCACGACCGCCTGGTGGTCGTCGTCGCCCCCGTCCACCCCTGGGCCCGCCGCCGTACCCTGCTGACCCCGCAGGAACTCGCCGCGACCCCGCTGATCCTCCGCGAGCGGGGATCGGGCACCCGCCAGGTCCTGGACGCCGCCCTCGCCGTCCACGGCGGACTGGCCCAGCCCCTGCTGGAGCTCTCCTCCACGACCGCCGTGAAGAGCGCCGCCGAGAGCGGCGCCGGGCCCTGCGTCCTGAGCGAGCTGGCCCTCGGCGAGGAGCTCTCCGCCCGCCGCCTCGTCCCCGTCCAGCTCACCGGCGTACGGCTCCGGCGCCAGCTGCGGGCGGTCTGGCCCACCGGACACCGCCCGGCCGGACCCGCCCGCGACCTGCTCTCGCTGACGGCGCGGGGAGCCTGAGGGCTTTCCGGTGGGTGCGCCACGGATCGCGGGCGTCTCTCCTAGGCTGCGCGCATGATCAAAAAGAGACTCATTCCCGCCCTCGCCATCGCGGGCCTGCTGGCGATGGCGGCTCCCTCCGCCTCGGCCGAGGCGACGACCTACGTGTCCACGGGCGCCATCTTCAACAACCCCAAGGGCCCGCAGGCCGAACAGAACGCGATCCTCGGACACATCGGTCGGCTCATCAACGGTGCGCTGCCCGGATCGACGATCAGGATATCGATGTACGCCTTCGGGTCCGGCTGGACGGCGGACCGGCTCGTCGAAGCCCATCACCGGGGCGTGAACGTACAGGTTCTCGTGGACGACGACACCATCAGCGAAGCCTGGATGGGACAGTCCGGCAAGACGGTCCGGGACAAGCTCGTCTCCGCCTTCGCCGAGACCCCGCCCGCCGGCACCACGTACGGCACCTCCTGGTTCCGGGTGTGCGAGTACAACAAGCCGTGCCTGGCGGACAGTTCGATCGGCGGCGTCAACCACAACAAGTTCTTCCTCTTCTCCCGCACGACCGGCAGCGGTTCGCCCACCACCGGGGTCCCGGTGGACAATGTCGTCGTCCAGTCCTCGGGCAACCTCACCGGACAGGACCTCAGCTCGCTCTGGAACGACGCGATGACCGTCGTGGACAACCAGGCCCTCTACACCGGCTACACGGCCTACTTCGACCGGCTGGCCCAGGCGCAGGCCGACAAGTCGCGGGTCAAGGACTACCCGGTCGACGTGGAGGCCGGGGTAGCCAAGGCGTACTTCTTCCCGCGCGCCTCGACGGACGTGGTCGTCAACATCCTGAACACGGTCGGCACCGGCGTGGACGGCGTGGCACCCAAGAACGGCGAGTACCCCGGGTGCTCGGGGAACAGCGCGGGGCACGGCACCGCCGACGGGCGCACGGTGATCCGGATCGCCAACGGCCAGATCTCCCGTCCGGCCGTGGCCCAGAAGCTCTGGGAGATGGCCGACGACGGCTGCTACATCGACGTGGTCTACGGCAAGCTCGCGGACTACGCGGCGGAAGGGGACCACCGGGAGACGGCGTACTGGCTGACCAGGTCGACCGAGCTCGGCAAGATCTCGCTGCACCGTCTGGACAACCAAGGACTGTCGGCTCCGGAGGCGGCCGACGGCACCACCGGAGGCACCGGCACCACCTCGCACACCAAGTACATGGTCATCGACGGTTCCTACAAGGCGAAGAAGGACCAGCGGATCGTCTTCACGGGCAGCCACACCTTCACGGGGATGGCCCTGACCGACAACGACGAGACGCTGCTGAAGTACGAGGACAAGAGCGCGGACGCCGACGTCTTCAACGCCTACGTGACGAACTTCCGTGCCCAGCGTGCCGCGGCGACGGCCGAGGCCGAGTACGGCGGCGTCCTGTAACGGCCCGGTGGCGGCGCGGCCTCCCGCCACCCTGCGGGCGGAATGCGACCGTCCTCCACGCGGGAGCACTCGTTCAGTCCGCGCGGGAGCACCCGTTCACCAGGGCGTCGGGGCATCCCCCGGGGGCAACGCGCCGGGCCCCGCGGGCTCCTCCCCGCTCAGCGCCACCCCCGAGAGCCCGAGCCGCTCCGCCCCCGCGACGAGCGAGGCGACCGTGCGCGCGGCCGCCCGGTAGCCGAGTCCGGCCGGCGGGTGGATGTTGGAGACGCAGTTGCGCTCCGCGTCCCGCCGCCCGGTCCGGGGCCCGTACGTCAGATACACCCCGAGGCTGTCGGCGGCGCTGAGCCCGGGGCGTTCACCGATCAGGACGAGCACCAGCCGGGCGCCGACCCGCTCGCCGATCTCGTCCCCGAGCGCCACCCGCGCCTGGGAGGCGAGGACCACCGGAACGGCCTCCCGGCCTGCGCCGGAGCCCCCGTCCCCGTCCCCGTTCCCGTCCTCGTCCCCGCCGAGCAGCGGCACCAGCGCCTCCAGCAGCGGCAGGGCGTGGAGCTGGACCGCCGTGGCGGAGAGCCCGTCCGCGATCACCACCAGCGTTCCGCCTCCGGGCAGCCCCGCCAGGCGCGGCCCGTCGTCCGGGTGCAGCCTCCGGCCCAGGTCGGGGCGGCGCAGATAGGCCGCCCTGTCCGGGGCGGCGCTGCGCACCTCGGCGACCGGATGGCCCGTCAGCCCCGTACGCAGGGCCTCGAAGTCCACCGCCCGGTGGACCGCGTCCCGCGCCAGGGCGTGCGCGGCCTGGAACTCCAGCAGATGGCGCAACGGCAGCGCGTGCCCCGTCCGCCCGAGCCCCACCCGGGCCGGGGTGTGCCGCCGCAGCGGCTCCCAGAGGTCCGCTCTCCCGCTCTCCTCCGGCCCGCTCACGCTTCCCCGATCATCGCGGCGAGACCGGCGGCCAGCGGGCTGTGCGCGACGGGCGCCACCGCCCGGCCCTCGGAGTCGTACATCCCCATCCGCTCCATCCACGCCTCGAACTCCGGCGCCGGACGCAGCCCCAGCACGGACCGTACGTACAGCGCGTCGTGGAACGAGGTCGACTGGTAGTTCAGCATCACGTCGTCGGAGCCCGGGACCCCCATCACGAAGGTGCAGCCCGCCACCCCGAGCAGCGTCAGCAGGCTGTCCATGTCGTCCTGGTCGGCCTCGGCGTGGTTGGTGTAACAGACGTCGACGCCCATCGGCAGACCGAGCAGCTTGCCGCAGAAGTGGTCCTCCAGGCCCGCCCGGATGATCTGCTTGCCGTCGTAGAGGTACTCCGGGCCGATGAACCCGACCACCGTGTTGACCAGCAGCGGGCGGAACCGCCGGGCCACGGCGTAGGCGCGGGCCTCCAGCGTCTGCTGGTCGACGCCGTGGTGCGCGTCCGCGGAGAGCGCGCTGCCCTGGCCGGTCTCGAAGTACATGACGTTGTCGCCGAGTTCGCCCCGCCCCAGCGAGAGCCCCGCGTCGTGGGCCTCCGCGAGCAGGGCCAGATCGATGCCGAAGGCGCGGTTGGCGGCCTCGGTCCCGGCGACGGACTGGAAGACCAGATCGACCGGTGCGCCCCGCTCGATCGCCCGGAGCGTACGGGTGACATGGGTGAGCACACAGGTCTGCGTCGGGATCGCGTACCGCTGCCGGATCTCGTCCGTCAGCCGCAGCAGATCCGTCACCGAGGCCAGGGAGTCGGACGCCGGGTTGATGCCGATGACCGCGTCCCCGCAGCCGTACAGCAGCCCGTCGAGCACGGAGGCCGCGACGCCCCGGGGATCGTCCGTCGGATGGTTGGGCTGGAGGCGCACCGAGAGCCGCCCCGGCAGCCCGATCGTGTTCCGGAACCGGGTGACCACCGTGCACGCGCGGGCCACCTGGACCAGGTCCTGGTTGCGCATCAGCTTGCTCACCGCGGCGGCCATCTCCGGGGTGAGCCCCGGCGCCAGCGCCGCGAGCGCGGCGGGCGTCGCCCGGTAGGAGAGCAGCCAGTCGCGGAACTCGCCGACCGTCAGCCCGGCGACGGGGGCGAACGCGCCGGCGTCGTGGGTGTCGACGATCAGCCGGGTGACCTCGTCGTCCTCGTAGGGCACCACCGGGTCTTCGAGGAAGGCCCGCAGCTCCACTTCGGCCAGCGCGATCCGGGCCGCCGTACGCTCCGCGTCGCTCCGCGCGGCGACCCCCGCCAGCTCGTCCCCCGAACGTGCCGGACCGGCCCGCCCGAGCAGCTCCCGCAACCCGTCGAACCGGAAACCGGCCACCCCGACGGAGGCCGTGTACTGGGGCATGGCCGCACTCCTTCACCCGGCAGGCTGGGACCCCGAGCCTGCCACACGGCGGACCGTCCTCAGAGGAAGGTCCGCCCCTCACCCCGGTACGTCGGCACGGTGGCCGTGATCCGGTCGCCCTCGATCAGCTGCAACGCGTCGAACCGCTCGCACAGTTCGCCCGCCTTCGCGTGCCGGAACCACACCTTGTCGCCGATCAGCAGATCGTCGGCGGCCGACCCCAGCAGCGGTGTCTGGACCTCGCCGGGCCCCTCCTGCGGGTCGTAACGCAGCCCTTGGGGGAGGTACGGGACGGGGAGCCGGTCCGGGCCCGCCGCGCCGGACGCCGGATAGCCGCCGCCGAGCACCGTCACCACACCCACCCCGGGCCTGCGCACGACGGGCTGCGCGAAGAGCGCCGCCGGACGCCCGGTGAACGACGTGTAGTTGTCGAAGAGGCGGGGGAGGTACAGCCCCGATCCGGCCGCGATCTCCGTCACCGCGGACTCCGCCGCGGTGTGCTGCACGCTGCCGGTACCGCCCCCGTTGACGAACTCCAGGTCCGGCACCACCGCGCGCACCGCACGCACCACCTCGGCCCGGCGCACCACCAGCTCCCGGCGGGCTGTCGCCTGCATCAGCCGGACCGCACGGGACCGCAGCGGGCGCCCGGAGACCGCGTCCCCGACCCCCGCGATGTGCCCCTCGTACGCCATCAGGCCCACCAGGCGGAAACCCGGCCGCCGGGCCACCGACCTTGCCAGCTCGGCGAGTTGGGCCGGGGAGCGCAGCGGGGACCGGAGTGCGCCGATCCTGACCCGGCCGCCCAGCAGGCGCAGCGAGGTGTCCAGCTCCAGCGCGACCCGGATCTCCTCCGTGCCGCCCGCGCGTGACGCGTCGATCAGCTCCAGCTGCGCCGGGTCGTCCACCATCACCGTCACCGAGGCGGCGAGCTTCGGATCGGCGGCCAGTTCGGCGTAGGCGGAGCGGTCGGCGGACGGGTAGGCGAGCAGTACGTCGTCGAAGCCCGCCCGGGCCAGCCAGAGCGACTCCGCCAGGGTGAAGGACATGATCCCCGCGAACCCCGGCCGGGCGAGCACCCGTTCCAGCAGGGCCCGGCAGCGGACGGACTTGCTCGCCACCCGGATCGGCTTCCCGGCGGTGCGGGCGACCAGGTCGTCCGCGTTGGCGTCGAACGCCTCCAGGTCGACCACCGCGAGCGGTGCGTCGAGATGGGCTGTGGCCCGGTCGTAACGGGCCCGGTCGGTGGCGCGCACAGTCATGTCGGCAGCTTGCCAGAGAGGCGTACCCATCGGTAAGGGCCCGCGAGGAATCGCTGTTCCCCGTCCCCGCGCCCGGCCGGACCCGGCGCGGGGGCACCGGCCGGGGAACGAACCGCGCGGATGCGACGCCCCGGCCGACCCGTTCCCCGCGGCCCGCCCGCAGCCCGTAGAGTGACCGGCACGCGGCGACCAACGGGCTTGCCCGGGTGCGTGTTCCGCGAGCGGTACGCGAGGTGAACCAGGGGGACGGGATGAGTACCGAGGCGCAGCACGCTCCCGTGCCGCCCCGCCCACCGGCCCCGCCCGGCACCACTGCGCCCCCGGCCCCGCCCGGCACCACTGCACCCCCGGCCCCGCCCGGCACCACTGCACCCCCGGCCCCGCCGGGCGCCACCACGCCCCCGGCCCCGTCCGGCGCCACCACGCCCCCGGCTCCCGGAGCTCCCACGCCGGCCCCGGGAGTCGCCGCAGCTCCGGCCGGTCCCGTCGGCCCCGTTGGTCCCGCCGGCCCTGAGCCCGCTGTGCCTGCCGCGCCCCCCGTCGCCCCGTCCGTTCCGCCCGCCCCGCCCGCCGTACCCGCCGTACCTCCCGCCCAGGCGCCCGCGCGGCCCGGCGTACCCCCGTCGCAGGGCCCCGCGCCCGGCGCCTCCTCCGGCCGGCCGCCGTCCGGCGCCGGGCAGATCCCCTCCGAGACCACCCGGCGCCTGCGCCCGGGGGCCCCTGCCGCGCGGCCCCCCGTACCGCCGTCCGTCCCCGCGCCGACGTCGTCCGAGACCACCACCCGGCTGCGGCCCGTCCCGCCCGCCCCCGCCCGCCCCGCACCCCAGGTCCCCGGCGCCCGGCCCCCGGTCACGCCCGCCCGGCCGCCCGCCGCCCAGCCGCCCGTGCCGCCGCCCGCCGCCCGGCGCAGGCCCGTCGGTGCGGTGGACCTCACCCCGCCGCCCGGCGCCCCGCCCGGCCCGCCACCGGCCCCGTACGCGATGCGGCACCCCAGCACGTACCCCGTACCGCCGCGCTACGGCTTCCCCGAGACGCCGATGGAACGGACCACCCGGCTGCGGCCGATCAGGCCGGAGCCCCGCCAGCGGGCCAGGACCGTCGCCGCGGCCGCCTGCGTCGTGCTCGGCATCGGCCTGATCGGCGGGGCCGCAGCCGGGGCGTGGCTCACCGACGACGCCTCCGCCTCGTCCGGCGGGAACACCTCCTGGTCCACCGCCCGCAGCGGCTGGCACAGCCTCCCCGTCGACACGCTCTTCCCCCGCACCCTCCAGGGCAAGGGCGCCGGACCGGGCGGAGCCGACCGGGTGTGGACCCGGCTCGGGGTGGCCGCCGACGGCGACTGCGCGGAGGCCCTCGACCCGCTGCTGGTACGCGCCCTCGGGCCGGTCGGCTGCGTACGCGTGGTCCGCGCCACCTACACCGACGCGACGCGCAGCACGGTCACCACCGTCGGCATGGTCTTCACCGAGGCGGACGACACCGCGATGCGGGCGCTCGCCACCCGGTTCGCCGGCCAGAAGCTCGGCGAGCGCAAGGACCTGATGCCCCGTACGTACCCCGTGCCGGGGACCGCCGCCGAGGGGTTCGGGGCCGCCCAGCGTGCCGCCTGGACGACGCACGTACTCACGGAGCTGCCCGTCCTCGTCTACGCGGTCTCCGGGTTCGCGGACGGACGGGCCGTCGCCGATCCGCAGCCCGCCGCCCGCGCCATGGCCCGGGGCGCCACCACCGCCGTCGCCGAGGCGGGTCTCGGCAACGACGCCGAGGGCGTCGCCGACCGGGTGGAACGCGCCCTGCGTACGACGGTCGCCGACCTGACGGAGAAGAAGCCGCGATGAGGACCCGATTCCCCGCCGTACCCGGCACCGCCCGTGTCACCGCCGCCACCGGGCACGCGCGGGCCGCGCGTGCCCTCGTCGCGGCCTCGGCCGCCGGGCTGCTCGCGCTGCTGCCCGCCACCCCCGCGCGGGCCGACGCCATCCGCGACCAGCAGTGGGCCCTCGCCTCCCTCCACACCGACCAGGCCTGGCGGACCACCAAGGGCCGGGGCATCACCGTCGCGGTGCTCGACACCGGCGTCGACGACAGCCACCCCGACCTCGCCGGCGGAGTACTCCCCGGCAAGGACCTCATCGGCTTCGGCGCGGGACCCGGCGACAAGGCGTGGGCCCTGCACGGCACCGCCATGGCCGGCATCATCGCCGGGCACGGCAACGGCCCCGGCCAGAGCGACGGCGTGCTCGGCGTCGCACCCGAGGCGAAGATCCTGCCGGTCCGGGTGATCCTGGAATCCACCGACGCCGCCCGGTCGAAGGCGCGTACGTCCCGGGGCACCGCCCTCGCCGACGGCATCCGCTGGGCCGCCGACCACGGCGCCGACGTCATCAACCTCTCGCTGGGCGACGACAGCAAGTCCGCCCACGCGGACGCCTCCGAGGACAACGCCATCCAGTACGCCCTCGCCAAGGGCGTCTCCGTCGTCGCCTCGGCGGGCAACAGCGGCGAGAAGGGGGACAGCACCTCCTACCCGGCGGCCTACCCCGGCGTCATCGCCGTCGCCGCCGTCGACAAGTACGGCACCCACGCCTCGTTCTCCACCCGGCACTGGTACGCCACCGTCAGCGCGCCCGGCGTCGACATCGTCGTCGCCAACCCGGACCGGCACTACTACATCGAGTGGGGAACCTCGGCCGCCGCGGCCTTCGTGTCCGGAGCCGTCGCCCTGGTCCGCGCCGCACACCCCGATCTCACCCCGGCCCAGATCAAGACGCTCCTCGCGAAGACGGCCCGCGACGCCCCGGCAGGCGGCCGGGACGACACCCACGGCTACGGCATCGTCGATCCGTCGGCCGCCATCGCGGCGGGCGGGGACACCGCACGGGCGGACAGCAAGGCCGCCGCGGCCGGTTACGGCAAGAAGTACTTCGGCTCCGGACCCGACCCCGCGGCCGACGGCGGCGGACCGGCCGCCTGGACCGCCCCGGCCGCCGGGGTCGCGGGAGTCCTGTTCCTGGCCGCCGCCGTGGTGCTGTGGCGCGGCAGGAACCGCCCGGCCTCCCCCTTCGGCTGACCCGCAGCCCTCTCGGCCCGCCGCGTCGTCAGCCGGCCGCCGCGAGCGCCCCCACCGCGGCCTTCGCCGCCGCCTCGACCAGGGTGATGCCCGCCTGCTGGGTGGCGTGCCCGTCGCTGAGCACGGCCACCAGATACGTCCTGCCGCCCGACTCGACCCGCCCCACGCTGTTGATGTCCCACAGCCCGGTGGTGGTCCGGGGCATCCAGCCGTTCTTCAGGAGCGCGTCGCCGCCCGCCGCGGACACGCCCCACCGCTGGTCCGCCTCCACCTGGCCCATCAGCTCCTGGACGTAGGCCCGCGAGTCCGCCGACAGCGGGGAGTCCGCGGTGCCGCCGGACGGGGCGAAGACCGCCTCCAGCAGCCGCACCTGGTCGGCCGCGGTGGTCTGGCTCAGCCCCCACGCGTGGGAGGCGGTGGTACCGGTCAGCCCCAGCCGTTCGTTCGCCGCGTCGAGTGCGCTCTCGCCGCCGACCACCTGGAGCAGCCGCGTCGCGGAGGCGTTGTCACTGTTCTCGATCATGGTGGCCGCCGAGGCGCGCTCGCTCGCGGTCAGCTCCCGGCCCTCGTCCTGCGCGGTCAGCAGCAGCGCGGCCAGGATGTCCACCTTCACGATGCTCGCCGTGTCGAAGGTCTGCCCGGCGGTGCTCTCGTACCCGCCGCTCGCCCCGCTCCCCGTGTCGAGGACGGCGACCGACAGCCGCGTGTCACCGGTCACCGGCCGGACGGCCGCCGCCACCAGCGCGTCGTAATCCACCGCAAGCTCCTCACTCGTCTCGCTCGACGCCGCGGAGGGCGTGCCGCCCCCGGGCGAGGCGGCCCGCGACGAGGCCGAGGCCACCGAGGCCACAGGCTCGGCCGAGCCGTCGGCCGAGTGGCTCGTCAGGTACGCGCCACCGGCCGCCGTACCGGCCAGCACGACCAACGCCGTCACCGAGGCGGACATCACTGACCTGCGTATTCTCCGTCGGGGCATGGCCGCACGCTAGGAACCGCAACTGAGAGGAGCCTGTGGCGAACCTGTCGTACGGGTGAGAAAAGGGACCCACTAGGCTCGTCCCGTGGAGCTCAAGAACATCCCGGACCCCGGTTTCTCCGACGACGACGGCACCGCCGCTCCCGAGCTGACGGCGGCTCTCGCCGCCTGGTCGCAGGACAGGTCGGCCGTCGGGCCGGTGCTCGCCGCCCTCCGGGACGCCCGGCTCCTGGTCCCCGTCGTCGCCGTCCTCGGCGAGGTGGAGGAGGACGAGAACGGGCTGCGCCGCGAGAAGACCAGCGACATGGCCGTCCCCACCCTCCGCGCGGGGAACCGGCGCGCGCTGCCCGCCTTCACCTCCACCGCGTCCCTGGCGCTCTGGGACCCGCAGGCCCGCCCCGTCGCCGTACCCCTGCACCAGGCGCTCCAGGCCGCCGCCCACGAGAAGGCGGACACGGTCGTGCTGGACCTCGCGGGGCCCGTCGCCTTCGAGCTCTCCGGCTCCGCGCTGCGCGCCCTCGCCGAGGGACGGACCAGCGCCGACCCGCTGGACGACCCCGCCGTCGTCACGGCCGTACGGGACGTCGTCGCAGCCGAACCGGCGGTGCTCCGCGCCCACCTTGGCCCCGGGAACGCCGACGGCACCCTCGCGCTCGTCCTCGCCCCGCACGCCGTCCCCGCCGAGGCCGCACGGCGGGTGGCCACCGCGCTCTCCGCCAGCGAAGTGCTGCGCGCCCGGCTCGTACGCGGCCTCGACCTCGCCGTACTGCCGGCCGAGGCGCCCGCTCCCGGCGAGGCGCTCTTCACCCGCTGAGCGCACGGCCGGCCTCCGGGACCCGGTTCCGTGCGCAGAGCCCCCTCCGGGACCCGTCGGGGGCGCATGGTCGGCCCCGGGAGCCGTCCCCGCCACCTGAACGGCTCAGCGAGCGCGTCCGTCATTTCCCCCTGAAACTGGGCGAAGTGAAATAAAGCCGGACGAACTTCGCGAGGTGGTTGTATGCAGACGCGGACGGTTGTCTCAGAATTCCTGGGGACGCTGCTCCTGGTGTTCTTCGCCGTCGGATCCGCGGTGCTCGCCGTCGACTTCATCGGAACGGTGGGCATCGCCCTCGCGTTCGGGTTCACCCTGCTGGCGCTCGCCTACGCGCTCGGCCCGATCTCCGGCTGCCACGTGAACCCCGCGGTGACCCTCGGCATGCTGATGGCCCGGCGCATCGACCCTCGCACGGCGGTCACGTACTGGGTCGCCCAGTTCGCGGGCGGCATCGCGGGAGCGGCGCTGCTCTTCCTGCTGGCGAAGCAGGTCCCGGGACTGCAGACGCACGGCAAGTTCGGCAGCAACGGCTACGGCGCCCGCTCGGAGGTCCACCTCAGCCAGGGCGGCGCGTTCCTCGCCGAGGTGGTGCTGACGTTCCTGCTCGTCTTCGTCGTCCTGGCGGTGACCCACAAGGTCGCGGTGGTCGGCTTCGACGGTCTCCCCATCGGCCTCTCGCTCGCGGTGATCCACCTGGTGGGCATCCCGCTGACCGGTACGTCGGTCAACCCCGCCCGGAGCCTGGGGCCCGCCATCTTCGCCGGCGGCCCCGCCCTCTCCCAGCTGTGGCTCTTCATCGTGGCTCCACTCGTGGGCGGCGTCATCGCCGCGCTCGCCCACCGTCTGACGCACCCGGTCTCCACGGGTGCCGCCGAGGCGGGCGACGTTCCGGCCGACGAGGCGGGGACGGCCTGAACGACGGCAACCGCCCGGACAGCACGGAGCCCGCCGTCCCCTTGAGGGAGAGGCGGGCTCCATGCTGTCCGCTGGGGTCCGGTACTAGGCCGTGTGTCGGAAGTCCCGCCTGTCCTGCGACCCGCCCTCCGGGCGGACGGCGCCACTTTCGACACACGACCTAGCCGTAGACCGGACCCGTGTACTTCTCGCCCGGGCCGGTGCCCGGCTCGTCCGGTACGAACGAGGCCTCGCGGAAGGCGAGCTGGAGCGACTTCAGCCCGTCTCGCAGCGGCGAGGCGTGGAAGGTGCTGATCTCGGTCGTGCTGGCGTCCAGCAGGCCGGCGAGGGCGTGCACGAGCTTGCGGGCCTCGTCGAGGTCCTTGTGCTCCTCGCCCTCCTCGGTCAGGCCGAGCTTCACGGCCGCGGCGCTCATCAGGTTGACCGCGACGGTCACGATCACCTCGACGGCGGGGACCTCCGCGATGTCGCGAGCCATTTCGTCGAAGCCGGGGTTCTCGGTGCTGGGGGCGTCACTCATGCCCCACACGATACGGCGGGTCCGGTACGTCCCCACGCGCGGGAGTCGGGCGGCACCGGGCCGGGCGGCCCGGTGCCGCCCGATTTACGTTCTCGTCCGGTGGCTGCTAACCTTGTGTAACGACCGGCCGGACACCTATGTGCTCGGCCCACAAGTGGAGGCTCCGATCTCCCACCTGGTCGCCCTCAGGGCGACGGGTCACCGGTCAGACGGCCACCATCGTTCCGTACGGACGATGGAGCCGTCCGATGCGCCCCGCGGATTGCACGCGGCGGTGTTCCGGTATTTCCAGGAGCCCCGCCTGTGTTCCCGTCCGGGGCATTTTTCACGTTCCGGCGCGGTTGGTCTTTTCGAAAACAGACGTTACGAGGCTGTCCGCCAGGCGGTCCCGTGGTGCTACCTAGGAGGATCCATCAGCGCCGAGCCCCGCATCAACGACAGGATTCGCGTTCCCGAGGTGCGACTTGTCGGACCCAGCGGCGAGCAGGTCGGGATTGTTCCGCTTGCCAAGGCCCTGGAGCTCGCACAGGAGTACGACCTCGACCTGGTCGAGGTGGCGGCGACTGCCCGTCCGCCCGTGTGCAAGCTCATGGACTACGGGAAGTTCAAGTACGAGTCGGCCATGAAGGCCCGTGAGGCGCGCAAGAACCAGGCGCACACGGTCATCAAGGAGATGAAGCTCCGGCCGAAGATCGACCCGCACGACTATGACACCAAGAAGGGTCACGTCGTTCGGTTCCTGAAGCAGGGCGACAAGGTCAAGATCACGATCATGTTCCGTGGTCGTGAGCAGTCCCGCCCGGAGCTCGGCTTCCGCCTGCTCCAGCGTCTCGCTTCGGACGTCGAGGAACTCGGCTTCATCGAGTCCAACCCCAAGCAGGACGGCCGGAACATGATCATGGTTCTGGGCCCGCACAAGAAGAAGACCGAAGCCATGGCGGAGGCCCGCGAGGCGCAGGCCGCCCGCAAGGCCGAGCGCCAGGGCACCACCCAGGACGCCGAGTCCGCGGGTGAGTCCCAGGAGCAGGCCGAGGCACCCGCCGAGGCTCCTGCCGAGGCTTCGGCCGAGACACCTTCCGAGGCGTGACCTCGGGGCCGCCATCCAGGTGGCCCCCGGTCCTCCCGGAATCCACAGAGATCTGACGCCCCTGATTGCGCGGTGCCCGCACCGTGAGGGGCGCCACTGACGAGGAGAGAACGGCGCGATGCCGAAGAACAAGACGCACAGCGGTACCAGCAAGCGCTTCAAGATCACCGGCTCCGGCAAGGTGCTCCGCGAGAAGGCGGGCAAGCGCCACCTCCTGGAGCACAAGTCGTCCAAGAAGACCCGCTCGCTGACCGGCACGGTCGTCGTGGCTCCGGCCGACGCCAAGAAGATCAAGAAGCTTCTCGGCAAGTGAGGTCCTGGCCCCCGGTGAATCCGGGCGGCCGACCTCGATCACACCGGGACCAATTCGTTTCCGGGCTGGGTGCGTCGAAGACATGAACACCAGCCCCGCTGCAAGGAGTTAAAAGTGGCACGCGTCAAGCGGGCAGTAAACGCCCACAAGAAGCGCCGGGCGATCCTCGAGGCCGCCAGCGGTTACCGCGGTCAGCGTTCGCGCCTGTACCGCAAGGCCAAGGAGCAGGTCACCCACTCCCTGGTCTACAACTACAACGACCGCAAGAAGCGCAAGGGCGACTTCCGCCAGCTCTGGATCCAGCGCATCAACGCCGCTGCCCGCCAGAACGGCATGACCTACAACCGCCTCATCCAGGGTCTGAAGGCCGCCAACATCGAGGTGGACCGCAAGATCCTGGCCGAGCTCGCGGTCAACGACGCCAACGCGTTCGCCGCCCTCGTCGAGGTCGCGAAGAAGGCCCTCCCGGCCGACGTGAACGCCCCCAAGGCCGCCTGACCCAGGCGTACTTGAAGGTGCTTGACCCGGACCCGCAGGTGCTCGTCGCCTGCGGGTCCGGTGCGTCATGCACCTTCCCGGTGCGTCACACGCTTTCCCGGTGCGTCACACGCTCCTCCGGGCGCGTGACCCTGATCCGCCGGACACCCCCGAGTCCCGCCGCACGCAGAGAGGCCCGCCGCCGACCATGGGCATCCCCGAACTGATCTCCCCGCGTTCGCCCCGCGTCGCCGCCGCCCGGAGGCTGGCCAAGCGGAACTTCCGCGTCAAGGAGCGCCGGTTCATCGCCGAGGGGCCGCAGGCCGTGCGCGAGGCCGCCGTGCACCGGGGTGCCGACGGCGAACCCACCCTGATCGAGCTGTTCGCCACGGTGGAAGCCGCCGAGCGGTACACGGAGATCATCGACGCCGCCCACGCGGCCGGTGCCCGGGTGCACCTCGCCGACGCGGACGTCCTCGCCGACGTTTCGCAGACCGTCACCCCCCAGGGCCTGATCGGCGTCTGCCGCTTCCTGGACTCGCCGTTCGAGGACATCCTCGCCGCGAAGCCCCGCCTGGTGGCCGTCCTGGCGAACGTACGCGACCCGGGGAACGCCGGTACGGTGCTGCGCTGCGCCGATGCGGCGGGCGCGGACGCGGTGGTCCTCACCGACGCCTCCGTCGACCTGTACAACCCCAAGTCGGTGCGCGCGTCGGTCGGTTCGCACTTCCACCTGCCGGTCGCCATCGGCGTACCGGTCGAGCTGGCCGTCCAGGGGCTGCGGGACGCCGGTGCGCGGGTGCTCGCCGCGGACGGGGCCGGCACGGCCGACCTCGACGACGAACTCGACGCCGGCACCATGGGCGGCCCCACCGCCTGGGTCTTCGGCAACGAGGCCTGGGGCCTTCCCGAGGAGACCCGCGCCCTCGCCGACGCCGTGGTGCGGGTGCCCATCCACGGCAAGGCGGAGAGCCTCAACCTCGCCACCGCCGCCGCCGTCTGCCTGTACGCCTCCGCCCGCGCGCAGCGCCCCCGTACGGCCTTCTGACCCGCGGGCGTCGCGGTCTGCCCGGCGCGCCCGCGCGTGGATCCGGCCGTCGGCCCGCGTGCGACCCGGCGTGCGGGGGTCTTCCCGCGCCCGTACGCGCGCGGTCGTGCGCCCCGGCGCGAGGCGATCGGGCAGGTCCCGGCCGCGCATGAGCCGGTGTTCCACGATGCGCCCTTCCGCGCGCCCCCGCAGGGTGTCGCGGGCTCACCGACGCCCAGGGCCTGTACGGGGTTGGCTCGCGGCGTCGCGGGGCTGGGCACGCGCGGTCGCGGCGTTGCCGAAACGCCCCTGTAGCTCCGCTACAAGGCCGCTCCGGCGCCTTGCGATCGCACGCACCCAGCCCCGCTCCTTCTTCCGCGCGACAACCCCGTACAGGCCCTAGTAGGGTGACGGGCTCGGGGCCCACTGCACCGGTTCGAGAGGTGGGGTACGGGAAAATGGCTGTCGGCATGAGCAGGCCGCGTCGGACGACGACCACCGTCGTCCGCCCCGGGGCGGACGAGTACGCGCCGGGCGGCTCCGCCCCCTCGGACGTCCTCCTCGGCGTCGAGCCGGACGACCTGCCGGACGGGCTGGTCGTCGCCGACCGGACCGGGCACATCGTCTGCTTCAACGCCGCCGCCGTCAAGATCACCTCCGTGGCGAAGGAAGCCGCCCTCGGCAGCCGGCTGGAACAGGCACTGCCCCTCGAAGACCTCAAGGGCCGCCGCTGGTGGACCCTGACCGATCCCTACGGCGGCCTCTCCACCCGCGTCGGCCAGCCCGAGCGGAACCTGCTGCTCCCCGGCGGGCGCGAGGTCCTCGTCTCCGCGCGGTACGTCCGCGACCACCCCACCGGCCCCGTCCGGCGGGTGGTCGTCTCGCTCCGCTCGACCGAGGCCCGCCGCCGTACCGAGCGCAGCCACTCCGACCTCATCGCCACCGTCGCCCACGAGCTGCGCTCCCCGCTGACCTCCGTCAAGGGGTTCACCGCCACGCTGCTCGCCAAGTGGGAACGTTTCTCCGACGACCAGAAGCGGCTCATGCTGGAGACGGTCGACGCCGACGCCGGCCGCATCACCCGCCTCATCGCCGAGCTGCTCGACATCTCCCGGATCGACTCGGGCCGGCTGGAGCTGCGCCGCCAGCCCGTCGACATCTCCGCCGCCGTCGCCCGCCACGTCCAGGCCCTCGTCGCCAGCGGCCAGTCGCCCGACCGCTTCCTCGTCCGTACCGAGCAGCCGCTGCCCGATCTCTGGGCCGACCCCGACAAGATCGACCAGGTGCTCGGCAACCTGCTGGAAAACGCGGTGCGCCACGGCGAGGGAACTGTCACCATCGACATCGCACCCGCCCCGGCGGACAACGACGAGACAGGAACGGCGGTCACCGTGAGCGACGAAGGGCCCGGCATCCCCGAGGAGTCGATGGCCCGCGTCTTCACCCGCTTCTGGCGCGGCAGCAAGCGCGGCGGCACCGGCCTGGGCCTCTACATCGTCAAGGGCATCGTGGCCGCCCACGGCGGCACCATCACGGTCGACCGGGCGCCCGGCGGGGGCGCGGAGTTTCGATTTATCCTGCCCGTGAGCACCCCCGCGTACCTGCGATAACCAGGATCGCGCGGCGGGATCGGGCGCCTTCGCACCACGTGGTGGAGGGCCTCCGGGCAGCCCACGGGCTTCGTACCGCCCCCACGGCCTTTAGACTCGACCTTTGGCACCTTTGCGTCCTCCTGCCGTCGAGCAGGGCCACGGGGGTCTCGGGGTGTCCCCCGATACGGGCAGTATCAGCCAATCGGAAGCACGGGAAGAGATGTCGGCACCGAACAAGTCGTACGACCCAGTCGAGGTCGAGGCACTGAAACCGGAAGAGATCGAGCGCATGCGGGACGAGGCGTTCGCCGCCTTCGCCGCCGCGGGCGACCTCGACGCGCTCGCCCAGGCGAAGACCGCGCACACCGGGGGTACCTCGCCGCTGTCGCTCGCCAACCGCGAGATCGGAGCCCTGCCGCCGCAGGCCAAGGCCGAGGCGGGCAAGCGCGTGGGCCAGGCCCGCGGCGCCGTCTCCAAGGCCCTGGCCGCGCGCCAGGCCGAGCTGGAGGCCGAGCGGGACGCCCGGGTGCTCGTCGAGGAGGCCGTGGACGTCACGCTGCCCTACGACCGCGTCCCGGCCGGCGCCCGCCACCCGCTGACGACCATGATGGAGCGCGTCGCGGACGTCTTCGTGGCCATGGGCTACGAGATCGCGGAGGGCCCCGAGGTCGAGGCGGAGTGGTTCAACTTCGACGCCCTGAACTTCGTGCCCGACCACCCGGCCCGTCAGATGCAGGACACCTTCTTCGTCCGCGGCACGACGGCCGACGGCCGTCCCACCGAGGGCGACGAGTCCGGCGTCGTGCTGCGTACGCACACCTCGCCCGTCCAGGCGCGGTCGCTGCTCAGCCGCAAGCCCCCCGTCTACGTGGTCTGCCCCGGCCGGGTCTACCGCACCGACGAGCTCGACGCGACGCACACCCCGGTCTTCCACCAGATCGAGCTGCTCGCGATCGACGAGGGCCTCACCATGGCCGACCTCAAGGGCACCCTGGACCACATGGTGCAGGCGCTCTTCGGCGCGGACATGAAGACCCGGCTGCGGCCGAACTACTTCCCGTTCACCGAGCCGTCCGCCGAGATGGACATGGTCTGCTTCGTCTGCCGCGGCGAGTCCGTCGGCAACCCCGACCGCCCCTGCCGCACCTGCGGCAGCGAGGGCTGGATCGAGCTGGGCGGCTGCGGCATGGTCAACCCGAAGGTGCTCGTCGCCTGCGGTGTGGACCCCGAGAAGTACAGCGGATTCGCCTTCGGGTTCGGCATCGAACGGATGCTGATGTTCCGCCACAACGTCGAAGACATGCGAGACCTGGTCGAGGGTGACATCCGGTTCACCCGACCGTTCGGGATGGAGATCTGATGCGCGTCCCGCTTTCCTGGCTGCGGGAATACGTCGACCTGCCGGCTTCCGAGACCGGCCGTGACGTGCAGGCCAAGCTCGTCGACGCCGGCTTCGAGGTCGAGACCGTCGAGCGGACCGGCGCCGGCCTCACCGGCCCGCTGGTCGTCGGAGAGGTACTGACCATCGAGGAGCTGGAGGGCTTCAAGAAGCCCATCCGCTTCTGCACCGTCGACGTCGGCACCGCCAACGGCACCGGCGAACCGCAGGAGATCGTCTGCGGCGCCCGCAACTTCGCCGTCGGCGACAAGGTCGTCGTGGTCCTTCCCGGCGCCGTCCTGCCCGGCGACTTCGCGATCGCCGCGCGCAAGACGTACGGCAAGACCTCGCACGGCATGATCTGCTCCACCGACGAGCTCGGCATGGGCGACGACGGCACCCACGGCATCATCGTGCTGTCCCCGGAGACCGAGGCGGGCACCGACGCGATCGAGCTGCTCCAGCTCGTCGACGAGGTCCTCGACATCGCCGTCACACCCGACCGCGGCTACGCCCTGTCGATGCGCGGGATCGCCCGCGAGACCGCCACCGTGTACGGCCTGCCGCTGCGCGACCCGGCGCTGCTCGACGTACCCGCGCCGAACGCGTACGGCTACCCGGTCCGGATCAGCGACCCGTTCGGCTGCCCGCGTTTCACCGCGCGCACCGTCACCGGTCTCGACCCCGAGGCCCGCTCGCCGCTCTGGATGACGCGCCGGCTGCAGAAGGCCGGCATGCGCGCCGTCTCGCTCGCCGTCGACATCACCAACTACGTGATGCTGGAGCTCGGCCAGCCGCTGCACGCCTACGACCGCACCCGCGTCGAAGGCCCCATCGGTGTCCGCCGCGCCCAGCAGGGCGAGAAGCTCACCACCCTCGACGGTGTCGTCCGCGTCCTGGACGCCGAGGACCTCGTCATCACCGACGACCGCGGCCCCATCGGCCTCGCCGGTGTCATGGGCGGCGCCCACACGGAGATCGCCGACGCCGGCACCGAGACCGCCGCCACCACCGAGGTCGTCGTCGAGGCCGCGAACTTCGACGCGCTCTCGATCGCCCGCACCTCGCGCCGGCACAAGCTGTCCACCGAGGCGTCCAAGCGCTTCGAGCGCGGCGTCGACCCGCAGGCCGCCGCCGCTGCCGCGCAGCGCACGGTCGACCTGCTGGTGCTGCTCGCCGGTGGCACCGCCGAGGCGGGCGTCACCGAGATCACCGCCCCCTCAGCGCCCCGCACCATCGCGATGCCGGCGAACCACCCCAGCCGGGTGGCCGGGGTCGACTACGGCCGCGAGATCGTCGTCCGCCGCCTCCAGGAGGTCGGCTGCGACGTCTACGGGCAGGACGAGCTCCTGGTCACCGTGCCGTCCTGGCGCCCCGACCTGAGCGAGCCGAACGACCTCGCCGAAGAGGTCATCCGGCTGGAGGGTTACGAGAACCTCCCGTCCACCCTGCCGACCCCGCCCTCCGGCCGCGGACTCACCGACCGCCAGCGGCTGGGCCGCCGCATCGGCCGGGCCCTGGCCGGCGCCGGTTACGTCGAGGCGCTGAACTACCCGTTCATCGGGAACACCGCCCTCGACCAGCTCGGCCTGGACACCGACGACGCCCGGCGCCGCACGGTCCTCCTCGCCAACCCGCTCTCCGACGAGGAGCCGGCGCTGCGCACCACGCTGCTGCCTGGCCTCCTCGGCGCACTGCGGCGCAACGACGGCCGCGGCTCCCACGACCTGGCGCTCTTCGAGACCGGGCTGGTCTTCCGGCCGACCGGTCACGAGACGCAGGCCGTCCGGCTCCCGGTGGACCGGCGCCCCTCGGAAGAGGAGATCGCCGCGCTCAACACCTCCCTGCCGCGTCAGCCGCGCCACGCCGCCGTCGTCCTCGCGGGCGCCCGCGAGCAGGCCGGCTGGTGGGGCAAGGGCCGCCCGGCCACCTGGGCGGACTCCGTCGAGGCGGCACGCACCCTCGCCCGCGAGGCGGGTGTCGAGGTGACGGTCCGCGCCGACCGGCACGCCCCGTGGCACCCCGGCCGCTGCGCCGCGCTGTACGTCACGGTGAACGGCGAGGAGACCCTCCTCGGACACGCGGGCGAACTCCACCCGCGCGTCGTCAAGGAGCTGCACCTCCCCGAGCGCACCAGCGCTATGGAGATCGAGATCGACGTCCTGGAGCGGGCCGCCGAAGGCGCGCTCCGCGCTCCCCGGATCTCCACCTTCCCGGTGGCGACCCAGGACATCGCGCTCATCGTCCCCGCCGACGTCCCCGCCGCCGAGGTCGAGGCGACGCTCCGCGAGGGCGCGGGCGAACTCCTCGAATCGCTCCGGCTGTTCGACGTGTTCACCGGCGACCAGATCGGTGAGGGCCGCAAGTCGCTCGCGTACGCGCTGCGCTTCCGTGCCCCGGACCGCACGCTGACGGTCGACGAGGCGTCGGCCGCCCGTGACGCCGCCGTGGCGCTCGCCGCCGAGCGCAACGGCGCGGTGCTGCGCGGGGCGTGACGCCCGGCGCGGCGGCCGCCGCCGCACGGTGAGGAGGGGCGCATCCGGTGACCGGATGCGCCCCTCCTCCGTCTCGCCGTCCGCGGGGGACCGCACCCGGGCCCGGAAGCCGGGGCCGGAAGCGTTTCGGCCCCGGCTTCCGTCCCGTGGCCACCCCTCCTGTTCGTTCGGGCAGTGGGACCGTGCGGTCCTGCACCGCCCGCCCTGCCGTGGTGTGTCGGGCAGGCCGGCAGGGCGGGCGGTGCGGACGAGGGCCGTCGGAGCTTTACGAGGGGGAGCCGCGACGACCCGGCCGCGATCCGGCGAGACGCCCAGTCAACCCACGCCCGCCTCCGCGCGGGAGGGCGCACAGGGGGACGGTTCGGGCATTCCGTTCACACCCCGTGTGAATCGGTGCTTGGCTGGAACCCTGCGGCGTACGCGTCCGGCACAGGCCCGACCCACCTGTTCCGGCCCGGCGCGGGGAAGGGGGGACGCGTGGAGCGCGACCGTACGGAGCCCAACATCCTGCTGGAGTCCCTCGTGGAGGAGGCAGGGGTTTCGCGGGCCGGGCTCGCCGGCCACGTGAACCGGGCCGGCCAGGCCAGGGGACTGCGGCTGCGGTACGAACACACCGCCGTGTCCCGCTGGCTGAAGGGCCAGCGCCCGCGCGGTGAGGTACCCGACCTGATCTGCGAGGTCCTCGGGCGGCGCCTCGGGCGCCCCGTCACCCTCGACGACATCGGCATGGGCGCGGCCGGCGCACCGGCCGTACCGTGCCCCGGCCCCCCGCTCGCCGGGTTCGTCGAACGGGCCACCGCGCTCTGGCGTGCGGACGGGCAGCACAGCCCGCGGCTGACGGGCGTCCCCGCCGTCACCGGGACCGAGGCCGTGATGCCCGTCTGGGAGTGGGAGAACCCGCCCGAGGACATGGACGTCTCCCGCCCCGGCCCGTCCCGCATCGGCCCCGCCGACCTGGAGATCCTGCGCGCCGCCCGCAACCACTACGAGCACCTCTACCGCAAGGCCGGCGGCATCGCCACGAGAGGCCGGGTGGTGGGCTTCCTCAACGCCGGGGCGGCCCCTCTGCTGCACGCCGGCCACGACGACGCCACGGGGCGGCGGCTGCACCGCGCGACCGCCGGACTCGTCGCGCTCGCGGGCATCTGCGCCTACGACTCCGACGCCCACGGACTGGCCCAGCGCTACTTCCACCAGGCGCTGCGCCTCGCCAAGTCGAGCGGCGACCGGGCGCTCGGCGGCTATGTGATCGCCCTGCTGGTCAACCAGTCCCTCCACCTGGGGGAGTTCCGCCGCGCGGTCGCCTTCGCCGAGGCGGCGATACGGGCCGCCGGCCACCACATCACCCCCGCGCTCGCCGCGGACCTCCACGCCATGCAGGCCAAGGCGTACGCCCGCCTCGGGGACGACCGGTCCGCCCGCGAGCGCATCGGCCGCGCCGAAGCCCTGGCGGCGCGCATCCTCCCCGGCGCGGAGCCGGAGGAGACCGCGTACGTCCAGCCCGGCCTGGTGGACGTCCAGGTCGCCGAGGCCCTGCTCGGCCTCGGCGACCTCAGGGCCGCGAGGGAGCACGCGGCCCTGGCCGTGTGCGCCCCGGCGCACGACCGGGGGCGCGTGCACCGACTCGCGATGCTGACCCAGGTGGAGCTGCGCCTCGGGGAGCCGGACCGGGCGGCGCGCACGGCCACGGAGATGGCGGAAAGCGCGCGCGGGGTCGAGTCCCGCAGGCTGCGCGAGCGGATGGGCGCCGTCCGCGACGACCTCGCGGCCAGCAAGAGCGCGGAGGCCGCGCGGGCCGCCGAGGTGATCGCGGGAGCGCTGCGCGTGCCCCTGTGAGCCCCGGCGCATTCGGAAGGGTACGTTCCCTGACCCCGCCGCCCCTGCTGCGATGTTGCCACCGAACGAACGAAAGGTGGCAGAACTGTGCAATGGGCGAACCTGAACGAACAATCCGTCTATGAAAACCGCTGGTTCCGAGTGAACCTGGCGGACGTCCGACTCCCCGACGGCAGGCACCTCGACCACTACGTCATCCGGCTGCGCCCCGTCGCCGCCGCCACCGTCGTCAACGACGCCGACGAGGTCCTGCTGCTCTGGCGGCACCGCTTCATCACCGACAGCTGGGGCTGGGAACTCGCCGCCGGAGTCGTGGAGGACGGCGAGGACATCGCCCGCGCCGCCGCCCGCGAGATGGAGGAGGAGACCGGCTGGCGCCCCGGCCCGCTGCGCCCGCTGATGACGGTGGAGCCCTCCAACGGACTCACCGACGCCCGGCACCACCTCTACTGGGCCGAGGAGGCCCACTGGACCGGGCCGCCCACCGACGGGTTCGAGTCCTCGCGCCGGGAGTGGGTGCCCCTCAAGTCCGTACCCGACCTCATTGCGAGGGGTGAGGTGCCCGCGGCCAACATGGCGGCGGGGCTGCTGATGCTGCACCACCTCAGGCTGGGCTGACGGGCGCGCGAGAACGCCGAAGCCGGGGCGACGGGTGAGACGGGGGCACCGGAGGGGCGGCCGGGGAATCCGGCCTTCCCTCCGGGGAGGGGCCGGCGCCGGCGAGGACGGAGCCGGGGGCGACGGACGGCGGGCCCCACCGTCGGGAGGTGACCTCCGGTGTCTACGCCGCGGGAGCGGTGTTGTCGAAGACCACGTGGGTGTCCGGCGACGCGTGGGAGAGGGTCATCAGGCCGATGGCGCAGACGACGGCGACGATGAGGAGGACCAGCACCCCGACGACGCACCGGCGCCGGTACTCCCGGCGGCGCCAGCGGGCCTGTTCCGCGCGGTACGACGTCGCCGAAGCGTCCGGTACGGACGCGGCGAGGTCGCTGAGTACCTTGCGCAGCAGGTCCTCGGTGTCCCTGCTCACCCGGCCGCTCCCTTCATGACACTCGTCAGCTTCGCCATGCCCCTGGCCGTGTGCGACTTCACCGCTCCGACGGAGATCTTCATCGTCTCGGCGATCTCGGCCTCCTTCAGGTCCAGCCAGTACTTCAGCACCAGGGCCTGCCGTTGCCGGGACGACAGCGTACCCAATGCCACGACGAGTTCACGCTGGTCCTGGTCGAGGAGTACCTGCTGCTCGGCGGAGCGGACCAGGCCTTCCGGCACGCGGTAGGTGTGCCGGCGGACGACCCTGATGCGGCGTATGCGCATCCGCGCCAGGTTGCAGACTATGGAGCGGAGGTAGCTCGCCGCGGCCTCGGGCGTCTTCAGCTTCGCCCATCGGTAGTGGAGTTGGCAGAACGCCTCCGAGACGAGGTCCTCCGCGTCCTGTTCGGCGCCGAGCAGCACCGCGAGGCGTACCAGCCCGGTGTAGTGATGGTCGTAGATGTGGGCGATCGCCACGTCCCGGTCGGCGTCGCGCAGGTTGAGGGTGGCGTTCTCTTCGAGCGCCTCCAGGGGCGCGCGCGGCGGGACCGAGACGTCCCGGGGCAGCGGGACCGCGGGCGGGAGGGATCGGAGCGGTTCGCCATGTCGTGGCAGGAGCGGCTTCACGGGGTGGGTTCCTCACTCATTCGACGACGAAGGCGTACTTGGAGCCGCGGCGTTCGAACCCCGCTCCTCCGGCCGTGCCGTCCGTGCCCCGCGGTACGCCGAGTGCGTCGAGGAGGGGCGTGAGCAGGGCGGCGACCGCGAGGTTGAGCGCGAGGGCGATCAGGGCGACGTACACCGGCGCGTGCACCGGGCCGACGCCGATGTCGACCACGGTGGAGAAGCCGCGCAGACCCAGCAGGACGGTGCCGGAGACCATGCCCAGCGCCCAGCCGAGGAACAGCGCGCGCCGGTGGAACCAGCGGGTGAACAGCGACACCGCAACGGCGGGCAGGATCTGCAGGATCCAGACGCCGCCGAGCAGATGGAGGTTGATGGCGTCCTGCGGCTTCATGAGCAGCGCGAAGACGATGGCCCCTGCCATGATCACGAGCGCGGGGCCGCGGGCGACCCGCACCTCGTGTTTGGGGGTGGCCGTCGGGTTGAGGTACTCGACGTAGATATTGCGTACGAACAGCATCGCCGTGCTCATCGCCATGACGACGGCGGGCAGCAGGCCGGCCACGGCGAGTGCGCCGAAGAGCAGACCGGCCAGCCAGTCCGGTGCCAGCTGGCGGACGAGCGTGGGCACGGCCAGCTCGCCGTGCCCGGGCGAGGTTTGCACCCCCGCGGCGAGCGCGGCGATCCCGAAGAAGGCCCAGAGCCCCAGCGTCATGCTCCACGCGGGCAGGAACGTGGTGGCGGCCCGCAGCGTCTCCTTGGACTTGCTGGCCATGGCGACCAGGAGGACCTGGGGGTACATGAGTTGGGCGAGTGCGGAGCCGAGGGCGAGCGTGGCGTACGTGGTGAAGTGCTGGGTCGGCACGCCGAAGGACTGCCCCATCGCCGGGCCGCGCCCGCCCGCGAGTTCGAAGATGTGTCCCGGTGTGCCGAGCCGGACGACGGTGAGTGCGAGCAGCACGGCGACGGCGGCGCCGATGAGCACGGCCTTGAGCAGGGAGAGCCGGGCGCACGCGCGCAGGCCCCCGGGCTGGGTCACCAGGGCGAAGGCGAGGAAGAGCACGACGAGGACCGTGCAGCCCGCGAACCCGTCGGGGGCCAGTCCGATGGAGCGCAACACGGCGGCCATGCCCACGACTTGGAGTCCCAGGTAGGGCATGGTCGCCAGAATGCCGGTGAGGGCCGTCGCGAGTGCCAGCGGGTGGGAGCCGTGCCGGAGACGGACGTAGTCGGCCGCGGTGATCAGACCGTGCTTCTCACCGATGTCGCGCAGCCGGGGCAGCAGGATCAGGATCAGCGGCGAGAGCAGCATGGTGTAGACGAGGGAGTACAGCGCCAGTCCACCGGTGCCGAACATGAGGCCGGGCACGGCGATGTAGGTGTACGACGTGTAGATGGTGCCGCCGAGCAGCAGGCAGGTGGTGGCGGTGCCGAAGCCGCGGCCGCCGAGGGCCCAGCGGGTGGGGTGCGGCAGTTCGTCGCGCGGCGGGCGGCGGGCCCCGGCCAGCAGGGCACAGCAGACGACGAGGACGAACCCCACAGCTATCGCGTGGCTGATGACGCCCCCTCGGCTCAGAACAAGGGATCTGCGGGGGACTGTGCCGGCCGGTAGGCCGAGTGAGTGCCCGGAGTCGCTCGGTGTGAGGCTTCCCTCGTCCGCTCTTCTGCGTATTTCGTCAACCGGATTCTGCTCAGCGGCACTTTAGGTCGCGCCCGAGCGGGGGGTCAAGGATTGGCCGGAGGGCGGTACGGAATCATCCCGCTTGCTCGGGCATGCCTCCTACCTCATGAAATAAGGGCTTCGCGGACGCGGAGCGTGATCCACGCCACTCGACGAAAACGGCGTCGGCGTAAACCCTCTGCCCGGGGCGCGCAACCAACACCCGTAGCCGGCGGCCGGAGCGCGAGGACGCTCCCGCCGCCGTGCTCCGCGGGAGTCCGCGCCCACGCGCCGCGCTGTGCCGGACCGCCTCTTCGCGCACTCCCGTCTTCTTCGCCGGCCAGGCCCCGTCCGCTTCGGGCTGCCGGGTGCCGGACGCGTCAACGACACGGAGGGGTGCGACTGTGCCAGTGAAGGTGTCAGTGAAGGCTGTGGGGGACGGGTCTGCCGGGGGCGGGCGCAGACTGTCGCGGCGGGCGGCCCTGTGGATCCTGCCGCTCCTGCCGCTGGCCGCCGCATCGGCGACGCTCGCGCTGCCGCCCGACCGGCCCCTGCTGTTCGGCGTCCCTCTCTTCTACGTACTGCACTTCGCCGTCTGCGTGCTGAGCGCGGCGGTCACCGCCCTGTTACGGCGCCTGTACCGGGCCGCCGACGAGCCGCTCGACCCGGCGCCGCCGAAAGGCGGTTCTCCGCGGGAGGGGTGAGTCTTCCGGCGCCCTGTGCGGTGCGCCCCGCGCGGTGCGCCCCGCGCGGTGCGCGTGACGGGCCGTGCGCCGCCGACGGGTCACCGTGAAGCGGCATGGTGACCCAGCTCACATCAACTTTCCGGAGCCGCGCGTAACCCAAACGACATCACCGGGCAACTGTTGTGAGTGAAGGGGGTGCCGGGCACTGTTCCGGAGCGCCCCCGCGAAGACGTCCAAACGCTCCGCGCGGGCTGCCGGTTGGCGCCGCGCGGGCACGAGTCGATGGAGGTTCCGTGCGGCCGGTGAGGGTGCTGCGGGCGGGCGAGGTCCCCCGGTGTTCCTCGCGCGCTCCGTCGGTGGACGCGGTCGGTGCCGCCGAAGCCCTGGAGGGCATTCCTTTTCCGGGGGGAATCTTTTACTGATCGGAACACCGCCGGGATCCCTGTCGATCACCTTCCTGCCCACTCGGTGAAGAGCTGCCGTCACGCCCATGTGCGTACGACGGTCACGGGAGGCTCCCTTTTTCCGTGGAATTGCTCGCCGGAGACGCAATTGCCGAACTCGTCTCCGGCACGTCTCCGGTGAAGGGCGGAGCGACCTCTTCGGGGCCGCCCGCCCGGGATCGACGGAGGTCGCCGGGGAGCAAGGTGCCGTGGTTCAGGAGCCCGGGCAGGTCGTGCAGGGCCTGAGCAGGTCCTGCACGGCCCGCTGACGGACCCCCGGGGCGCCGCCCGGCCGCAGGCTTCGCTTTTCCCGGGCAATTCAACCCTCCCTTCACCGGGAGGGTTTACTCGGCGTTGTCTTTTTGCCGCCCGACTCCGTTCAGGAATACCCCTCTTGACCCTGACGGTCGATTCACTTAGCTTTCCCTCTGGCAGAAATTGGATCCGCCTTCTGGAATTCCCTGAAACGGTGCAGGTTCACCTGCGGCAGTGAGCTCGGTGTCCGAGCGCTCCTGCCCACTCTCAACCCGAGGAGCCCTTTTCGTGAGCGTCAACACCGATGTCGTCAGGACCCTGACGAACGAAATCGCCACCGAACTCACCACCGAGACGCTGCTCAAGCTGGCCAACCGTGAGATCGGCGCGATCCACGTCCGCGGCTACTACCCCGTCGACGTCGCCGAGGGCGTCGCGCAGAAGGCGATCAACCACCAGGCTCTCGGCAATTACCACAAGCAGCACACCAGCAGCGTCGGCCGCGTCTACATGCCGCACATCGACACCAAGTGGGACGCGGAGCTGACGGACAAGTACCACGAGCAGGCCCTGCCGGCCATCCAGGACGTCCGCTCGATGTTCCACCCCTACCTCTCTCCGGTGGACCGGGTCCGCCTGGAGCTGCAGGAGCTGTGGCCGGCGGGCGCCAACCTGCTGCGCCTGCGCGGGCGCGCCTGCTTCGTGGGCGCCTTCCGGGTCTTCCAGCCCTCCACCTCGGAGTTCTACCCGCACAACGACGCGATCGACCAGGAGAGCGACGCCCCGGAGATCGAGGGCGTGGTCAACCAGCTCGTCGCCAACATCTACCTCCAGGTGCCGAAGGAGGGCGGCGACCTGCACCTCTGGCTCCGTGAGCCCACCGAGGACGAGACGAAGACCATTCTCGACGTCGAGGGCCTGGAGCCGGATTCCGTCGAGGAGCCGGTGCACGTCATCCACCCCGAAGCCGGCGACCTCATCATCTTCAGCCCCCGCATGCTGCACGCCGTGACCGCCGGACAGGGCGAACACCGCGTCGGCGCCGCCGCGTTCATCGCCTCCAAGGGTCCGCAGGAGCCGCTCGTCTTCTGGAGCTGATCCCGGCTCACCGGCACCCCTTCCGACCGACCGCCCCCACGCAGAGGACTACGGCATGCTCCCGGCTCTGGTTCGTACGCACGCGACGGCCCACCCGAACCGAACGGCCGTCGCCGTGGGTCAGGACCGCCTGACCTACGCGCAGCTCGACGACCGGGTGTCCCGGCTGATCCGCCGGCTGCGCGGCCGGGGCATCGGCCGTGGTTCTCTCGTGGGCATCCACCTCGACCGGTCTCCGGACGTGGTGGTGGCGCTCCTCGCCGTGCTCGGAACGGGCGCGGCGTACACGGTCGTCGAGCCCACCGACCCCGTGGCGGAAGGGGCCGGCCGGCTCGCCGCCGCCGCCCCCGGCCTCCTGCTCACCTCCCGGCGCTACCGCGACGAGCTCACCCGGTCGGGGTTCGACGTCCTGGAGGTGGGCGAGGAGGGGACCGGCACCGCCGGCCCGGCCCCGCTCGCCGAGCCGGGCCCCGACGACATCGCGTACGTCCTCTACACCTCGGGATCGACCGGCGTCCCCAAGGGCGTCATGGTCACCCACGCCAACGTGCGGCACTACACCACATCGCTGCTGGCCCGGCTCGACATCGCCGAGCCGCTCTCGTACGCGCACGTCACCACGCTCGCGGCGGACCTCGGCAACACCTGTCTCTTCCTGGCCCTGTGGACCGGCGGCACCCTGCACCTCGTCGACGACGCCACGCGCCGCGACCCGATGGGCCTGCTGCGTCATCTGCACGCCGAGCGCATCGACGTGCTCAAGACGACCCCCTCGCACTGGGGCGTCCTCTTCCGGGCCTTCGGCCACGACGCCACGACCCGGCCCGAGTTGCGCGTCCTGCTGCTCGGCGGCGAGCTGATGCCGGTGTCGCTGGCCCGCAGCGTCCTCGCCTCGGGCGTCACGCGCACCCTGGTCAACCACTACGGCCCCACCGAGGCCACGGTGGGGATCGCGGCACAGGTGCTGCGCGACGAGGCGGCCCTGGACCTGATCGGCGACGCCGCGTCCGTCCCCATCGGCACCGCGTTCGGCGAGACCCGCCTGTTCGTACGCACCGAGGACGGGAGCTTCCACCAGCGCGACGCGGTCGGTGAACTCTACGTCGCCGGACCCTCGGTCACCCGGGGCTACCGCAACGACGCCGGGGCCACCGCCAAGGCGTTCACCAACGAACTCGACGAGGCCATGCCGGGACTGGGCACGGCCTACCGCACCGGTGACACGGTACGGGCCGACGGCCGGGGCGTCCTGGAGTTCCTCGGCCGCGGCGACCGCCAGGTCAAGGTCGGCGGCTACCGCGTGGAGCTCGGGCACGTGGAGGCGGGCCTGCGACGGCTGCCCGCGGTCTCCGACGCCCTCGCCCTCCGCCCGACCGCCGAGCGGCCCGCGCTCGTCGCGGCCGTCACCACCGCCGGGGCGACCACGGAGGCCCAGCCGGCCGCGATACGGGCGCAGTTGCGGGACATCCTGCCCGCGTACATGATTCCGGACCGCATCGAGGTCTTCGACGACTTCCCGCGCAACGACAACGGGAAGACCGACCAGGCCGCGCTGAGCCGGCTCGTCGAGGACCGCCTGAACGACCGCGCCGAGCGCACCCACGACGTCGACGAGGACGACCCGGTCCTCTCCGAGGTGCTCGCGGCCTGGCGCCGCCACCTGGGCCACGGCGACTTCGGGGTGCACGACGACTTCACCCTGGCCGGCGGCAGTTCCATCGGCGCCATCCAGATCATCGCCGACCTCCAGGCCAAGGGGCACCAGGTGTCGGCGGCCGCGTTCTTCGCGGCACCCACCGTCGCGGCGCTCGCCGCCCGCATCGCGGCGGGCGCGGGAACCGGGCGGACCCCGCACGCCGGCACCGGCAGAGGCGTGGCCGTCGAGGACGACACGGCGCTCTCCCCGGCCCAGCAGTGGTTCTTCCGGAGCGGGTTCGCACAGCCCGACCAGTGGAACCAGGCGCTGCTGCTGGACATCGACGCCGCCGCACGGCCCGACGCCCTGGAAGCGGCCGTCGCCGACATGGTCGCGCTGCACCCGCTGCTGCGCACCGCCTTCCGCGGCGAAGGCAACGACCGCCGGCGCCACGTCGTCGACCCGGGCCGTACCTTCACCGCCTCGGCGCTGCCCGAAGGCGAGGAGGCCGTCGCCCGGCACATCGAGGACGTGGCGGCCGCCAGGCAGGCCGAGATCTCCGTAACCGGCGGCACCGTCTTCAAGGCGCACCTCTTCCGCGGCGCGGACCAGGCCCATCTCCTGCTGATCTGCCACCACCTCTCGGTCGACGCCGTCTCCTGGCGGATCGTCGTCAACGACCTCAGCCGCTGCTACACCGAGCGGCTGAAGGGCAACACCCCCACGACCGCGGCCGGTACCACCGGGTTCGGCGAATGGGCCACCCACCTCAAGGACCAGGCACCCGTCCTGCGCGCGGACCTCGCCCACTGGGACGAGCTGAGCCACCACGCGCCCAGACCCCGGGACGGCGGGAACCGCGAGGGCGACGCGGAGGCCGTGTGGTTCCGGATCAGCCGCGCCGAGACGGAAGCCCTCACCCGCACGGGCGCCGCCAGCACCGGCACGCCGCCCCACGCCGCCCTGCTCGCCGCCTTCGCACAGGCGCTCGGCGAGGCAGACGGCCTGGACGAGCTGCTGGTCGACGTCGAGAGCCACGGGCGCGAGGCGTTCGACGACGCGGTCGACGTCTCCCGCGCCGTCGGCTGGTTCACCTCCACCTTCCCCATCCGCGTCGGCATCGTCGACGGCGACGTGGCCGCCACGGGCAAGTCGACGGCGAAGGCCCTGCACGAGGTGCCCCACCTGGGCATCGCGTACGGCTTCCACGACCAGCCGCAGCGCGCGGACGTGTGCTTCAACTACCTGGGCTCCTTCGCCCTGCCCTACGGCGACGACCTTCGCCCCACGCTCTCGCGGCACGCGGTGGGCCCGGTGCGCGGCGCCGACAACGACCGCGGCTACGGCCTCAAGCTCACCGCCCGCCTCCACGACGGACAGCTCGTCGCCGACCTCTCGTACACGCCCGGCCGCCACGCCCCGGAGCGGATGCTCCACGTGGCCCGCGCCACCCGCGCGTACCTCCTGGAGGCCACCCGACTCCCTGCCTCCGAAGCCCAGTTCGTCGTCCAGCCCGGGTCGGGTACCGGTCTGCTCGCACAGGTGCCGCGCGCCCTGCGCTGCGAACCGCCCGCCGGGGCCACCCGCGAGTACGGGGCCGTTCTGCTCACCGGTGCCACCGGGTTCATCGGCGCGCATCTGCTGCACCTGCTGCTGACCCGCACCACCGGGCACGTCCACTGCCTGGTGCGCGAGCACCCGGACCGGCCGGCCTTCGAGCGGCTGCGGGAGGCGTACGCCTGGTACCGGCCGGACGACGACCTGGCGCGCTGGGGCGACCGTGTCACCGTGCACGCCTCCGACCTGGCCGAGCCGGGCTTCGGGCTCGCCGACGAGGAGTACGCGACGCTGACCCGCGAGGTCGAGGCGGTGTACCACCTGGCCAGCAACACACGGCTGTTCGGCGACCGGGACACCTTCGACCGGGACAACACCGCCCCCGTGCGCGCCATGATCCGCCTGGCGGGTACCGGCCGGACCAAGGACCTGCACTACGTCTCCACCCTCGCGGTCTGCGGCAGCGGCGCGGAGGGTGAGCGGGCCGTCTTCTCGGAGGACAGCCTCACCATCGGCCAGCGCTTCCTCAACGAGTACGAGCGCAGCAAATACGACGCGGAACGCCTCGTCCACGAGTTCGCGGCGGGCGGGGGCGCCGGGTTCATCTACCGGTCCGGCAACGTCACCGGCCACTCGCTCACCGGCCGCTTCCAGCGCAACGGCAGCGACAACCGGCTCATCCAGCTCCTGCGCGCCTGCGCACGCCTGGGCCGGGTACCCGGCATCGGCTCCGAGACGCTCGCACTGAGCCCCGTGGACACCGTCGCCGAGGGCATCCTGGAGATCTCCCGCAGCGCCCGGGTGCGCGGCGGCACCTTCCACGTCGACACCCACCACGAGGTGTCGTACGACGAGATCTTCGCGGCCCTGCGGGAGCTGGGCTGCACTGTCGAGGAGGACCCGGCGCCCGACTTCGCGACGCTCTTCGGCCGCCACATCGGCGGCAGCGACGAGCAGATATCACTGGCGCACTTCTGGGCGAGCCGCCCGGAACGCAACGTGCGTTACGACCACACGCGCACCCGGCGCCTGCTCGCCCACCTCGGCGTGGAGTTCGCGCCGCTGGACCGCGCCTGGCTGCGCGCGTACTTCACCGGGCTCATCCAGCGGGGCGAGATCTCCCTCGCGGCCGACCGCCAGGCCGACCGACAAGACACGCACGACAACCAAGGGGTACGACATGACTGAGGCAATCAGCGAGAGGCGCGTCGCCGTCGTGACGGGGGCCTCCTCGGGGATCGGCCGGGCCGTCGCGACCGCCTTCGCCCGGGGCGGCATCCACGTGGTGGCCGCCGGGCGCAGGGCCGACCGGCTGGCCGACGTCCAGTCCGGGGCGGCCGGCATGCCCGGCTCCGTGCTGCCGTTCCCCGGGGACATGACCCGGCCGGCGTACACCGAGGAGCTGCTCGTGGCGGCCGAGCGGGAGTTCGCCCCCGCCGACATCTTCGTGGCCTCGGCCGGACGGGGCCTGGCCGGCACCGTCCTCAGCTCGGACCCGGGCCAGTGGCAGGAGGTCATCGAGGCGAACTACCTCGCGATCCTCCACCAACTGCGCGCCTCCGCAGCCGAGTTCGTGAAGCAGGCGCAGGCGGACAGTGGGCGCCGGGTGCGTGACATCGTCGTCATCGGCTCCACCGTCGGACGCCAGGTGTCGGCCGCCAATCCGGTCTACGGCTCCACGAAGTTCGCCGTGCACTCGCTGGTCGAGGCGCTGCGCCAGGAAGTGTGCGCGCACAACATCCGGGTGACGCTGATCGAGCCCGGCTTCGTGCGCTCCGGCTTCCAGGAGGCCGCCGGCTACGACAGCGAGTGGTTCGAGTCCGTGGCCGAGCAGAACGGTCCGCTCCTCGTGCCCGAAGACGTCGCCTCCGTCGTCGAGTTCGTGGTCGGCCGGCCGACCCACGTGCACCTCGACGACATCCGGCTGCGCCCCACCCGCCAGAAAGCCTGAGGGCCGTGCCCGTGGACGGCTTCCTCACCCTCCGGTGCATCCCGCGCGGCCGCTCCTCGTCCACCTGACCACCCCCGACCGGCCGCAGCCGCGGCACCCACCAGATGAGGAATCCAGTTGTCCCAGAACAAACCGGTCGTCGTGCTGGTCGACGCGTACACGTCGGGCAAGTACCTGCCCCCGGAGTTCGCCGCCCTGGGCGCGGATCTGGTGCACGTCCAGAGCACCCCCGGGTTCATGCCGTCGATGCCCGCCCCCGACCTGAGCGTCTACCGCGCCGCACTGGTGCACGAGGACCTGGAGAAGACGCTGGCCCGGCTGGAGGAGTACGCGCCGCTGTGCGTCATGGCCGGGCAGGAACCGGGTGTGCTCCTCGCGGACCAGCTCTCCGAGGGTCTCGGCCTGCCGACGAACGGCACGGCGCTGTCCGGGGCCCGGCGGGACAAGTACCTCATGGGCGAGGCGCTGCGGGCCGCCGGTCTGCACTGCGCGGACCAGCTCAGGAGCCGCGACACGCAGGCGCTCGTACGGTGGGCCGAGGGGACCGGCCGCTTCCCGGTGGTCGTCAAGCCTCTCAACTCGGCTGCCGGTGACGGGGTTTTCATATGCGCCGACGCCGAGGAGGTGCGGGCCGCGGCGGACGGGATCCTGGGTACGGAGACGATCTACGGCGACACGAACACGGAGGTGCTCGTCCAGTCCTACCTCCAGGGCACCGAGTACGTGGTCGACATGGTGTCGTACGGGAGGCGGCGCTACGTCTGCGGTGTCTGGGAGTACGAGAAGCGGCTGCTGCCCTCGGGCCGCAACATCTACGACCGCGAACGGCTGCTGGCCGCCGACGAGGGTCCGGCGCCCGAGCTGATCGCCTACGTGGAGAAGGCCCTGGACGCCCTCGGCGTCCACTTCGGGCCGACCCACGCCGAGGTCATCGTCACCCCCGAGGGCCCGGCCCTGGTCGAGGTCGGCACGCGCATCGCGGGGAACATGCACCCCGGATTCCACGACGCGTGCGCGGGCGGCAACCAGGCCGCACTCACCGCGCTCGCCTACCTGGCCCCCGGGCGGTTCGTCCAGGAGTACGCGGGACGGCGCTACGAGAAGGTCCGCGAAGCCATCTGCTGCACCACGTCGACGACGCGGTCCGGGACCGTCGAGAGCATCGACCAGGACGCCGTCGCCGAGCTCTCCGGCCTGGAGAGCGTGGCCCGCTTCGACCTGAAGATCGAGCCGGGCGGCATCGTCCGCCCGACCGTGGACCTCTACTCGAGCACGCTGCGGATCTTCATGTCCGCGGCCTCGATGGACGAGATCGACCGCGACTACCGGCGGATCGAAGAGATCAAGGACCGGATCTACCGGCTCCGCGAGACAAGTGCGGGTGAGAAGTGAGTACGGTCGTCGTCGCGGTCTTCCCCAACTCGGGAGTACGGCCGCTGGACATCGCCGGGGCGGCCCGCGCGTGCGGGCTCTCTCCCGTCTACGTGGCGCTGACCGGCGCCCTGGACGCGCAGGAGCGCGCCGAGTACGCGGCGCTCGGACCGGTCGTCGAGTCCGACGAGCACGAACTGGCCCCCACCGTAGCGGCATTGAGCGCCCACACACTGTCCGGCGTGACGACGTTCAGCGAGGGCCTGGTGCCCTTCACCGCCCGGCTCGCCCAGGCACTTGACCTGCCGTACCACGACCTGGAGACGGTGACCCGGCTCACCGACAAGAGCGCCCAGCGGCAACGCCTCGCCGAGCGGAAGGTGGACGCCGTCCGGTCGGTCGCGGTGACCAGCCGCGCCGAGGCCCTCGCACTCCTCGACGAGTGGCCGGGCCCCGTCGTGGTCAAGCCGGTGCGCGGCCAGAGCAGCATCGACACCCACTTCGTGGCGGGCGCGGCCGACTTCCCCGAGGACCTGACGCCCACCGCCGAACGCCCCTTCGTCGTCGAGGAGTTCCTGCGCGGCCGGGACGAGGGCGACTTCGGGGACTACGTCTCGGTCGAATCCCTGGTCGTGGACGGCACCGCCCACACCCTCGGAGTCACCGGCAAGTTCCCGCTGATGCCGCCGTTCCGCGAGCACGGCGGTTTCGTGCCCTCCCACCTCGCGCCGGCCGAGCACGGAAGCGTGGCCCGGCTCGCCAACGACGCCGCGCTCGCCCTCGGCATCCGGCAGGGCCTGGTCCACACCGAGATCAAGCTGACCCCCGAGGGCCCGAGGATCATCGAGGTCAACGGCCGCCTGGGCGGGTTCGTGGCCGACATGTACCAGCGCGCCATGGGCATCGACCTGCACGAACTGGGCATCCGGGCAGCCTGCGGCCTCCCGGTGGAGCTTCCCGAACCCCTCGTGGAAACGGTGGAGTTCCAGTACTTCGGTCTCTCCCCGGTGCCCGACGGCGGTGTGCTGCAGCGCGTGGAGGGCGTCGAGACGATGCTCAAGGAGCCCGGTGTCGTCAGGCACTGGCAGCGCCTGGCCGTCGGTGGACAACTCCCGCCGGCCGCGACCTCGTTCTTCATGGACATCCTGCTCGGCAGCGCCCCCGACCACGCCGCGATGCTGGAGACCATCGACCGCGCGTTGACCCATCTGCGGCTCACCTTCGCGGAGTCCGGCGGCGGTACGAGCGTGTGGCAGGCGCGCCGCGGCGGGATGAAGCGCATCGGGTGGACGCCACCACCCGCTCCACCGCACACCGGATCCGACACGACCAGGAGTACGCCTTGAAGGGCTCCCCGTACCTCAACAACCCGCGCGCGCAAGCTCTCAACAACTGGATCTTCCTGCGCAAGGCGGGCGGCAGGAACCGCCGCCGCATCATGCCCTCGCACGCAGTCTTTCCCGAAGTCTGGGAGCTGGAGCGGCAGTTCCCGGCCGTCCAAGCCGAGGTGGACGCGCTGCTCGCGAGCCGCAGCATCCCGACCTACGACACCTTCGACCCGGAGCGCGCGGCCCAGGTGTCCGAGGAGTGGAAGCTCTACTACGCGTACATGTTCGGGAACAGCAACAAGCTGGCCAAGAAGGACCTGCCGACCCTGCTCTCCTTCGCCCAGAACACCCCGAACGTGGTCAACGCCTTCGTCTCCATCCTGGAGCCGGGCGTCGTGCTGCCCTCGCACCAGGACCCGTACGCGGGCATCCTCCGCTACCACCTGGGCATCCGGATCCCCAAGGACAACCCGCCGCGCATCCGTCTCGCGGACGAGTACCACCAGTGGAAGGAGGGCGAGAGCGCCGTCCTCGACGTCTCACTGGAACACGAGGTCGTCAACGACAGCAGCGAAGCGCGCGTGATCGTCATCATCGACTTCCGCCGCCCCATGGGCCCGCTCGCCGGACTGCTCAACCGCTACTGCCTGTGGCAGAAGCGCAAGTTCGCCCCCCAGTTCGTCGAGGCCTCCAAGTACGACGTCATGCACTGACGCGCACCGCGGGGCCGGAGCACCGACGCTCCGGCCCCGCCGGCACCGACTCCCCACCGAACCACCCCGATCCAGCGACACCAGGAGGGCGCCCCGTGCTCACCACGACGACGACCGTACGGCAGCCCGGCAGGGTCCACGCCGTCGAGCGGGCCGCCGACCTGCCCAGGGAGGGCTGGGACGCCCTGACCGGACCGTCCGACATCTTCCTCACCTGCCGCTGGCTCGACGTCGTCGAGGCGACCGCCGGGGTCCCCATGACCTACCTGTGGACCGAGCGCGAGGGCCGGCCCGTCGCGGGCCTGGCCACCGCGACCGCCACCACCTCCGTGCCGTGGGCGCTCGGCCGCCCCGACGTGGTGCTGCGCAACAGCGCCGAGGCCGAACTGCCGGGGGCGGCCGAGATGCTGGCCGGTGTCGGGGACGACCCCTCGGGGACGCTGATGCCCGCGCTGGTGGCGGGCGGCCGCCACGTCGGCAGCACGCGCGTCCTGCGCTCTCCCGAGGCCACCGACGAGGACATCGAGTCACTGGTCGAGGCCGCCGAGGCCCTGGCGCGCGAGGCCGGTCTCGCCTCCGTGTGCTTCCTCTACCTCGACGAACAGGACGCCGACCTCGCGAAAACCCTGGACGCGCGCGGCTACCTCTCGTACACGACCGGCCGCTACAGCACCCTGCGGGTACCGGAGGACGGGTTCGACGGCTATCTCGCCGCCCTGCCGCGCAAGCGCCGGGTGTCCATCGGCGCCGAGCGCCGCCGGATACGGGAGGCGCGGGCCCAGGTCGCCATCGAGTCCCTGGACACGGCGGACCTGCCGCGCTTCGCGGAACTGGAGTCCGCGCTGCTCGCCAAGTACGGCATCGACATCCGTCCCGACCAGGTCCTCGCGCAGATCCGCCAGGTCCGCGACTGCTTCGGCGACGACGCGTTCGCCGTCGTGGCACGCGCCGAGGACGAAGTCCGCGGCTACGGCCTGATCCTGCGACACGGCGACCACTGGTACGCGCGCCAGACCGGCTACGACTACGCCTACCAGGAACGCACCGGGCTGCCCCTGTACTTCGAGGTCCTCTACTACCGCCTGCTCGAAGAAGCCGCCGCGGCCGGGGTCACCACCCTGCACTACGGCCTCGGCAGCGAGCGGGCCAAGCGCTCCCGCGGCTGCACGGCGACGGAACAGCGCTGCCGTCTGCTCCGGCTGTGACCCGCCGGACACCACCCAACCCATCCCGCAGGCACCGAAGGACTCCGTGACATGACATCCACCACTGTGAAGAGCGCGCGAGGGTCCGCTCCCGTGCTCCCGCGCGGGCCCGGTGTCGTCTGGTTCGGCCTGTCGGAAGTCGTCAAGGCCCTGGGCACCGGCTTCTTCTACCCCTTCTCCCTGCTGTTCTTCACCGAACTGTCGGGGGAGTCGCTGCGCTCGGTCGGCCTGGTCCTGACCGTCACGGCGCTCGCGGTGCTGCCGGGGCTCTTCGCCGTCGGCCGCCTGGTGGACCGGGTCGGGCCGAAGCCCGTGCTCATCGCGGCCGCGCTGGTCCGGGTCGCCTGCTTCGTCGGCATCGTCTCCTTCCGGGGCCTCGTCCCCCTGGTCGTGTGCACCCTGCTGCTCGCCCTCGGCAACCGGGCCGAGCAGGCGTCGAGCCCGCTGCTCGCGATCCGGCTGGCCCCGGAGGGACAGAGCGGCCAGTGGCTCGCGCTGACCCGGGTCGCCTTCAACGCCGGGATCGGCGCCGGGGCCCTCCTGGCCAGCCTGTTCATCGTGGACACGGCGTCGGGGTTCGTGGTGCTGGGTATCGTCACCGCGGCCGGCTTCGTCCTCACGGCCCTGCTGTACCTCCGCGTACCGCCGGGGCGGCCGACCGAACCCGCCCGGCGCAGAGGCCTGGCCGGCAGCCATGCCGCACCCTGGCGCGACCTGCCGTTCCTGCGTACGGCGGGCGCGAACGCCCTGCTCCTGACGTCCGCCCTGGCGGTGGAGAGCGCCCTGCCGGTGTTCGTCCTGCGCGAGCTGCACATGCCGTCGTGGATCGTGGGCGTGCTGTTCGCGGTCAACACCGTTCTGCTCACGGTGCTGCAACTGCCCCTGAGCCGGGTGCTGGAGCGGTTCCGGCCGGGGATCGTCCTCGCCGTCGGCGGGATGTCGTACGTCGCGCTGTACGCGTCCGCGCTGCTGGCCGGGAGCGTGCCGCGCGGGGCGCAGATCACCCTGCTGGTCGCCGGTATGGCCCTGTACACCCTCGGGGAACTGTCCGTCTCCCAGGCCGCGATGGTGATGCTGACGAGCTTGCCGCCCAAGCAGGAGCAGGGCGCCTACCTGGCGTTCAACCAGCTCTTCGCGGGCGGCGCGACGGCCCTCGCCCCGCTGCTCGTGGCCACCCTGCTGGCCAGCTTCCCGCTGACGCTGTGGTGGGTCCTGGCGGCCGGCAGCGTGATGGCGGCACTCCTGGCCATGACGGTCCTGCACACGCACGAGCGGGCGGCAGCCCGTTCCCTGGAAGCCGAGGCCGAAGCCTGACCCAGCCGCGAGCGCGTCACCGCCGGGACCCGTCCCGGGCGAACCGCAGCTTGTCTACCCAGCGGAGATCGATCTGTCCAGCGATCACCTGCGCAACCTCGCTCAACCCGATTGCCGCCGGCACCCCGTACTACTCCGGCAAACATAAACGCCACGGCATGAACGTCCAGGTCCTGACCGACCCGTTCGGACGGCTGGTGTGGGCCTCGCCTGCGCTTCCAGGTTCCACGCACGACCTGACCGCAGCCCGTACTCACGGCATCGTCGAGGCACTCACCGATGCGCAGCTCAAGTGCTGGGCGGACAAGGCGTACCAAGGAGCTGGCGGGGACCCGTCCGAGTGCCGTTCTGGGGCCGCTGCCTGAAGAGATGGAAGCGCCGTCAACACAGCAGCCACGCCAAGATCCGCTGCCTCGTCGTGCAGGCCATGGCGACTCTCAAGGGCCGGCGCCTCCTGTGGAAGCTTCGTTGGAGCACCAACCGGATCACCGGCATCGTGAAGCGCCGTCCTCGTCCTTCATCACGCATCAGCATGAGGTTGGAAAAGGCTCACTGTCGGAGTCTTGCTCCTGGCCGCGCTGTGCGCACCCCGCGAGACCAGCGAACGCGCATTCCGGCTGCTGGACTTGATGAAGGAGAGCCCCGAGCCCCCGCCACCGGCGCCCGCGCCTTCGGCCCGGCGCCGCGCCCAGCAGGTAGGGCGCTGACGGACAGTCCCCCGCCCCTTCCAACGCCCGAGCCGGGACCGAACTCCCGCGCAACCATGACGCCCGAGCCCTGCCCGTCGCCACTCCCACGTCTCCTTGCCCGATCTCGATCGTTCTGCGGAAGAGTGTCAGTGGCACGTCCTATTGTCGGTCCTTCAGGCACCGCAGTGCAGAACGTACGGGTGCGGGGGCGGGAATCCAAGGGGAGCGGGTACCACTGTGCAGGCCAAAGAGACGCTGTTCGCCGATCTCGTGCAGGGGCGGGCTCAACAGTTCCAGGTGCCGCTCTACCAGCGGACGTACTCCTGGACGGAGAAGCAGCTGGCCCAGCTGTGGAGCGACATCCTCGATCAGGTGGACCTGCTGGAGACCGGGGAGAAAACGAGCGCGCACTTCCTCGGCTCCGTGGTGCTTGCCCCGTCCCCGCAAAACGAGGCGACGTTCCCTCGCTGGCTGGTGGTCGACGGCCAGCAGCGGCTGACCACGATCTCCCTCGCACTCGCCGCCATCCGGGACCACCTCGCCCAGAGCCGGCCGGACGAGGCCGAGCGGATCGACGAGGAATACCTGATCAACAAGCGGAAGAACGAGAACGACCGGTTCCGTCTCCTGCCCACCCAGGCCGACCGGCCGAACTACGCCGCGCACATCCGAGGCACCCACGAGGGGCAGGCGGCGGGGGACAACGTTTCTGTCGCCTACCGCTTCTTCCGCCGCAAGCTCGTCGAGGCGGAGGACCCCGCCGACCCGCAGGACGTCCTCCGGATCGAGCAGGCGATCACCTCCCGGCTCACCCTGGTCTCGGTGACCGCCGAGGCCGGTGACAACGTGCACCGCATCTTCGAGTCCCTCAACAACACTGGTCTCAAGCTCAGCCAGGCCGACCTGCTGCGCAACTACCTCTTCATGCGGCTGCCGACCCGTGGCGAACTGGTCTACGAGACGTACTGGCTGCCGCTCCAGGCAAGCCTGAGCAACAAAGAGCTCGAACAACTCATGTGGCTGCAGCTCGTGCTTGACGGCGACGACCGGGTCCGCCGGCAGGACCTGTACGCGGCTCAGCAACACCGTTTCGAGCAGACCGAGGTCAGGGAAGCGGACATCGAGGCGTACGTGAAAGAACTGCACCGGCGGTCCATGCACTTCCGTAAGGTGGTCCGCCCCGACGAGGAGGGCGATCCGGCCGTCCGTGCCCACCTTCGCCGACTCGACGCCTGGGAGGCCGCGGCCACGTACCCGGCGCTGATGCTGCTGCTCGACCGCCGCGAACGTGGAGAGACCGACTCGGCGGAGACGGCCCGCGCCTTGTCGTATATCGAGAGCTTTCTGGTACGCCGCACCGTGTGTCGCGTACCGCCGAACAACCTCAACCGGATCTTCCAGTCGGTTCCCGCCCAGCTTCCGCTGGACGTCCCCGTCGCCGACGGGCTGCGTCAGCTCCTCTCCGCCAGCAACCGCTACTGGCCCGACGACGACGAACTGCGCGAGAAGTTCAGGACCGCGCCCTTCTACCTGTACGGTCGGCCGGAGCAGCGCAAACTGGTCCTCCAGCGGCTGGAGGAGAGCTACGACCACCCCGAGCCTGTGGACTTCGCCGCCGCGAAACTCACCATCGAGCACGTCCTGCCGCAGTCGGCGGGCGACGACTGGCTCCAAGTTCTCGCCGAGGACGCAACCGACGGCGAGACCCCACAGGACGTGCATGCCCGACTCCAGCACACCCTGGGCAACCTGACCCTCACCGCTCAGAACTCCGAGCTCTCCAACCACCCCTTCGACCGCAAGCAGGATCTGCTGCACAGCAGCCACCTGGAGATGAACCGCCGCATCGCCGCCACCGACCGCTGGGGCGCCCGCGAGATCGGCGCCCGTGCCGACGAGTTGGCCGAGCGGGCGCTCGCGCTGTGGCCGTCCCCGCTGCGCGGGGTGGGCCGGGCCGAGCGGAGCCGTGACTGGCAGCTCGTCCACCAGGTCCTCGCCGCACTGCCGCACGGCACCTGGACCTCTTACGGTGACCTCGCCGCGTACATCGGCTCCGGCGCCCAGGCGGTGGGCAACCACCTTGCCCAGACCGCGGGCGTCGTGCAGGCCTACCGCGTCCTCAACGCGGAGGGTCGGATCGCCGACGGCTTTCGCTGGGCCGGCCCGCAGCCGGAGGGTGAGGACGTACGGGCGCGACTGAGCGCCGACGGCATCCACTTCACCCAGACCGGGGCCGCGGACCCCGCACAACGCTTGACCAGCACCGACCTGGCACTGCTGCTGGCCGATCCCGACCAGGAGCAGTCTTCGGAAGGCGCGGTGGCGGCGGGGCGCGACAGAGCGGAGCCAGAGGAGGAAACCCGGGCCGAGCGGTTCTTCCGCCAACTCGCCGCGGACGACACCCCCGAGACCGTGGGCGCGGTGCGTACTCTCCTCGCCCGGTGGGAGGAGCTGGGCGGCTGGGTCGGCTATGGGGCCGGCCAAGTCACTACCAGCGCCTTCCTGATGCTGGGTGCGGCAGGTCTCCCCGGCGCCGGGATCTGGCCGCTGGTGCTCTACCCCGGTGGTGGACGCGGTGGGTCGGCGGAGGTGGTCTTCCAGTACCTCGCCACCCGCGAGCCCTTCAACGACCGCCTGCTGCGCGCCGAGCTTCTCGGCCGTGTCAACGGCTTGGACGGCGTCGACATTCCGGAGGGGAAGCTGGACTTGCGTCCCAACTTCCGGTTGGCCTTGCTGGAGAAGGACGGCAACCGCGACGCGCTGGCCGAGACCCTGACCTGGTTCCGGGACCGCTGGATCGGCAGGGACGTGTCCTGAGCTCTGAATCCGGCCCCGGGACTGGTGGGCTCGCATGTTGAGGTGTCGCGTATTCGAGCTGAGATGCGGAGCTCTATCTCTGTGCGTCGACCATTCATGCGGAGCCCTGGACTCGAACCCGTCCCTACGTCGCCAGAGGGAGATCATCTGGCTCCGCGTGAAGCGCTACGACGCAAACGGCAAGGTCAGAAGCAGTATGGGCCCATTCCGCTGATCGTCCGCGGGGTTGACCTCGACGATGACGGGTGGCCGAGCAACTCGCTGTTCGCCTGGCCGATTTAGCTTCTTCAGGAGAGTGGGCAGGGGCGCTGGCGACCTTTGGCAACGGTCAGCGGCACACGTGCGCTCTGAATTCCCCTGCAGTCATGGTCTTCACGCTGCGAGGGGAACCTCAGTATGCTCCTCATATGCAAGTAAAGAAAGCAGCGCTGGAGCAGCACATTGCAGTGTTCGGCGAGAGCGGCAGCGGGAAGACCGTCATGCTCTCCTCCTTCTATGGAGCCACGCAGGAGCCTCAGTACCTGCAGAAGAGTCTGTTCCATGTCGTGGCGGACGAAATGGGACAGGGGACTCGGCTGCATCGAAACTACCTTGGTATGAGGGAGTCGGCGCGACTGCCCGCAACCAACCGTTTCTCCGCCACTTCCTACTCTTTCTCGGTCAAGTTGAAGGACGGGTCCGACGCCAAGGCCAATAAGGCCAGGCCTTTCGACGTCCTGCGCCTTGTCTGGCACGATTACCCGGGTGAGTGGTTCGAGCAGGACGTGAGCGGGCCGGAGGAGGCCCAACGCAGAGTCGACACGTTCATGTCCTTGCTGGGCTCTGATGTCGCTCTCCTGCTGGTGGACGGTCAGCGGTTACTGGACAACGTCGGACAGGAAGAGCGGTACTTGAAGTCGCTGCTGACCAATTTCCGTAACGGACTGCTGTCGATCAAGAGTGATCTGCTGAAGGACGGCAAGCCTCTCGTTGAATTTCCGCGTATCTGGATCATGGCACTGTCAAAGTCCGATCTGCTGCCGAACCTGGACGTGTTCAAGTTCAGGGATCTCCTTGTGGAGAAGGCCGGCGATGACATAGTCGAATTGCGTGGGGTGATCGCTGGGCTGCTGGAGGCCAGCGACGCGTTGTCCGTGGGTGAGGACTTCGTGCTGCTTTCGTCAGCGAAGTTCGGTGCAGAAAAGATTGAGGTCACCAAGCGCGTCGGCCTGGAGTTGATCCTCCCGCTGGCCGCCATGCTTCCATTCGAGCGCCACGTCCGATGGGCCCAGTTGAAACAAATCCCTGTGAAGGTGGCGGAGAGTCTACTGGGCGGGGCAGGAGCTTTGGCCGCTGCGCTGGTCGGTAGCAAGGTCAAGCTGCCTGGTGCGGTAGGTCTTTTGCGTAACGTTGTCGGCCTCGTGCTCTCGAAGGAAGTCTTGAACGAGGCGGCCAAGGTGGCAGGGGATAAACTCAAAAACATCAACTCCGAAGCGATGGCCAAACAGAACTATCTCACCGCCACGTTGACCCGCTTCCGGATGGACCTGGACAGGGGAGAAGAGGAGCAGGTCTTGCTGAGGAGCGTCAAGTGAGCCTCATCTGGGCCACGCGTGGGCGGACCTGGGGTTTCCGGTTTCTCCGTGACGGGGGATTCGGGGATCCACTCCAGGTCTACGACGACGCCTTCTCTGATGTCGGGGACGAGCCGGAAGTCTGGTGGCGCGTTGCCGATAAGGGGGCGCTGCGTTTCCCGGATCCCTTGGGACGCAAGGACAGGGCCGGCAGAATCATCCCCCACGAGTTCGTTGTCCTCGGGCCCTTGGCCAATGAGGTCGACTCGGTCGAGGGTGCTCGTCAGCTGGTCTGGCCCCAGGTTGCCGACGTATTCAGCCGCATCTGGGAAATGCCCGAGCCACCCCCGCCCGGCGAGGGACTTTAGCGACACAATTGCCGCTGCCGCCGGGCGGTGAGTCGCACCACGCTCGCTGCCTGCGGGCGAGGCGGTAGACGCTGTAAGTGATGCCCAGAATGATGTCCACGGCTACCCAGAGAGCGATGATGAGGCCTAAAAGACGAGGCTCTTTCGGGGCCGCATACGGTCCTGAACTCGGGGAACGCACCCAGGCGGGCCCGGCGGCGTCACCGCCGGGCCCGCCGACAGGCCGTCAGGCGTACGGGTAGAACCCCGCCCCCGACTTCCGGCCGAGCCGCCCCGCGTCCACCATGCGCTGGAGCAGCGGGGGAGCGGCGTACAGGGGCTCCTTGTACTCCGCGTACATCGAGTCGGCGACGGAGGCCACCGTGTCCAGGCCGATCAGGTCCGCCAGTTTCAGCGGCCCCATCGGGTGGGCGCAGCCCATCTCCATGCCGTTGTCGATGTCCTCACGGCTGGCGATGCCCGACTCGAACATCCGGATCGCGGAGAGCAGATACGGGATCAGCAGGGCATTCACCACGAACCCGGAACGGTCCTGCGCCCGGATCGGGTGCTTGTCCAGCACCTCCCGTACGAGCGCCTCGGCCCGCAGCACGGTCTGCTCGGACGTCGTCAGGGCGGGAATCAGTTCGACGAGCTTCTGCACCGGCGCCGGGTTGAAGAAGTGGATCCCGATGACCTGGTCCGGCCGGGAGGTGGCCACGGCCAGCTTCACCAGCGGAATGGACGAGGTGTTGGACGCCAGGATCGCGTCCGGCCGGGTCACCACCTGGTCGAGCACCCGGAAGATCTCCGTCTTGACCTGCTCGTTCTCCACGACGGCCTCGATGACCAGGTCGCGGTCGGCGAACTCGCCGAGGTCGGTGGTGAAGCTGAGCCGGCCCAGGGCCTCGTCCCGCTCCTCCTCGGTGATCTTGCCGCGCTCGGCAGCCTTCGACAGGGAGTTGTGCAGCCGGGTACGCCCTATCTCCAAGGCCTCACCGGTGGTCTCCGCGACCATCACGTCCAGACCGCTGCGCGCGCAGACCTCCGCGATACCTGCGCCCATCTGGCCACAGCCGACCACTCCGACGCGTGCAATGTCGGCCATAGAGTCCGTCACCTCGTGCCTCTCCCTGATCTCCGTATCGCGGGACCCGTGGGTGGCGGTACCCGCTTCGACCTCCAGACGGTACCCGGCGACGCGGCCCAAGTTACCTGCGGGTCATCGGCGGTCCGAGAAGGCATGATCTGCGTCACGCAGCCGACCGGAGCGGTACGGCGGAGCGCGAGAGGAAGGCGGAGAGCATGCGGCGCATGGGCCGGAGGGCATTCGTGCTGGGCGCGGCCGGAGTGGTGGCCGCCCTGGCGGCACCGGGTCCGGCGGGGGCGGCGGGACGCGCGTCCCGTGACCGACGTCACCGCGTGGCGACCGGGCTGCGCGGGATGTGGATCGCCACGGTCGCCAACGTCGACTGGCCGTCGGCCACCGGGCTGACGGCGGCCACCCAGCGCAGTGAGCTCGTCGCCCACCTGGACCGGGCCGTCCGCTTCGGCCTCAACGCGGTCATCCTCCAGGTGCGGCCCAGCGCCGACGCGCTCTGGCCCTCGCCGCACGAGCCCTGGTCGCAGTACCTGACCGGCGTCCAGGGCAAGGACCCCGGCTGGGACCCGCTCGGCACGGCGGTGACCGAGGCCCACGACCGCGGCCTCGAACTGCACGCCTGGTTCAACCCGTACCGCGTCTCCAACCAGACCGACCCGAAGAAGCTCGTCGCCACACACCCCGCCCGGGTCCACCCGGACTGGGTCGTCCCGTACGGCGGGAAGCTGTACTACGACCCCGGGCTGCCGGAGGTCCGGGCGTTCGTCCAGGACGCCATGCTGGACGCGGTCAGCCGCTACGACATCGACGCGGTCCACTGGGACGACTACTTCTACCCCTATCCCGTCTCCGGCCAGACCTTCGACGACGCCGGCACCTACGCCGAACACGGCGCCGGCTTCAGCAGCAAGGCGGCCTGGCGCCGCGACAACATCGACCGGCTGGTGAAGGAGACCGCCGACCGGATCAAGGCGATCAAGCCGCACGTCCGCTTCGGCATCAGCCCCTTCGGCGTCTGGCGCAACAAGACGACCGACCCGCTCGGCTCGCCGACCGCCGCCGGGGTGCAGACGTACGACGACCTGTACGCGGACACCCGCAAGTGGATCAAGCAGGGGTGGATCGACTACATCTGCCCCCAGCTGTACTGGAGCATCGGCCAGTCGGGCGCCGACTACGCCCAACTCGTCCCCTGGTGGGCCGAGGTGGTGGAGGGAACGGACGTCGACCTCTACATCGGCGAGGCGCTCTACAAGGCCGGCGACCCCGCCCAGAACTCCGCCTGGCAGAACTCCGCCGAACTCTCCCGCCACCTCACCCTCGCCGAGGACTACCCGGCCGTCGGCGGACACGCGTTCTTCTCCGCGAACAGTGTGAAGGCGGACCGGATCGGCGCCATGGCCCGGGTGGCGGCGGACCACTACGGGGTGGGGTGAGGTTGCTCGACGGGGTGGGGTGATGGGGGTGATGGGGGGTGCGTCGTCAGGAGACGCGTCTGCCACGTACGAGCAGTGGCAGTCCCCATCCCGCTCGCGCCGCGCGAACCGCCTCGGAGATCCGGCCCACCTGGTGGGCCAAGAGGTAGTCGGGAAGCCTCCGTTGGGGAACCCAGGTGACGGCCACCAACGCGGCGGGCGCGTCGTCGGGCAGGGCCACCCGCGCGGCCTCGTCCGCCGTCAGGGTCCCTGCGTCGCACACCAGGGTGAAGCTCGCCGTGGTGTCGTCGCCGAAGGTGTGATCGACCGCCAGGACGCGCCTGAGGCGTCGAGCGAGCCCGGTCTCCCGGCGGAGCCCGCGCTCGGCCGCCTCGGTGATCGATTCTCCCGCGCGGGCCGACGCGCCGGGGAGCGTCCAACCCCTCTTGTCGGCGGCGACCATCAGGATGGCCCCCTGCACGTCCCGGACCAGGGCCATGGCCTCGACCGGGGGAGAGGGCTGGGCGGGGGAGAGGGGAAGGGAGACGGTCTGGGGCAAGGCGGTGCCGTCCTTCGGTGTTGCCGGTACGTGTTCGACGTCTCGGGCATCGTGTCGGGGTGTGCGCGATGTTCGCGGTCGTACGGGTGAACTCCTCGGCTCCCCGCGCCGCGACGGCTCCCGGCGGCGACGCTGCCGGGAGCCGACGTGCGGGAGGCGAGGGCCCGAGTGGCGGGCCGTATGCCGCGCGTCAGGTGGTAGTGGCGGACGTACTGCCGGGTGAACTCGCAGCACGCTCCGAAGGCGTGGACCGGGGCCGAGACACCGTCCGCTTCGACCGGGCCGACCCACGTCACGGTCAGGCCCTCGTTGCGGTCGAGGAAGCAGAAGCCGGTCTCGTACGGCCGGGCCGTCACGTGGCCCTGTGGCGGGGGCACTGGCAGTGGGGCCAGGCCGAGGTGACCTCCGGCACCTTGAGGGGTTTCACCGGGCGCAGGGGGCGGACCACATGGCGCGAGCCGTCGCGCCCTACCCGGTACACCCCGATCCTTGTCGTCATGGGCGTTCCCCGGTCACTCGCACCGCGTCCCTGCCGTGCCGCCCGGCCTCCCGGTTCCTGCCGACCCACACCCGGAGCAGGCGCCGGGTGATGTCGGCCGCCTCCCGCACGTGGGCGTAGGCACTGAAACACGGTGTCTCCCGCGTGGGGGCTTCCGCCGCCAGCAGGACGTATGCCTTGCCGATCAGATCCCGTACGGACGGGTCCTGGTCCGCGCCCAGTTCCTCACGGACGAGCAGGTTGAGGAATCCGTGGACTGCCGCCGCATGGGCGAGGATGTCCTCGCGGGTCGACGTGGTGAGGTGCAGGCCCAGCACCTGGCCCGTGATCTCCGAGATGGTCTCCACATCCACGGGCGCGGTGTCGTTGCCCGCCGCCACATCTCTGTCGGTTCGGCTCGTCGGCACGGCTCTCTCCTTCTGTTGATCTCTCACGCCCTACGTAACCGCGCGGTCACGCGCAGCGGTACCGTGGAGAGGGCGCGAGAACTTGAAAGCCTTGAAAATGAAGGTGGTTGACTGTGCCTCAGAAGAAGTCGAACGAGAGACTGGCTCGCCTTCTGCGTGAGACCGGCTGGACCTACAGCAGCTTCGCCATGGCAGTGAACAGAGCGGGTACGGAGGTCGGGCGGCCTACCCGCTACGACGAATCCGCGGTGAAGCACTGGCTTGACGGCACCATGCCTCGGAAGGAGGCCAGGGAGCTGATCCTCGAAGTTTTCTCGCGCCGGTTGTCCCGCCCGGTTACGCATGAGGAGACGGGCTTTCCTCGACTTCAGGGAGAGGGAACCTCACTCGGTACGGTGGAAGGACTCGTCGATCTGGGGAGGCAGGACATGGACCCTTCACGCCGTTCTGTACTGGGTGCGGCGCTTTTCTCCGTGGCGCTCACCATCCCGGACTGGCCGGATGTGGTGGGTCGCACCGAAGCGTTCGCGGCGGGCCAGGTGACCCGCATCGGACGCGGAGAAGTCGAGATGGTCACGCAGATGACCGAGCGGGTCTCCGAGTTGGACGACCAGTTCGGAGGCAGGCATGCCAGACCGATGGCGGCGGCGTTTCTGGTGAACACCGTCGCCGGGTACCTGCACGCACAAGCTCCGGACCCGGTGCGGAAGGAGATGATGTCCGCCGCTGCGGACCTCTGCTACCTCACCGGCTACATGGCGGTGGACGAGGGACTTCACGGACTGGCCCAGCGCTACTACCTCAAGGCTCTGGAACTGGCTGGTGCTGCCGACGACCACCTGACCTACTGCACGACGCTGCGGGGCATGTCCGTCCAGGCTGTGGATCTCGGGCACGGGCGGCATGCGCTTCGTCTGGCTGACGCTGCCGCAGCTGCCTCACCGCACGCAGGCCCTCGCATGCGGGCCTTCCTGGCAGGCCAGCAGGCGCACGCGGCCGCGCAGCTCGGTGAGCGCGACAGCGCGCTTCTGCGTATGAAGGAAGCGGAAAAGGCAATGGACGTGGCTGAATCGCAGGCAAAAGCCTTCGGTTCCTACGATCCGTCCTCGCTGATGTATCACCTGGCCCAGGTGCGGCATGAACTCGGCGATGCTGCCGGAGCAGTTGAGTCCCTGCAGGAATCGAACAGGCTTCGCCACAGTCTCTACAGGCGAGCCAAGGTGCGACATCTCGGTCTGACCGCAGAGCGTCAGCTCGCCATGGGGCATCTCGAAGCAGCCGTGAGCACCTGGCACGAGGCTCTGGACGACTACCCGATGGTGCAGTCCGGCCGGTGTGACGATCGCATGCGCGAGATGATGTCCGTGCTCTCTCCCTATTCTTCGAACCGGCCGGCGAGAGCACTTCTGGAGCGCGCGACCGCTGTCGGCATCCCGGTAGCTGCTTGATGGAGTAGGCACCGCTCAGCGTCTCGCGCCGAGCCTGCGCTTTGCAGGGTCGGCGCACGAAGGGGACCGCTGGGCGGTCATCTCTGGCCACGGAGGGCCGGCTGCCGCCGGCTGTACCCGAGCCTCTCGGCCCGGCGACCCGGCTCACCGCCGCTCGAGGTGGTCCTCCTGGCCGGTCCTGTCGGCGCCCGTATGCTGCACCACGCTGTCCGGCCCCGGGTACGCCAGTGACTCGTGGCCGTCGGCGTAGCGCAGCCGGTACGGCGGCGTGCCGCGCGGGCCCCGTACCTCGATGATCTCCGCGACCTGGTCGGGTTGGCCGACGGTTCTGCCGTGAGTCAGCAACCGGTCGCCGGTGTGGGCCTCCATCGGGAACGACCTCCTCCTGGACGGCGGTCCCTGTGTCGACAAGTCTATGACCGTGGGGCGAGGGGTTCGCGCGGGCGCCGGGTGCCCGCCCGCTGGGTCACCGCGATGCAGACGAGCACGGCCACCGCCGCGAGCGGGGCCGCCGCCGACAGCTCCTCGCCGAGCAGCAGGAACGACCAGACCAGCGTCAGCAGCGGCTGGGCCAGTTGCAGCTGGCTGGCGCGCGGGATACCGATCTCCGCCATGCCCCGGTACCAGACGTACAGCCCGATGAAGGTGGACCCGGCCGCCAGCCAGACCAGGCCGGCGATCCCGTGCCCCGTCAGCGTGACGGGCTCGTACGACAGCGCCACCGCGCAGCCCGCCACCGCGACCGGGAGCGAGAGGACCAGCGCCCAGCCGATCACCTGCCAGCCGGGCATCGACCGCGCCAGCCTGCCGCCCTCCGCGTACCCGGCCGCGCACACCACCAGCGAACCGAACAGGTACAGGTCACCGGCGGAGACCGCGCCGCCGCTCTGGGCGACCGTGAACGCGAGCACCACGGCCGCCCCCCGCGAGCGCCGCGATCCAGAAGGCGCGGGGCGGGCGGGTGCCCGTGCGCAGGGACGAGAACACCGCCGTGGTCAGCGGCAGCAGCCCCACCACCACGGCCGAGTGCGAGGAGGTCGTCGTCCTCAGCGCGAGCGTGGTCAGCAGCGGGAACCCCGCCACCACCCCGCCCGCCACGACGAGCAGCCCGCCCAGGTGACGGCGGCCCGGCCACGGGATGCGGGCTACCAGAAGGACCGTGCCCGCGATCAACGCGGCGAGCACGCTGCGCACCGCCACCAGCGACCAGGGGCCGAAGCTCTCCAGCCCCCACACGGTGGCGGGGAAGGTCAGGGAGAAGGCGACGACCCCGAGGGAGGCGAGGACGAAGCCGGTCCGTTCGGAGGCCGGGGCCGGGGCCGGGTGTGGGGTCGACGCCGGGGCCGACACCGGGGCACGGTGCTGGGTCGGGGGAGTGGCGGGAAGAGTACCGGTGGCGGTGAGCGCTATCGTCGCCGATGGGGTAGCGCTATCGTTGTCTCTCATGGAAGAGCGTAGCAGTGTGGGTGAGTTGGCGAAATCCCTGCGGCATGAGCTGAATCGCTACTCACCGGGTGGAAAGCTGCCGTCGAGCCGGGCCCTCGTCGAGCGCTTCCGGGTCAGCCCGGTCACCGTCACCCGGGCCCTCGCCCAACTGGCCGCGGAGGGGCTGGTCGTCACCCGGCCCGGCGCCGGGGCCTTCCGTGCCCAGCCGCGTACGACTGCCCCGGCCCCGGGCGACACGTCCTGGCAGGAGGTCTCGCTCAGCGGCGACGGCGGGCCCGAGGTGGTGCCCCGTACCGTCGACGCCTCGGGGGTCCTCGTCACCCTCGCCGCGCCCCCGCCGGGCGTCATCGAGTTCAACGGCGGCTACCTCCACCCCACCCTCCAGCCCGAACGCGCCCTGGCCGCCGCCCTCGCGCGGGCCGGCCGCCGCCCCGGCGCCTGGGACCGGCCGCCCGTGGACGGGCTGCCCGAGCTGCGCGCCTGGTTCGCGCGCGAGATCGGGCCCGGTGTCGGCGCGGCCGACGTCCTGATCACGGCGGGTGGCCAGAGCGCGCTGGCCACCGCGCTGCGCGCGCTCGCCCCGCCCGGGGCTCCGGTCCTCGTCGAGTCGCCGACCTACCCCGGCATGCTGGCCGCCGCCCGCGCCGCAGGGCTGCGGCCCGTTCCCGTACCGGTGGACGTGGACGGAGTGCGCCCCGAGCTGCTGGACGCGGCGTTCCGCGCCACCGGGGCCCGAGTCTTCGTCTGCCAGCCGCTGTTCCAGAACCCCACCGGCGCGGTACTCGCCCCCGCGCGGAGGGCCGAGGTCCTGCGGACGGCACGGGCCGCGGGCGCGTTCGTGGTGGAGGACGACTTCGCCCGCCGCCTCGCCCACCAAGACGCGGGCCCGCTGCCGCCGCCGCTGGCCGCCGACGATCCGGACGGGGTCGTCGTACACGTCTGTTCGCTCACCAAGGTCACCTCGCCCAGCCTGCGCGTCGGCGCGCTCGCCGCACGAGGCCCGGTGCTGGAACGGCTGCGCGCGATCCAGGTCGTGGACAGCTTCTTCGTACCGAGACCGCTCCAGGAGACCGCCCTCGAACTGGTCGGATCTCCGGCCTGGGGCACCCATCTGCGCTCCGTCGCAGGAGAGTTGGCCCGGCGTCGCACCCTGCTCGCCGGTGAGCTCCGCCGCACGCTGCCCGAACTCGACCTGCCGTACGTGCCGTCCGGTGGCGGCAGTCTCTGGCTGCCCGTACCCGGCGGGGGCGGCAGCGGTGCGGACGAGGCCGCGTTCGTCACCGGCGCCCTGCGGGCCGGGGTCGCCGTGGCGCCCGGACGCCCGTACTTCTGCGCCGAACCGCCCTCCGCTCAGGTCCGGATCAGCTACGCGGCGGCCTCCGGCGCGGGCGAGATCGTGGAGGGGGTCAGGCGGCTGCGTATCGCGTACGACACCCGGTGAGGCGGGGTGCCCGGCCGTGGGGCGGGGAGTGCCGCATACGCGGGGAAAACTGCTGGGCCGGTCCGCGGCTTCGTTCTAGCCTGCGCTCATGACCGATACGATCACGCAGGACTACGACATCTCGACCGACCCCGCCCGGCTCGACGCGGCCCGGGTCCACCACTGGCTCTCCACCGACACCTACTGGGCGCTCGGACGCAGCCGCGCCAAGCAGGACGCGGCCATCGCGGCCTCGCTCAACTTCGGCGTGTACGAGCGGAGTTCCGGCACCCAGGTCGGGTACGCCCGGGTGGTCACCGACCACGTCTCCTTCGCCTGGCTTTGTGACGTCTACGTCGACCCGGCGGTACGCGGCCAGGGGCTCGGCGTGCGCCTGGCCGAAGCGGTCCGCGACCACCTCGCCCCGGCCGGCGTCCGCAGGATCCTGCTCGCCACGGGCGACGCCCACGGGGTGTACGAGAAGGTCGGCTTCCGGGGCCTGGAAGAGCCCGGCCAGTGGATGGCTCTGATCAATCGTTAGATCGTCAACTCCCTCTGAAGCGTGCCCTCTTGACCCGGCGAGTCGGCGGCCTCACGATCGCGGCCATGAGTGTTCGGGTTTCCCTCGTGGCGGCAGCGCGGAGCTCGTCCCTGCTCGCCGAGCGCTTCGACGACGACCGTCCGCTCGACCACGCCGGATGGCACGAGGTGCAACTCGTCGCCCACGCGTTGGTCCCGCTCGGGGCGGCCGACCTCCGCTACTGTGCGCCGACCCCCCGGAGCCGGGCCACCGGCGACGCCCTCGGGTACGCCCCCATGGCCCAACCCGACCTGCGCGACTGCGACATGGGGCGCTGGCGGGGCATGACCCTGGCGGAGGTCGCGGCCCGCGAGCCCGCCGCCGTCGACGCGTGGCTGGCCGATCCCCGCTCCGCGCCGCACGGCGGCGAGCCGCTGCTCGGCTTCATCACGCGCATCGGCCACTGGCTCGACACCCGCCCCTTCGACGGCGGTTCCATCGTCGCGGTGGCCGAGCCCGCCGTGGTCCGCGCGATCCTCGTCTACGCGTTGAAGGCCCCGCCCTCGGCGTACTGGAACATCGACGTGCGCCCCCTCTCCGCCCTCACCCTCGCGGGGCAGCCCGGCCGTTGGAGCCTCTGCCTGGAGCCACCGGCCCACTGAAGCGCCGTGGGCCGTGCCGTGTGTGCCGTGGCCTCGCGCCTGGTGTCCCGCGCCTGGTGTCCCGCGCCTCGTGCCTCGATCGGCGAGCGCCTCAGCTGCACGGGAAGGGTGAAACTCCTGCGACGGAGGGTGCACATCGGCCACAATCCCGGACATGCAACGGTTTGCGGAGATGTTCACCGATCCTGGAAGCGACCCACGGGCAGAGGTCCCGACGCAGAGCGACGAGCGGACCATGCTCGCCGCGTCCCTGCGCCGCCAGCGGGAGACCCTGGTCCTGAAGTGCTCCGGGCTCGACGCCGAAGCCATGGCCCTGCGGTCCGTGGACTTCTCCGGCCTGTCCCTGCTGGGACTCGTCCGGCACCTCGCCGACGTGGAACACCGTTGGTTCAGGCTGCGGTTGGCCGGTCAGGAGGGCCCTGCGCCCTTCGCCACGGTGGACGAGCCGGACAGTGCGTTCGACCGCGCCGTGCCCGACGCCGCCCGTACGGAGGAAGCCTGGCGGGCCTGGCGCGAGGAGGTCGACTTCGCGGAACGGTTCGTCGCCGAAGCCGCTGATCTCGACGTCTCCGCCATCGACCCCTGGCAGGGACGGGTCTCGCTCCGGTGGGTGATGCTGCACATGGTGGAGGAGTACGCGCGCCACAACGGCCACGCGGACCTGCTGCGCCAAGGGGTCGACGGCGCCGTGGGGTTGTAGCGGGGGAAGTCCGGGTGCCGGAAGTCCGGCGGGAGGCAGGTAAGTTCGGGTCTCGGTCCGGATGTCCGGATGTCCGGATGTCCGGATGCCCGGATGTCCGGATGCGTGGATGCCCGGATGCGTGGATGCCGGTCCGGATGCCCGGTCCGGGCGCCGCGCCACCCCTTCCCGCCGGTCCGACCCGTCGGTATGTTGCCCCGGGACGCCCACGACGAGGAGGCCACCGTGACGCAGATCCACGGCCACTGCGACGAACGGTTCGCCCGCGTGCGTACCGCGTTCGAGGAGAACTTCAGCGCACGGGACGAGCTGGGCGCCGCCGTCACGGTCCTGGTGGACGGCGAGCCGGTGGTCGACCTCTGGGGCGGATGGGCGGACGGCGCGCGGACCCGTCCCTGGGAACGGGACACCCTCGTCAACGTCTGGTCCACCACCAAGGGCCCCACCGCGCTCTGCGCCCACATCCTCGCGGACCGGGGCCTGCTCGACCTCGACGCCCCGGTGGCCTCGTACTGGCCCGAGTTCGCCGCCGCCGGCAAGGAGAACGTCCGCGTACGCCACCTCCTCTCGCACCGCGCCGGTCTCGCCGGGCTGCGCCGGCCGCATTCGCTCGCCGACCTCTACGACTGGGAGCTGACCACGTCCCGGCTCGCCGCGACCGAGCCCTGGTGGGAACCCGGCACCCGTTCCGGCTATCACCCGCTGACGTACGGGTTCCTGGTCGGCGAGGTCGTCCGGCGGATCAGCGGTGACCTGCCCGGGGAGTTCCTGCGGCGCGAGGTCACCGGCCCCCTCGGCATCGACTTCACCGTGGGACTGCCGGAGAAGGAAGCGGACCGGGTCGCCGAACTCGTCACGACGAAGGTGTCGCCCGAGCAGATGGCGTTCTTCGCGCGCCTGCCCCCGGTGGCCGTCGCCGCCTTCCTCAACCCCGGTACGGGAGCAGCCGCGGCCAACACCGCCGCGTGGCGGGCGGCCGAGATCCCGGCGGCGAACGGCCACTCCACCGCTCGCGCGGTCGCCTCCCTCTACGGAATCCTCGCCGGCCGGGGCGCGCTCCACGGCCACCGCGTTCTCTCCGAGGAGGCGGCCGAGCGCGTACGGGAGGGGCAGGGGAGCTGCCGCGATCTGGTGCTGGGCGCCGGGTTCGCGCACGAGACGGAGATCGCCCTCGGCGTCTGGCTGAGCGGCTCGAACGCCTCCTACGGCCCCAACCCGCGAGCGGTCGGCCACGACGGGGCGGGCGGCTCGTGCGGGCTCGCCGACCCGGAGGCGGGGGTGGCGCTCGGCTACGTCATGAACCGGATGGGCGTGGGGCTCGCCGACGACCCGCGCAAGATGGCCCTGGTCGAATCCGTGTACGCGTCCCTCTGATCACGTTCCCGGGACCGGAGAACGAGAGACGCGCGGGCCGACGGTTTCCCGTCCGCCCGCGCGTCTCCGAACCGAGGTCCTCGATCGGGATCCTCGATGGGATTCCCCGGTCGGATTCCCCGATCGGATTCCTCGACGGGAATCCTTAGAGGACGCCGCTCTCCGAGATGGTGATCTTCGACGAGGTGCGGCCGCTCTGGGAGCCCAGGGACTCGATCTTCTTGACCAGCTTCATGCTGTCCTCGTCCGCGACCTCACCGAAGACGACGTGCTTGCCGTCGAGCCACGGGGTCAGGACGGTGGTGATGAAGAACTGCGAGCCGTTGGTGTTGCGGCCGGCGTTGGCCATCGAGAGCAGGCCCGCCTTGTTGTGCGTGAGCTTGAAGTTCTCGTCCGCGAACTTCTCGCCGTAGATGCTCTTGCCGCCCGTGCCGTCGCCACGGGTGAAGTCGCCGCCCTGGAGCATGAAGTCCGGGATGACGCGGTGGAAGGAGGAGCCCGCGTAGCCGAAGCCCTTCTCGCCGGTGGCGAGGGCGCGGAAGTTCTCCACGGTCTTCGGGACGACGTCCTCGAAGAGGTTGAACGTGATCCGCCCGGCGGGCTCGTCGTTGATGGTGATGTCGAAGTAAGCCTTGATGGTCATACAACCATCCTGACACTTCTCGGCCCGTGCCTCGCGCAGAGGGGTCCCCCCTGCGGGTCGGCAGGCCCGCGACTCGCTGAACCGGCCGCCTCAGCGCCTGCCCGGACGCCCGCCTCGCGGCCGGGCGCGCCCGAGGCCGAAAGGGCCCCGCCGGCCCGGCCGGGACCGACGCCGGACGGGCCGCCCGGTACGGCCCCCGGGCCCGTACTCCGTCGCCGCGGGGCGTCGGCCGCCGTCCGGCGACGGCAGCGGGGCCTGCCGGTCGGCCTGGGCACGTATCTCCTGGTGAGCGGCGTACGACGTGGTACGGAACGCCTCCTCGTACGACGCGAGGGCCGCCCCGATCGCCGCCCCGGCCGTCCCCCGGCGCCGCACCCTGGCCGCGAGCAGCCCGAGGACGCCCATGACGGCGGCCAGACATCCGGCAACGATCAGCAGCGGCAGGAGAACACCCATGGCGGCGAGCGTAACGAGCGGGCGCCCGGAGCGGTACGGGCCGTCACCCCCGGATGCGGCACCACCCGCGTACGTACGACCAGTGCCACCCGCGACCGGGCCACGGGCGTACGGCACCGCGGGCACATGGGCACCCGGCATACGGGCATACGGCCCGCGCGCTCCGGCTACCGGCCGCGCGGCTTTCCGCGCTTGGCTCCCTTGGCCCCGCCGGCGCTCTTCGCACCCTTCGCGCCCTTGGCCCCGCCGCCCGCCCCGCCCCGCGGGTTGCGGGACGACGGCTTGCCCGCGCCGGTACCGCGACGGGCACCGGCGGCCGGCCGCTTCTCCTGCTTCGGCTGCGGGGGAGTGGGAGTGCGTCCCCGCGAGCTGTTCACGGTGCGGCCCCGGACGATGCCGATGAAGTCCTCGACCATCTCGGTCGTCTTCTCCTCCGGCCACGACAGCGCCACCCGCGACTCGGGGACGTCCGTCATCGGCCGGTAGGTGAGGTCCTTGCGGTGGTGGAGCCGGGCGAGCGACTGCGGGACGACCAGCAGGCCGATCCCCGCCGCGACCAGCGCCACCGCGTCCTCCGTGGTCTCCGGCCGCTCGAACGCGGGCAGTCCCGGCGGGCGCTCCCAGCCGAGCGAGTCGTCGAGCGGATGGAGCACGATGTCCTCCGCGAGGTCCTCGGCGGACACCTCCTCGGCAGCCGCCAGCAGGTGGTCCTTCGGGATCACCACCACCGAGGTCTCGGTGTACAGCGGGATCGCGCTGAGCTCCTCGCGCCCCACCGGCAGCCGCACGAAGCCCGCGTCGGCGCCACCTTCCAGCAGCAGCGCCGGGGCCTCATCGGACGGTACGGAGACCAGCTCCAGCGGGATGAGGGGGAAGCGCTCTTTCCAGATGCGCACCCACTTGGAAGGCGTCACGCCCGGTACGTAGGCGAGGCGGAACGAGGGGGATGCGTCGGAGCCAGTCACCCCGCCAGGTTACCGGCCCCACTCCCGGGGAGCGTCCGGCGGATCATGGCCGGGAACCCGTCGTACCCCCCGCCGCGAGCGGTGTGGTCGGCGGCCTCGCACACGCTCGCTACTCTTGACACATGACCTCGCACCAGACACCCCAGACGATGAAGCCCGCCACCGCGGCGAAGAAGCTGGGTGTGTACCTCGAAGCCACCCCCGCCGAGTTCCAGGAGGGTGTGGTCTCGCGCAGCGAGTTCAACGCGCTGCAGGCCGAACCGCCGGCCTGGCTGGAAGAGCTGCGCCGCAACGGCCCGCACCCCCGCCCGGTCGTCGCCGCCAAGCTGGGCGTCTCCATTTCCGGCCTGGCCCGCGGAGGCGTGACCGAGCCGCTCACCACCGAGCAGATCGACGCCCTCAAGAACGAGATGCCGGAGTGGCTGAGCGCCGAGCGCGCCACCCAGGCGGACGTCCGCAAGGAGGCCGTCCGCATCAAGGAGCGGAACGCCGCGCGCGCCGCGAAGGCCGACTCCGACTCCTGATCCACGCTCCACCACCGCCCGGCCGCCGACACACCTCGCGCGGCCGGGCGGAGCTGTGAAGACCGGCCACGCCAGCCCTGGTGGTCCCGGCCGCGCCGACCCTCCGGGTCCGGCCCAGGTGCTCGCGGCGGCCCGGACCGGGCACGCGGACCACCCGATGACCGGGCACAACCATGACCGGACGCAACCGGATAACCGGTGGCCCGGCCCCGGCCCCGGGCGGCATGATGCCCGTCGTGCATCACCTGCTGCTCGGGCTCGCCGCCAACCCGTCGCTGCCTCCCCACCTGATCGACCGCCTTCTGGCGTACGAGGACCGTTGCCTCGAACCCCTCGACTGCGAGCTCGCCGAGACCCTCGGTGACCGCTCGGATCTGAGCCGCGAACAAGCGAAGCGCCTGGTGTCTGCGCACGAGGACTGCGCGCTGGTGGCCATGTCACCGGCGGTCCGGACACTCACGGCGGCCGACGTCGACCCGGCGCGATGGCCCCTCGTCGCCCTCGCCCTGCTCCAGGAAGGCGCCGGTCACCCCTCCTGGGCCCGCCACCTCGCCGCCGCACCCGACTTCCTCCTGGGGGAGTGGCTGGCCCCCCTCCCGGACCTGCCCGACGACGTGACCGCGACACTTGCCGCGGACCCCCACGTACGGGTGGTGGCCGAGCTCGCCTTCTGGACCACGTCCGCCACCGCCGCCACCCGGCTCGCCCGGCACCCGCACGCGGAGGTGCGCAGCGCGCTCGCCGGTAACCCGCTGACACCGCCCCCGGTCCTGGCGGCGCTGATCACCGGCGAAGGCCTGCCGCCGGTCCGCCTCTGCCCGGTCTGCGACCACGAAGCCGTCCCGTACACCCACCACTCCGGCTGCGAACACCCCGGATGCGACCTGCGGTCCGGGGCGGCCTGTGACGGATCCCACCGGTCCACCCGCCACGAGCTGCTCGTCCGGGCCCTGCGGAACCAGGCCACCCCCACCGAGGCGGTCCTCCCCTTCACCAGCCCCACCGATGCCACCAGCCCCACCGACCACACCGATGCCACCAGCCCCACCGACCACACTGATGCCACCGGCGCCACCGGCGCCACCGGTCACACCGACGCCACCGGCGAGCAGGTGCGCGGGGCGCTGGCCACCCGCGAGGACCTGCCCGCCTCGGTGTACGAACGCCTCGCCCGAGACCCCTCCCACTGGGTCAGGGCCGAACTCGCGAGGAATCCCGCGATCTGCGAGGCGGCCCTCCGCGTACTCGCCGCGGATCCGAGCCCCGAGGTACGCCGCACGGTGGCACGTCACCCGCGCCTGCCGCTGGACGTGCTCACCGCCCTGGCCGGGAAGGTGCGGACCGGTCCGGTGCCGCTCCCCCGGATCGCCGGGGCCTCGCCCGCCGAGATCGCCCGGCTGGCGGCATCGCCGGATCCGGCCGTACGGGCGCTGGTCGCCGAGCGCCACGACCTGCCGGACGAGATCCGCGACCGGCTCGCCGCCGACCCCGACGCACGGGTGGTCCGCGCGGTGGCCCCGCACCCCGGGCTGCCCGAGGAGGTGCTGCGCGCGATGACCACGCGTTTCGGGGCGCAGGTGGCGGGGCGCGTGGCGGAGAACCCGGACGCCTCGCCCGAGTTCCTCGAGGAGCTGGCGCTGCGCACCCCGCCCGTACGGAAGGTGCTCCGCGCGGTGGCCGCCCGGCCCGGGGCGACCCCGGCCTCGCTGGTCGCCTGCCTGGCGGACCCCCGGGTACGGACCGAGGCGGCCCGCCACCCGGCCCTGCCCCTGCCCGTGCTCGCCGGGCTGCTCGACCACCCGGACCACGAGTCGGCCAGGGCCGCCGCGGCCAACCCCGCCCTGCCGGTGGACGAGATGGCCCGTCGCCTCCCGCCGCCCGTCCACCCCGGACCCCGTGGCACCCCGTAACGTGCGGGTGGGGGCGCCGCGCCGGCCGAAAGCGCCGCCGCTTCACCGTCCGTGTTCCACTTTCCCGACCGAGAGGCCGACACCGACCATGACCGACACACTCACCGTCAGCGTTCTGGGCACCGGAATCATGGGCGCCGCCATGGCCCGCAACCTGGCCCGCGCCGGACACTCCGTACAGGTCTGGAACCGCACCCGCGACAAGGTCGAACCCCTGTCCCGGGACGGCGCGCGGATCGCCGGCACCCCCGCCGAGGCCGTCGAGGGCGCCGACGTGGTCCTGACGATGCTGCACGACGGGTCGGCGGTGGCGGAGGTCATGCGGCAGGCCGCCCCGGCGCTCCGTCCCGGCACCGCCTGGGTCCAGTCGACCACCGTGGGCGTCGACGCCGTCGAGGAGCTCGCCGCCTTCGCCGACGAGCACGGCCTGGACTTCTTCGACGCACCGGTGCTCGGCACCCGGCAGCCCGCCGAGACCGGGCAGTTGCTGGTCCTCGCGGCGGGCCCGGCGGAGAAGCGGGCGGCCGTCGCCCCGGTGCTGGACGCGGTCGGGTCCCGTACGGTCTGGACGGGCGAGAACGGGTCCGACGGAGGCGCCACCCGCCTCAAGCTCGTCGCCAACAGCTGGGTCATCGCGGCCACCACCGCCACCGGAGAGGCCCTGGCGCTCTCCAAGGCCCTCGGGGTGAACCCGCAGGACTTCTTCGACGCCATCGCAGGCGGCCCGCTCGACATGGGCTATCTGCGGGCCAAGGCAGCCCTCATTCTCGACGACGGTCTCGAACCGGCCAGCTTCGCTGTGACCACCGCGGAGAAGGACGCCCGCCTGATCGTCGAGGCCGGGCAGCGGTACGGAGTCCGCCTCGACGGCGCCGCCGCGAGCGCGGACCGCTTCGCCCGGGCCGCCGCCCAGGGCCACGGCCACGAGGACATGGCCGCCGCCTACTTCGCGAGCTTCGACCCGGACGAGTCGCGCTGACGGCCGGGGTCCGGCGCCCGCCCCCGCTCAGGGTGGCCGGGGTCCGGCGTCCGCCCCCGCTCAGGGCGTGGGGGAGGCTGCGGTGAGGGACATCCACCGCCGGACGGTGTCCAGGTGGGAACCGGCCGCCGTGCCCGAGGCCACCGCCTCCGCGTCCGCGTCCGCGCCGGACCGGGGGATCCCGGAGCGGGCCAGCAGCACGAGCGGCCACGCGGGACCCGGGCCGGGCGCCGCCCCGTCGAAGGGGTCCCAGTCCCAGGGGCCGCGGAAGCGCCAGGCCCTGCCTTCGGCGTCGGCCACCTCGTCGTCCGCACACAGGAACGCGTACGGCCGCCACAGCAGCTCGATGGCGTAGGGCGTCCCGTCGCCCGGATGGAGGCCGTGGCCGTAGCCGTCGAGATGGCTCCCGTCCGGGTACTCCCGGTAGGACATGCCCTTTCGCAGCACGGTCACGGTCAGCCGCGGGCGCGGCAGCCAGCCGGTCTCCAGCGGCGGGTCGTGCCGGTCGACGGAGGTGACGTGCACCAGGGTCGGCTCCACCCCGACCCGGCAGAGGTCACCCGCCCGCAGACAGCCGGGCGGCGGGTCGGTCCGGAACAGTTCCACCTGGTTCTCGGGGCAGGCCTCCGCACCCTCGGCACTCAGCGCCACGACGCCGTTCCAGCGGAAGAACTGGCTGTCCTCGTCGATGGACCACCACGGCCAACGCACCGACAGGTAACCCCCCTTCACGCCTTCCTCGACCACGGTCTCCGTGAACGGGCAGGCGACGGACAGCACGTCACCGACCCGGAAGTCCCCCTCGTATTCCATCGGGCCAGCGTAAAAGGGCATGTCCGGACCGGTTCGCGGGGCCTTGGTGGTGCGCGGACGGCCGTGGCGGAGTGCAGCCCCCACGATCCTCACGATCCTCTTGCGACTCCTTGCGAATCGGAACAGCGTTCCGTATTGTCATTCCGGAACGTTGTTCCGCTTTCGGCTCCCTGGCCGGCCCCGAACCCGCCGAAGCCCGTGCACGCAGGCCGGGCAGGCAGGCCGGGCAGGCAGGCCGGGCAGGCAGGCCGGGCAGGCGGGCCGGGCAGGCGGGCCGGGCAGGCAGGCCGGGCAGGCAGGCCGTCTGCAAGGGCCGCGCATACACGTTCGCGCCCATGATTCCGCGCACACGAGGAGAACCATGCGATACCGCACGCTGGGCCGGACCGGCATCAAGGTCAGCCCCTACTGCCTGGGCGCCATGATGTTCGGCGCCATGGGAAACCCCGACCACGACGATTCCGTCCGCATCATCCACAAGGCGCTGGACGCGGGCATCAACTTCGTGGACACCGCCGACGCCTACTCGCGCGGCGAGTCCGAGGAGATCGTCGGCAAGGCGCTCAAGGGCCGCCGCGACAACGTCGTGCTGGCCACCAAGGCCCACCTTCCGATGGGCGACGACCCCAACCAGCAGGGGAACTCACGGCGTTGGCTGATCCGCGCCCTGGAGGACTCGCTTCGCCGGCTGGGCACCGACCACGTCGACCTCTTCCAGATCCACCGCCCCGCGCCGGACACCGACATCGAGGAGACCCTCTCCGCCCTCACCGACCTGGTCCGCGCCGGAAAGGTCCGGGCCATCGGCTCCTCCGCCTTCCCCGCCACCGACATCGTCGAGGCGCAGTGGACCGCCGAACGGCGCGGCCTGCAACGTTTCCGCACCGAGCAGCCGACGTACTCGATCCTCAACCGGGGCATCGAACGCGAGGTGCTGCCGGTCTGCGAACGGTACGGAATCGGCGCACTGGTCTGGAGCCCGCTGGCCGGGGGCCTGCTCACCGGCCGCTACCGCAAGGGCCGGGAAGCCACCACGCACCGCGCCGGCTTCGGCTTCGAGCACCTGAAGGACGAACGCCGCCTCGACGTCGTCGAACAGCTCATCCCCCTCGCCGAGAAGGCGGGGATGCCACTGACGCACTTGGCGACGGCCTTCGCCATCGCCCACCCCGGTGTCACCTCGGCGATCATCGGACCGCGCACCATGGCCCACCTCGACGACCTGCTCGCGGGTGCCGAGGTCGTGCTGAGCGACGAGATCCTCGACCGGATCGACGCCATCGTGCCCCCCGGCACCGACATCGGGCGGCTCGACATGGCGTACGACCCGCCCGCCATCCAGCGGGCCACGCTGCGCCGCCGCCCCGACGCCGAGCGCGCCGCCGCCGGATGAACCCGGGCGGGCCGCCGCCGATGAGGGAGGGGCGCGGGGGCGGCCCGGGGGAGCCGGGCGGATCACCCGGTCGCGCCCGGATCACCCGAGTCGGTACGGGCCCCGCGGGAGCGCCACCGCTGACGCACTCAACCAGCCGCCCCCGCCTCCCACTTGAGCAGGAGCAGCTCGCGCTCGCTGAAGAGATGGCGGCTCAGGCCGAGCAGTTCCCCCACCTCCGCGCCGTGGTGCCGCGCGTCCGCCGGCGGGCGCCAGCGCCGCACGGACTGCTCCGCCCGGGACCGCACCTTCACGTCCGGGTCCTCCAGAAGCCCGACGGCCGCCCGCAGCGCCTCGACCCCGCCGCGCGCGTCGAGCAGCCGGAACGCGGCGAGCCGGACGTGCCGGGGCCGCCCGGAGAGACGCTCCAGCAGCCAGTCGGCGGGCAGTTGTCCCGCGGACGGCAGCAGTGCGACGGCCGTCTCCCGGGCGACCCCGGCGGACGCGTCGTCGAGGAGCGGCAGCAACCGCCCGGCCTCCACGCAGTCCAGGAGCCGAAGTCCGGCCACCGCCCCGGCCCGCACCCGGGGTGCCGGATGCGCGAGGAGGGGCCACAGGAGCGCCGCGTCCGGGCGGTTCCCGCACTCGGCCAGCCCGACCACCGCGCCGGGCGCCAACCCCGGGTCGGCCGCGGCCGTGCACCGCTCCCGGTACCAGGCCGCCGCCTCGCCCCCGTGCTGCCGTACGACGTACCGGGCGCACGCGCGGACCAGTGCCGACCGGTCGCCGAGGAAGGCCTCCGCCCGCTCCGACAGCCCGGCCGGCCGCAGCGCGGTGACGCCGGCCGAGCGGACACGCGGGTGGCGCGCGGTCAGCAGGGGTGCGAGCACGGCCTCGTACGTCTCGTGCGACGGCTCGTCGCGCAGGGCCGTGAGCGCCGCGAGCGCGGCCGTGGCACACAGGTCCTGGACCACGGTGTCCTCGTCCCGGGCGGCGGCGCGGGCCAGCTCGACGGGGCCGAGCAGCCGGCGCTCGACGGCCAGCCGGCAGGCGAACCGGCGGACGGCGCGGTCCGGGGCGTCGAAGAGAACCGCGAGCCCTTCCAGGGACGCCCGGCGCAGGACCTCCCCGAGCAGTTCGACGCCGAAGGCCCCTCTGTGGCGGCGGCCGACGAGCAGGATCAGGGACGCGAGGATGGTGGCGGAATCCTCGTCCAGGGCCCCGCGCAACAGCAGCCGGGCGTCCTCGCGCACCGGGGCGACCCAGTCGGCACAGCGGATCACGATCAGCGGCAGCAGCCCGGGACGGCCGGCCGACCGACGTACCGCCTCCTGACGGACCCGCCCGTCACGGTGGCAGAGGGCGAGCGCGAGCCACGACTCCTCGTCCTGCCCCGGGTCGACGGGCGGCGGGCCCGCGTGCGCGACCGGTGGGCGGTGACCGGCCGTCTCACGCAGCCTCCCGTGCGCGACCAGAGAGCGGTAACCGGCCGTCTCACGCAGTTCCGCGTGCGCGACCGGTGAGCGGTAATCGGCCATCTCACGCACCCCCGCGTCCAGCGCGATCCAGGCGGCGGCGTCCGTGACATCGAAGGCGCCCGGCAGTGGTGCGCCGCGCGCCGGCCGTACCGCCGCTGCTGTCCCGTCCCCGGCGCCCTCGCCCATGTCCCCGCCCTTCCCGGCCGTCGTACCGGGAGATCGTAGGGCCCGGGCGGTCGTCGAACCGCCCGGGCCCCTCCTCGGACAGGCTGTTCAGGCCATTCCGGCCGTTCCCAGCCGCTCCGAGCCGTCCGGATTCACTCGACGTACTCGACGAGCTGCATCATCCCCTGGTCCTCGTGCTGGAGCTGATGGCAGTGGACGAGGGCCCGCCCGGTGAAGTCCTCGAAGCGGACGCGCAGGGTCACCGAGCCTCCCTTCCGGATGCCGATGGTGTCCTGCCACACCGGTGTGTCGAGGGCGCGGCCGTCGACGGCGGTCACCAGGAAGTGGTTGGTGTGCAGGTGGAACGGGTGGACGGGGTGACCGTTCGAGGTGTTGCGCAGGGTCCATTCCTCCGTGTCGCCGAGCCGGAGGGTGTGGTTGACGTGGTCCGGATCGAACCGGCCGTACGTCGGATCCGCCGGATCGGCCAGGTCACGGGTGGGCGGCGTCGCTCCGTCGCCGGTGATGCGGAACGCGTGCGGGAAGGGCTGGCCGGGGAAGGCGTTCCTGTCGCTGTGGAAGGTCAGGGAGCGGCGCCGGGTCACCGTACCCGGGTCGATGTACGGGGTGGGCCCCGGCAGCTCCGTGGGCAGGTCCATCCGCGTGCCGGAGCCGGACCGCACGGTCATCGTCGCCAGCAGGATGTCGCCCGCCACGATCCGGTAGTCGCCCGGGCGCTGCGCCCTGATCATGACGTCGGCCCGGTTGCCCATCGCCAGGGTGACCCCGTCGTGCTCGACGGTCCGGGTGAGGGCGATGCCGTCCTGGGCGATCTGGTGCAGGGAGTGACCCTCCACCCGGATCGGCAGGACGGTGAACGCCGACGCGTTGATCAGGCGCCAGCGCTGCACCTCGCCCTCGCGCAACTGGATCACCGGCCGGAAGAGACCGTTCACGACAAACGTCGACTCGACCGCGTCGAGGTCGCCCTCGGCACGCAGGTCCGGCACCTGCCCGCCGGAGAGCTTGAGTTCACCGATCGCCATGACGACGTCGCTCGCGGCCGCGATCTCCGGAACCTCGTCGATCGCGCCCTCCACGACGATCGCGCCCAGCAGGCCGCCGGACAGCTGGACGGCGGTCGACCCGTGCACGTGCGAGTGGTACCAGTTCGTGCCGCCCTCGTGGCCGGAGGGGATCTCGATGCGGGTGCGGTAGCTCGTGGTGGTCTGGCCGTTGGCCGGGTCGTAGGGGGCGAACTCCCGGAAGACGTTGTCCGCCTCGCCGCTCGGCGACACGTGGAGTCCGTGGGTGTGCAGGTTCACCGTGTTGAACCGGTGCGGCACGTTGTGGTCGCCGTGAGTGGCCTGATCGGGGTTGGGCGGCAGATCGTTGATGTGCTCGATGTCGAGCAGGTCGCCCGGACGTACGCGGAGCGTCGGGCCGATGGCCTCTCCGTTGTAGAGCCGGAGATCGACGTCGCCGACCCCGGCGAGCGTGCGCCGGGCGAACGCGACCCGCAGCGTGGTCGACAGGACACCGCCCGCCGACCCGATCACCGGAGGCCGGCTGAACTGCGGCGCAGCCGACGCCGAAGCGCGGGGTGCCTGCAGTACGCCGGTGACCAGGGCGGGAGCCGCCGCCAGTAGCGCACGCCTGCTGATACCGCGTGATGGGTCCATGGAACTCACCCCTACTCGTGAACGGGCAAAGACCGTCCAGCGTGGCGAGCGGACCACTGGTTCCGTCGGACGACACGTCCCGCGCCGCCCGGCTTCCTCCGATCGGCGCACCGGGTGGCCGGAGAAGCCTCACGGTTCCCCGGCCCCTCGGAACCGGGCGGGCGCCTCTTGGCGCGGGAACCGGACAGGCGCATCCGGCTTCACCCGCCGCACCGCACCCTCCACCGGCCGGCCGTGTCCCCGACCTCACGGGGCGGTGCACCTGGCCCGGCCACGGTTACGCGGCCCGGTCACCCAGCAGGGCGCGGGCCGGCCGGGTCCGTGCCGCGGTCAGCCCGCGGACCACCGGGACCGCGGTGGCGAGCAGGACAACACCCGTGACCGTGTTGAAGCCGATGTCGGCCGCCCGCGAGGAGTTGTCGAACATCAGCTCCGCCAGTCCCTGGTTACCCGGTCCCTGCGGCAGGGCCCACGACCAGGTGAAGTAGAGCAACTCGCCGACCCCGCCGAGGGTCCATGTCAGCGCCACGCAGAACGTGACGACCTGAAGCGGAAAGGCGACAACGAGATGGACCAGGTCGCGCCAGGGCCGTGGTTCACGCACGGTCCGCAGCATTCCGGCCCATCCCGCGCCGGCCGGACCGAGGTGGTGTAACGGGAACGGACGGCCCGTGAGGGCAGCCACCCGCCGGCGTTCCGAATTAGCCAGGGCCACAGCCGAGCGCAGAGTTCCGGCCAGGATGGGGAGTCCGATCCAGACCACGAGAGTGGACACCCCCAAGGCGAAACCCGTCACCGCGACGGTGAACGCCGCGACCCCGAGGGGCAGTCCGGACAGCAGATATTCCAACTCGCTACGGAACCGGTGAGCCACGGGCCCACTCTCGTCGGGCACTTGGGGCATGGAACGGAGTGAGGAGGCATCAGTCATGGCGCCACAGTCCCAGGTTCGGACCGCCCCGACCAACCGGCTGACCGGCCACCGGAGGGTGGGGTTGGCCCCACCCCCGGGTGGTGCGTCTGAGGATCAGGCCGGTCAGGTCGCGGCGTCCGGCGCGGGGCGTCGCAAGGCGCTGGAGCGTTCCTCGCGGAGCGACGTCCGCTGCCTGATCGCCCGCCGACGGATCGACTCGTCGTGTCCGCCGTCGCACGGGAGCGGGCCCTGAACAACGGTGTGCGCCGCGGCTGCCGAGTCCGCCGCGCACGGGCTCCGGGCCGCCCCGCCCCCGATGCCGGAAAGGGGGGAATTTCGTGCTCGGCGGCAGCCGCCTACCGCACACCAGATCACGCCAATCGTGTTGATCATCACTCTGGGAGACCCCATGATTGCTATTAGCGTTCCGATGTGACTTCCCATCAGATTCGAGACAACGCCTCCCGTCCGCCGCTCTCGCTCACCGCTGATCTCTCCAAAGCGCTTTACGGCGGACGCCTCGCCGAGACGCACGACCGCTGGCGCGGGCTGTTCAGCTCAGCCCCCTTCTCGTTCCGTGAAGGGCTGACCCGCGAGGAGCGCATAGCGCTCTCCTACGAGCGTCTGAGGCTGGTTCGCGCGGCTGTCCCCGGCCGGATGGAGCGGTTCGTGGCGGACGCCGCGGAGCTGTCCGCTCTCCACGAGTGGGCCGGCGTCGACCCGGGTATGGCCACCGTGAGTTCGATCCACTTCAACCTCTTTCTCGGGAGTCTGGTCGACCACGGCCGCACCGGCGACGATCTGGCCGAGTTCACCGATCGGATCGGGACGTTTCTGTGTACGGAGCTCAGTCACGGCAATGACGCCGCGAGATGCGAGACCACGGCGACGTTCGACCGGAAGTCGGGCGAATTCGTCCTGGACACTCCGACGCCCGGGGCCGCGAAATTCATGCCCAACACGTCCTCGGCCGGTGGCGCGAAGGCCGCGGTCGTGGCCGCACGCCTGCTGGTCGACGGTACCGACCACGGGATCTTCCTCTTCCTGACCCCGCTGAGCGACGCCGACGGGGTCCACCTGCGGGGGATCGAAGTACGCGAGCTGGCCGAGACGGCCAGTGCCCCGGTCGATCACTGCGTCACGACGTTCCACGGTGTGCGCCTGCCCTATGAGGCGATGCTCCAGGGCGACCACGGACGCCTCACCCGCGAGGGGGAGTTCAGCAGCGCGGTGGGCAGTCCCCGGCGCCGGTATCTGCACTCCATAGGCCGGGTCACCATGGGCAAGCTGTGCATGTCCGGCTACAGCCTCGGCGCGACGCGCCACGCGCTGGCCGTGACCATGCGGCTCTCCCACGACCGGGTCACGTCGTCGATGACCACCCGTGCGATGCAGCCCCTGATCGAGCACCGCAGTCACCACGCCCCCCTCCTGGAGGCGGTGGCCACCACGTACGCGGCCACCCTGCTCCACCGGTCGGTGGTCACGCGGTGGACCCGTGCCGCGGACGGTACGGACGAGGACCGCGCGGCGTGCGAGCGGGACATCGCCGTCGCCAAGACGTGGATCACCTGGGAGGCCCGCAGGACGATGACGGCCTGCCGGGAGAGGAGCGGCGCCCGCGGGCTGTTCCTCGGCCACGGCATCGCCATGCAGCTCGCGGCCAACGAGGGAACCATCACCGCCGAGGGGGACAACCAGGTCGTCGCCGCCAAGGCCGGCGGAGAGATGGCCCTCGGCGCCATCGCCCTGAAGCCGCCGAGCGAGATCCCGCCCGCCGAGCGCCTGCTGACCGACCCGCAGTTCCAGCTGGACCTCCTGGCCGATGTCGAGCGCATCTGGCACGGCAGGGCCAGCGAAGAACGCCACCGGCCCGCCCCCTCGGCGTCGGCACGGTGGAACAACATCGTGGGCCCGGCTCTCACGCTGGTGGACGCCCACGTCCGGCGGCAGGCCGGGGAGGAGATGCTCACGGCCGCCGCCCGGGCCGGCTCCGACCAGGGGCGGAGGCTGCTGCTGGATCTGTTCGGGCTGTTCGCGCTGCGCCAGGTGGCCGCGCACAGCGGGGACCTCCTGGCCGAGGGCAGGATGACCGCCGACCAGGTCCGCAGCCTGCACAAGGTCACCGGGAAGCTCCTCGACGTCCTCGTGCCGCACTCTCTGTCCCTCGTCGAGGGCTTCGCCGTGCCCGACGCGCTCCTGGAATCGAATGCCATGCTGAATCCGTAAAAGGGCTCCGGGATGCCGTCTGCCGGCCTCGGTGGCAGACGGCACCCCCCGGGCGGTGGGGCGGAGCGAGAACCCTCCGAAAGCTTTGCATAAAAGTGCGCACCTGCGTATAGTCATGCCATCGATGAGGAGGATTCCGATGGTGGTACGTGCAGCGGTGGCAGGGGCGAGCGGATACGCCGGCGGTGAGCTGCTGCGCCTGCTGCTGGCCCACCCCGAGATCGAGATCGGCGCCCTGACCGGCCACTCCAACGCGGGGCAGACGCTCGGCGCGCTCCAGCCGCACCTGCGGCCCCTCGCCGGCCGGGTGCTGGAACCGACCACCGCCGAGGTGCTCGCCGGCCACGACGTGGTGTTCCTCGCCCTGCCGCACGGGCAGTCCGCCGCCGTCGCCGAGCAGCTCGGCGACGAGGTCCTGGTCGTCGACATGGGGGCCGACTTCCGGCTGGCCGACGCCGCGGACTGGGAGAAATTCTACGGTTCGCCGCACGCCGGTACGTGGCCCTACGGCCTCCCCGAGCTGCCGGGCGCCCGCGCCGCGCTCGCCGGGTCCAAGCGGATCGCCGTCCCCGGCTGCTACCCGACCGCCGTCTCCCTCGCGCTCTTCCCGGCCTACGCCGCCGGGCTCGCCGAACCCGAGGCGGTCGTCGTCGCCGCGTCCGGCACCTCCGGCGCCGGCAAGGCGGCCAAGCCGCACCTCCTCGGCTCCGAGGTGATGGGGAACATGACCCCGTACGGCGTCGGCGGCGGACACCGGCACACCCCGGAGATCACGCAGAACCTCAGCGCCGTCGCCGGGGAACGCGTCTCCGTCTCCTTCACCCCGACCCTCGCCCCCATGCCCCGGGGCATCCTCGCCACCTGCAGCGCCAAGGCGAAGCCGGGCGTGGACGCGGAGGCACTCCGCACCGCCTACGAGAAGGCGTACGCGGACGAGCCGTTCGTCGAGCTCCTCCCCGAGGGCCAGTGGCCCGCCACCGCGTCCGTGTACGGCTCCAACGCCGTCCAGATCCAGGTGGCGTACGACCCCGCCGCCGGCCGGATCATCGTGATCAGCGCCATCGACAACCTGGCCAAGGGCACCGCCGGGGGCGCCCTGCAGAGCACGAACATCGCCCTCGGGCTGCCCGAGGACACCGGTCTGACCACGGTCGGCGTGGCCCCCTGACCGGCGTGCGCCCGGCCGCACCCACCCCGGGCGCCGGGCGCATCGACGCCGGACCCCGGACCACCACGGAAACCGCCCCAGCGCCGCACCGCGCGGGCGGAGAAGCGAACGAGGAGATGCAGTGAGCGTCACGGCAGCACAAGGATTCTCGGCGGCGGGCATCGCCGCCGGGATCAAGGAGAGCGGCAACCCGGACCTGGCCCTCGTGGTCAACCTCGGGCCGCGCCGCGCCGCCGCGGGAGTCTTCACCTCCAACCGCGTCAAGGCCGCACCCGTCCTCTGGTCCCAGCAGGTCCTCAAGGGCGGCGAGGTCTCCGCCGTCGTCCTCAACTCCGGTGGCGCCAACGCCTGTACGGGACCCAAGGGCTTCCAGGACACGCACGCCACCGCCGAGAAGGCCGCCGAGGTCCTCGAAGGCCACAGCGCCGGCGAGATCGCCGTCTGCTCCACCGGGCTCATCGGCACGCTGCTCCCCATGGAGAAGCTGCTCGACGGCGTCGGCAAGGCCGCGGCCGCGCTCAGCACGGAAGGCGGCACGGACGCCGCCATCGCCATCAAGACCACCGACACCGTCCACAAGACCGCCGTCGCCGCGGGCGAGGGCTGGACCGTCGGCGGCATGGCCAAGGGCGCGGGCATGCTCGCCCCGGGCCTCGCCACCATGCTCGTCGTCCTCACCACCGACGCCGACGTCGAGGCACCCGCGCTGGACGCCGCCCTGCGCGACGCCACCCGCACCACCTTCGACCGGGTCGACTCGGACGGCTGCATGTCGACCAACGACACCGTGCTGCTCCTCGCCTCCGGCGCCAGCGGCGTCACCCCGGACCAGGACGCGTTCGCCGCGGCCGTACGGACCGTCTGCGCCGACCTCGCCCGGCAGCTCATCGGCGACGCCGAGGGCGCCTCCAAGGACATCCGGATCGAGGTCGTGGGAGCCGCGACCGAGGACGACGCCGTCGAGGTGGGCCGCTCCATCGCCCGCAACAACCTCCTCAAGTGCGCCATCCACGGCGAGGACCCCAACTGGGGCCGCGTGCTCTCCGCGATCGGCACCACCCGGGCCGCCTTCGACCCCGACCGGCTGAACGTCGCCATCAACGACGTCTGGGTCTGCAGGAACGGCAGCGTCGGCGACGACCGCGACCTCGTCGACATGCGGTACCGCGAGGTCAGGATCACCGCCGACCTCTCCGAGGGCACCGAGTCGGCCGTCATCTGGGCGAACGACCTCACCGCCGAGTACGTCCACGAGAACAGCGCGTACAGCTCATGAGTACCGACAAGAACACCGACAAGAACGCCGGCAAGAGCACGGCGCGGAAGCACACCGCCCTCCCGAAGGCGCAGATCCTCATCGAAGCGCTGCCCTGGCTCACCCGGCACAACGGCCGGACCGTCGTCATCAAGTTCGGCGGCAACGCCATGATCGACGAGGACCTGAAGGCCGCCTTCGCCCAGGACGTCGTCTTCCTGCGGCAGGCCGGTCTCAAGCCCGTCGTCGTGCACGGCGGCGGCCCGCAGATCAACGCCCAGCTCGACAAGCAGGGCCTGGTCAGCGAGTTCAAGGCCGGACTGCGGGTCACCACGCCCGAGGCGATGGACGTCGTACGGATGGTGCTGGCCGGACAGGTGCAGCGCGAGCTCGTCGGCCTGCTCAACCAGCACGGGCCGCTCGCCGTCGGCATGACCGGCGAGGACGCCCGCACCATGACCGCCGTCCAGCACCGCCCGACCATCGACGGCGAGCTCATCGACATCGGCCGGGTCGGCGAGATCACCGAGATCGACACCGGGGCCATCGAGGCCCTGCTGGCGGACGGCCGTATCCCGGTCATCTCCTCGATCGCGCGTTCCGCCGACGACAACCACGTCTACAACGTCAACGCCGACACCGCCGCGGCCGCCCTGGCCGCCGCGCTGAACGCCGAGACGCTGATGGTCCTCACCGACGTCGAAGGGCTCTACGAGGACTGGCCGCACAGCGACGACGTGATCAGCCGCATCACCGCTACCGAGCTGGAGAAGCTCCTGCCGGAGCTGTCCAGCGGCATGGTCCCGAAGATGCAGGGCTGCCTGTACGCGGTGCGCAACGGCGTCGAGACCGCCAGGGTCATCGACGGGCGTGTCCAGCACGCGATCCTGCTGGAGATCTTCACGGACGAAGGAGTCGGCACGATGGTCGTGCCCGACACGGAGGGGGAGTCATGACGAACGCGGAACTCGTACAGCGCTGGAACCACGCGCTGACGGACAACTACGGCACCCCGCAGATCCCCCTCGTGCACGGCGAAGGCGCCCGCGTCTGGGACGCCGACGGCAAGGAGTACCTCGACTTCGTCGGCGGCATCGCGGTCAACGCGCTGGGCCACGCCCACCCCGCGATCGTCGAGGCCGTCTCCACGCAGATCGCGTCCCTCGGGCACGTCTCCAACCTCTTCGTCGCGGAACCGCCGGTCGCGCTCGCCGAGCGGCTGATCCAGCTCTTCGGCCGGAGCGGCCGGGTCTACTTCGCCAACTCCGGCGCCGAAGCCAACGAAGCCGCCTTCAAGATCGGCCGGCTCACCGGCCGGACCGGCATGGTGGCCACCACCGGCGGCTTCCACGGCCGGACCATGGGCGCGCTGGCCCTCACCGGACAGCCGAAGAAGCGCGAACCGTTCCTGCCGCTGCCCGCCGAGGTCACCCATGTGCCCTACGGCGACGTGGAAGCACTCCGGGCCGCGGTCACCACGGACACCGCGCTCGTGATCATCGAGCCGGTCCAGGGCGAGAACGGCGTGGTCGTCCCGCCCAAGGGCTACCTCACCGCGGCCCGCGAGATCACCCGGGCCACCGGCACGCTGCTCGTCCTCGACGAGGTGCAGACCGGCATCGGCCGGTGCGGCACCTGGTTCGAGTACCAGGCCCACGAGGACGTCGAGCCCGACATCGTCACCCTCGCCAAGGGGATCGGCGGCGGACTGCCGCTCGCCGCCACCGTCGCCTTCGGCGCCACGGCCGACCTGCTCAAGCCGGGCCACCACGGCACCACCTTCGGCGGCAACCCGATCGCCTGCGCGGCCGGTCTCGCCGTGCTGGACACCCTGGCGGCGGACGGCGCGCTCGACAACGTGAAACGGCTCGGCGAGCGCATCCGGGACGAGGTCGAGGGGCTCGGACACCCCCTCGTCTCCCACGTCCGCGGCTCCGGCCTGCTGCTGGGTATCGTGCTCACGGGACCCCACGCACCGCAGGTGCAGCAGGCGGCCCAGGAAGCGGGACTGCTGGTCAACGCCCCCGCGCCCGATGTCGTACGGCTGATGCCGCCGCTGATCATCGGCGACGCGGAGGTGGACGCCTTCCTGGCCGTGCTGCGGGGTGCCCTGGACACGGTGAACCCGGGCGAGGGCGACGGAGAACCCGGAGCATGAGCACCCGGAGAATGAGGCGACGACGATGACCGAGGCGCAGGACACCGACCACGGAGGCCCTGCCGTGCCGCAGACCCGCACGGCACGCCACCGTCGGATCGTGGACATCCTGAACCGGCAGCCGGTGCGCTCGCAGAGCCAGCTGGCCAAGCTGCTCGCCGACGACGGGCTGAGCGTCACCCAGGCGACGCTCTCCCGCGACCTCGACGAGCTGGGCGCGGTCAAGATCCGCAACACCGGCGGGGAGCTCATCTACGCGGTGCCGAGCGAGGGCGGATTCCGCACCCCGCAGGCACCGCTGGGCGGCTCCGCCAAGGAGGAGCGGATGCGCCGCCTCTCCTCGGAGCTGCTCATCTCCGCGGAGGCCTCGGCCAATCTCGTCGTCCTGCGCACGCCCCCGGGCGCCGCGCAGTTCCTCGCCTCGGCCATCGACCAGGCCGAACTCCACGACGTCCTCGGCACCATCGCCGGGGACGACACACTGATGCTGATCAGCCGTGACGCGGCCGGTGGCCAGGCGCTCGCCGACCACCTGCTGCGGCTCGCGCAGAACGAACGCTGACACGCACAGCGCACAGCGCACAGCGCACAGCGCACAGCGCACAGCGCACAGCGCACAGCGCACAGCGCACAGCGCCTCGCGCACCCGAGCCCGGTCCGTCACCCACGGACCGGGCTCGTCGGCATCGTGGGAGCGTCAGTAACGGGTGACCGCCAGCGCCCCGCCGGAGGTGCCGATGGCGACGTGCGGGTGCGCGGCCGGGTCGGCCCACGCCAGGATGCGGTCCATCGCCCCGGCCGGCACCGAGACGCAGCCGGCCGTCGCCCCTTCGCCGTCGACGTGCAGGAAGATGCCCGCGCCCCGGCCCCGTACCGGGTTCGCGTAGTTGAAGCCGATCACCAGCGCCCGCGCGTACTGCGTGGTGTACGTGACCAGGTGCTCCGCCTCCGAGGCCCGGCAGTCCGACGGCAGCGGCTCCACCCACCGGTTGTAGTCGCGCGCCTCGTTGTCCTGGCACCACCACGAACCGTCCGTCACCCGGCGGTACGGATACGCCGTACCGGCCGGAGCCGCCCGGACACCGAAGGCGTACGGGAGGTCGTACAGGCCCGCCGGGGTGGTGTTCGTGCCCTGCTGCCGGGTACGCCCGTCGGCCAGACCCGCCGCCCCGAACCGGGCCGGCGCGGACCCCGCCTCCACCCACTTCCCCCGCCGCAGCTCCCACCAGGTGACCGTGCCGGTGGTGGACCCGGCCGCCGGTGCCTCGGCGACGATCAGCTGCCGGCCGCCGCCCGTGTCGGCCAGCCGCTCGGGCACCGTCCGGCCGGCAGCGGCGGGCGGCCCCGCCGCGACGGAACCCGCCAGGGCCAGCAGGACGGACAGGGTCACCAGGGATCCGCGCATGCTCCGGACCGTACGGGCGGCGGAGGCGCGGCTCCACCGGGGTGCTCCGTACGGTCCAGGCAAGCGTCCGGGGAAAGGCCCGGGGAAGCGTCCGGGGAAGCGCGAGGAAAAGTCCTGGGAGGCGTCCCGTCAGGGTGCGGCCGGAGCGGGCATCGGGGGCAGCGGAAGCGGCAGGCCGGGCAGGCCGTCGATGCTGGTCGCGATGTCGGGCTTCTTCTCGAAGTACGCGCCGAGGCTCTCGTCGTCCTCGCGGGCGAACCGGTCCGCGTGCAGCGGCCGGTCCCGCTCGTACGCCAGGAACGGCACGGCGAACCCGCAGGTGTCACGGATCAGTTCGGCCGTCACCACGATGATCGCGCGCAGCCCGTGGGGCGTCGGGTCCACCTGGTCGAAGCGGGCCAGCAGCCCGGGGAAGCGGGGGTCGTCGCGGAAGACCGGTTCACCCCGACCGTGCACCCGCACGATGTTGGGCGGCCCCTGGAACGCACACCACATGAGCGTGATGCGGCCGTTCTCCCGCAGGTGGGCGATGGTCTCCGAGTTGCTCCCGGCGAAGTCGAGGTACGCCACCGTCATGTCGTCGAGCACCGCGAACGAGCCGCTGACGCCCTTGGGGGAGAGGTTGACCGTGCCGTCACCGTCCAGAGGGGCGGTCGCGGTGAAGAAGAGGGGCTGCTCCTCGATGAACGCGCGCAGCCGTCCGTCAATGCGTTCGTAGGTCTTTCCCATGTGCGGATTATCTGCCGTCAGAAGGCCCCGCGGCCCTTCTTTTCCGGCCACCGGAGGCTCCCCGCCTCCTCGGCTCAGGCGGGCGGCAGCGGCTCGTACCGGGCGCGCTGCGCCTCGTGGGCGACCTCCGGATCCTCGTCCTCCTCCATCCCCGCCAGCACTCGCTTGCGCAGGCCGAGGCCGTGCGCGCCCAGCAGCCGGAGACCGGCCCGGCGGACGTGCACCGGCCGGGCGGGGTCCACCAGCGAGGCCAGCCACTCCTCCGGCACGAACAGGACGTACGGCGTCAGCGCCTTGCGGGCGGTGCGCACCACCGGCGGATGGGGATCGCCCATGGCGGCCATCAGCTCCTCGGGGGAGGCCGCGTCCAGCATGCGCAGACCGGCCAGAGCAGCCGCGCGAACCCGCCCCTCCGGATGGAGCGTCAGCGGACGCAGCAGATCCGCCGCGTCCGCCGCCCCGGATTCGGCCAGCCCGAACACCGCGCCCGGCGGCAGGCCGGGCGTGGCCGGATCCGCGCACCGCTCCCGGTAGAACGCCCACGGGTCCGCGCCCTCCAGCCGCAGCACCAGCCGGGCGGCCGAACGCACCCGGGCCGAAGGATCGGCGAGATGGCCGTACGCCTCCGGGCCGCGGCCCGCCCGGTGCAGCGCGGCCACCGCCGAGGACCGGGTCGCCGCCGAGGACGCGGTGAGCAGCGGATCGAGGAGGCGGTCCGGATCACCGGCGGAGACCCGCGCGAGGAGCGCGTCGGTACAGAGCCGGCGGACGGCCTGGTCCTCGGCGGTGAGGACCAGCTCCGTGAGCCGGGCGGGCGGCAGGAGGCCCCGGTCCAGGCAGAGCCCGGTGCCGAGCAGCCGGGCTCTCGGGCGGGGGCTCGCCAGCAGCCGGCCGGGCAGCGTGGGCGGAAGGGTACGGGCGGCGGTGAGGACCAGCGCGAGCCCGGGTCCGCCGTGCGGGCGGAGCGTCAGCCGTACGGCCAGCGGGACCAGTTCCGCCGCGCGCTCCTCCGCCAGGGGCGCGTCCAGGGCCGCGCCGAGCGTCCGGCGGGCCCGCTCCCGTACCGGGGTCCGGCCGTCCGCGCACCGGAGGAGCAGCAGCGGGAGCAGGGCGGGGCGTCCGGCGGCGAACGGCAGGGCGGCCTCGCGCACCTGCCACCGGTGGTGGCAGAGGGCGAGGGCGGTCTCCGGCTCGGACGGCGGGAAGACCGACCAGGTCACGTCCCGGACGCTCTCGTCCCAGTCCGGAGCGAGGGCGCGGCCACCGGGTCCGGGGTGCGTGGCGCCGGGAGCCGTGCCGGCGTCCTGGGCGCCGGACGGTGTGCCGGACGGTGTGCGCGGGCCTCCCCGTGCGGTGGTCGCGCGGACCCGCCGGTCGAGGTCGATCCAGACCTCGGGATCGTCCGTGTCCACGGCGGTGACCAGGGGGTCGCCCAGCAGCAGGCGCTCGTGCGGCGCGAGGTCGCGCGCGGGGGACGGGTGGTTCGGCTTCCGCATGGGCGCAGCCTATGGGCAGCCCGGACACGGGCCGCCCGGGCCCCGGGAGGCGCACGGCGGGACGGACCCCGGGGCCCGGGCGAGGGGCTCGTCCCCGGCGGGACGCGTGAAAGGGCTCGGCCCCGGCGTGACGCGTGAGGGGCTCTTCCGGGTCCGAGTCCAGGCCACATCGGCAGACGGGCGCCGTCGCGGCGGCGCCGCCCGTCGCCGTGCGTCCCCCCGCTTCAACGTGCGCAGAGCCGGACATCCTGCTTGATCAACGGGTGGCCGGATAGCGATGGCGAGCCGCCGGGCTCTGTTGACGTGGTGATCTGCGCCAATATCGTTGCCCCAGGCACCTAGTTCCGTGCATCTGGAACCTAGGCCGTGTGTCGAAAGTCCCGCCTGTCCTGCGACGCCCGGCACGCACGCTCGCCGCGTTGTCGGGATCACCCCGATACATCCAGTATCGGGGCGACCCTCCGCCTTGCGATCGCACGCACCGGACGCCGCCGGACCCGCCCTCCGGGCGGACGGCGCCACTTCCGACACACGCCCTAGGAGGGTCAGACCGGCATGGGGCAGTAGACCGTCAGCGCCTCGGGAAGCTTGTCGATGAGCAACTCTGTCCCTGAGTGGGCCACTTCGCCGTCGTACGCGTACGGAGTCCCCGGCGGCAGTCCGGCGATCCCCACCCGGCGGCGCCGCTCCGCCGCGTGTACGGGGGAGCGGGTCAGCGGGCCGGCCACGGCCGCCGCGATCAGCCGCAGCCCGGGGGTCCGGCCGCCGTGGACCACGCGTACGTCCAGCAGGCCGTCCGCCAGGTTGTGGCGCCTGCCGGGCGCGGGGCCGACCCGCTGGAAGAGACCGTTGCCGACGAAGAGCAGCCACAGCGGACGCCGCTTGCCCTGGAGTTCCGCCTCCAGGGGGCGCTCCCCGCGCAGCACCTCGAAGGCCGCGAGCATCCCGGCCGGCCACCCGCCGATGCGGGGCGCCCAGTGCTCCCGCTTCCGTACGAGCTCCGGATAGACGCCGAGGCTGAACGCGTTGAGGAAGTAGCCGTCCGCCCCCTCGGGGCCGTGCGGGCCGGGACGGAAGCGCCCGAGGTCGACCCGGACCGCGTCACCGGCCTTCAGGGCCGCCACCGTGTCGTGCACCGTCTCGATGCCGAGGTCGTACGCGAAGTGGTTGAGGGTGCCGCCGGGAAACACCGCCAGCGGGACCCCGTGGGTCGCGGCGACGGACGCCGCCAGGTTGACCGTGCCGTCACCGCCGCAGACGCCGAGCGCCCGCCCCCTGGAGACCGCCTCGGCGAACGTGTCGGCCAGGGCTTCGGGTGCGCACTCCACCACCTCGGCCATCGGCAGCGCGTCCCGGACGAGTGACGCCGTCCCCCTCGCGGTCCCCGACCGCTCGTTGACGACCACCACCAGGCCCTCGCCCGCGGGGAGCGACGGGGCCTCCGTGGGCGGCCGGCCGGGCGCGGGGAGCTGGCCCCTGGTCGGTACCACCCCGCGCAGCGCGAAGGCCGCGCCCACGCCGAGCGCGGCACCCGCCACGACATCGCTCGGATAGTGCACCCCGGTGTAGACCCGGGAAGCCGCCACCGCCGCGGCCACCGGGGCGACGGCCGCGCCCCAGCCGAGGGACTCCAGGGCCACCCCGGTGGCGAACGCGGCGGCGGACGCGGCGTGCCCGGACGGGAAGGACGTGGTGATCGGCTGCCGCTTCAGCCGCCGTATCACCGGAACCATGTCGAGCACCGGCCGGTCCCGGCGCACCGCACCCTTGCCGACCGTGTTGATGGCGGCGGAGGCGAGGGCGAGCGAGGCAACCCCGCGCAGCGCGGCCCGGCGTGCCCGCGCGCTGCCGCCCAGCGTGGCGATGCCCGCGGCGGCGCCGAACCACAGAAGGCCGTGGTTGGCGCTGCGGCTCAATCGGGGCAGTACGGCTTCGGCGCCCGGCCAGTGCCGTTCGGCGACCCCCTGGAACGCGCTCAGGTCGCGCTGCTGGAGCCAGCCCCTGAGCCGGGTGGACGAGGTGAAGGTGGTGGGCAGAGGGCGTGTGGACATGGCTCAGCGGATACCCGGTCCCGCCGCCCTGAACCAGGAGGCGCGCGGAAGAGGCCGTTCGGGTGCGTCCGGGTGCGTCCGGGTGCGTCCGGTGCGGCCGGTGCCCGCGCGCCCGGTGCCCGGCCGGCTGTCTGCCCGTCCGGGCCGGTGCCTCCCCGCCGCCTGCCGGCCCCTACTCGGCCGCCGCGCAGGTGCTCAGCGCGGTGACCGCGCTCTGCACCTGGTCGGGCAGGGTCTTCATGTCGGGGCTGCGGTTCTTCTCGGCGCTCTCGGCGAGGCCGTGGTAGACGCTGCTGAGCTGCTTCGCGGCCTGCTTGGCTTCGGGGTTCTTGATCTTCTCGGCGTCGTCGGCGAACTGGTCCGAGGCGTCCGCGAGGTCGGTCTGCGCCTTGACCGGGTCCTTCGCGTCGGTGGTGATCTTCTGGCCCACGTCGTCGATGTGGGTCATGGTCGCCCGGCACGGGCCGCCCTTGCCCGGGGTCGTCGAGTAGTCCCGCGGCGCTTTGCTCGCGGAGGCGGCGGCCTCGGGGCGCGCATCCGAGGAAGAGCAGCCCGCCGCCGCGACGAGTGCGAAGGCGGTCAGCGCGATCGCGGCCAGTCGGCGGCCCGTTTTCCCTGACATGAAGTTAACCCCCTGCGATGGATCGGCGGAGGGAGTTGATCACGAACGTGACGCAGCGTCAACACCGTTCCCGGAGGACGTCCGCTGTGCGGACCGGTGGCTTTCACCCTTCGCCGGTTTGGCGGGATCTCGACCGTGGAGCCCAGGAGGTGGGCGGCGGTGGGCCGGTCATGGCGGTGGGCCCGGAGCGTGCCGTGGCGGTTCTTCACGATTGGTACTGATGGCAGGTCAAATTTGGTTCTGTGGTGCTGAATTGTCGTTGCCGCCGATACTCCTCTCCAGTACCGTGCCTTCGTTTTGGATCTTGTAACTCAATCGAGGGCGGGGACTTGTACTCCATACGTACCGGCCGAAGATCGGCCGGATCGCGTGCGGCCGTTTCGGCCGCGATCGTCCTGGCGATCGCGGCGTCGACCGTAGGCACCACGACGGGCAGGGCCGACGCGGCCGTACCGTCGCAAACACAGGCGGCGACGTCCGCCGAAGCGGATCTGGAGACCCGCGAACAGGCGATGTCCGACGCCGCGGACGCGCGCGCCGAACAAGCCATGTTCGCCCGGATCATGCACAGCGGCGGTCCGGCCATGAAGGCCGACGCCGGGGACTGGCTCGCGGGGCGCGACGAAGGCCCCTGGCCGGGCTGGAACGTCTTCCTCGGGTCGACTTCCAAGGACATCGTCCTGGACGAGGACGGCGACGAGACCGACAACTCCGGCCTCGGCGAAGGGATCGGGCCCATCGCGCAGAGCGCGCAGGCCACCATGGCCAACGGCCAGGTGCACGTCGGCATGCTCACCCGTGACGGCAGCGTCTACGACGACGTGCGCTACCCGGACGGCACCTGGACCGGCCCGATCCTGGTCGACGGCGGAACCAGCACCACCGCCATCGCGGCAACCGCCCTTCCCAATGGAGAGCTGCACTTCGAACTGCTCTCCGCCGACGGCAGGGTGACCGACCGCACCTACGAACCCGACGCCTACCCCGGCTACTTCATGCTGGGCGGGGGCGTCAGCAAGGTTCTCTTCGACTCGCTTCCCGGCAAGGTCGAGTCCCTTGCCGTGACCGGGTCCTCCGCCGGCGAGCTGACCCTCGCCATGGTCACCGGCGACGGCAAGGTCTGGGGCAACGCCCGCCGCAGCGACGGCACCTGGTCCGGTACGGCCGTGATCGACGCCGGCACCGCCCCTTCCGCCTCCGTGGCCCTCGCCACCACCGCGAGCGACCAGGTCCACCTGGAGATGCTCGGCACCGACCACACCGTCCGTGACCGCGTGCGGGGTACGAACGGCACCTGGGCCGCCGCCACGGTCGTCGACTCCACCGGCAAGGCCCGCGCCCTGTCGGCCGTCGCCGTACCGACCGAGCGGCTGCACGTCGCCACGCTCACCGACACCGGTACGGTCACCGACCGCGCGCTCCAGGACAACGGCAGCTGGACCTCGTCCACGGTGACCGCGCCGCACGCCACCGCGCTCTCCCTCGGCGCCCAGCCCACCGGTGAACTGCACGTCCAGGCCACCGCCGACGACGGGCGGCTGTGGAGCACCACTCGCGCCACGTCCGGCAGCTGGAGCACGCCGTACGTGGTCGACGGGGCCTTCGGTCACGCCAGGGACCTGCAGCTCACCACCCTGCCGAGCGGTGACCTGCACGAGCTCATCCTCGCCGACGACGGGACCGTCTGGGACCAGAAGCGCGGCGCGTCCGCCGACACCTGGACCTCCGCGCTCTCCGGCTCGGTCCTCGTGGACGGCTCGGGCAAGGCCCGTGCCGTCGCCGCCGCGTCCACGCCCAACGGCGACGTGCACGCGATCGTGGTCGACCAGACCAACATCGTGCGCGACTACGTCGGTCACCCCGACGGCAGTTGGGCCGCCCCCGTCGTCGCCGACCAGAGCGGCACCGCACGCGCCGTCTCGGCCGTCGGCACGCCCGACGGGGAGCTGCACGTCGGCGTGGTCAAGGCCGACGGCACCGTCCAGGACACCGTCCGCCACACGGACGGCAGCTGGACGAGTGCGGCCGTGACCACCCCGCGCGCCGACATGATCGCCCTCGCGGCGACCCCCGCCGGCGAGCTGCACGTCTTCGTCTCCGGAGACGGCGACAAGGTGTGGGACACCGTGCGGGGCACGGACGGCACCTGGGCCGCGGCCAAGGCCGCCTCGGACGGTTCGTACAAGGCCGACGCGATCGCCGCGAACGGTCTCTCCGACGGCCGGGTACGCCTGGTCGCCCTGGACTCCGCCGCCGGTACGTACTCCGGCCACCTGCGCGGAACCAACGGCAAGTGGTCCATCGACGTGGGCCAGTTGGGCTGGCCGCTCGCCTACGCCAAGAGCGTCTCGGCGACCCAGCTCGCCAACGGTGAGGAGCACATCAACGAGTTCTCCGAGCCGCAGGTCGACAGCGCGTTCACCGTGGACGACCGCACGGCGAACGCCTACGACTCCTCCCGCGAGGCGACCGACGACGGCCTGGAGGAGTTCATCGCACCGTACGCGACCTCCTCGAACCACGCGCTGCCGCAGTACGACACCGATGTCACCGACTTCATGTCCTCCGCCGCGATGTTCCAGCGCGACTGGGCCAACCTGTGGGTGACGCCTCCGGTGGTCAAGGCGAGCCAGGAGGCCCAGGACCGGGTCACCGAGATCGTGCAGGAACTGATCGCCGAGAGCGGCGGCGAGGACCCGTACGGCATGTACACGCTGCTCGGATCGGCGACCAACAACGGGTCCGCCGACGACGTGCGCCGCTTCATCCAGTACCATGGTCTGCCGACCGTCGCCCCGGTCAAGGGCACTCCGGAGTTCCGGGTCGAGGTCGAGGCGCTGAAGGCCCGCTGGTCCAGCGGCGACACTTCCAACCCGACGGACTGGAACCACGTCCTGGTCGAGGTCGAGGAGACCGCGTCCAGTGAATGGCTGGCCGAGCAGGCCGCCCAGGCCGAGCCCCGCAACGACATCGTCGACGCGGAGCAGTCGGCACTGACCGCGCTGGAGACCGGCGCCCGCGCCATGCACCAGGCGCTCGGCTACGGCTGGGCCGCCAACCGGCTCCTCACCTGGCAGGCCAACCCGTCGCTGCGCAAGACCGGTACGGGCGCGAAGACGACGGCCCAGGCGGTCGCCGACCTCGCCACCGTCAAGGAACTGGTCACCGGGCAGGCCCAGGTCGCCCGGAAGGCCGCGAACGACGCCGCCGCCGCCGAAGCGAAGGCCGACGCCGCCGTGGAGGCGGCCAAGACCATCGCCCGGGGCGACGGCACGCCGCTCGGCCGCGGCCTCTACTACGCCCAGCAGTCCGCCCAGGTGACCAAGGCATCGGCCGCCGCCGCGCTCGCCACCGCGAACGCGCTCGACACCGCCGTGGCCGCCACCGACGCCTCGGCGGCCGACAGCGCCACGCTGCTGGCCAACGCCCAGGCGCAGGCCGCCGCCGCCCGCGCGGAGTTCCAGCGCGAGTCGGCCGAGCAGTCCGCGAAGGACGCGGCCGATCTCGCCGCCGACGCCAAGAAGCGCGCCGACGAGGCCGCCGACGCGGCCGGCGAGGTCGCCGACGCGAAGGCGACGGCCGTCCAGGCCCAGGCCGACGCCACCGCCGCGAACACCCGCGCGAAGACCGCCGCCGCCAACGCCGAGACGGAGCGGCAGAACGCCGCCACCGCCAAGGCGACGGCCCAGACGGAGCGCGACAAGGCCGGGGAGGCGCTGAAGAAGGCGCTCGACCAGGGCAAGGAGGCCGCCACCAAGCGGACCGCCTCCAACACCGCAGGCTCCGACGCGCGCAAGCAGGCCTCCGCGGCCGAGCAGGCGGCGGCGAAGGCGAAGGTCGCCCGCGATTACGCCGCGTCCGCGCAGCGTAAGAAGGACGTCGCCACCGCCACCGCCCAGGCGCTCGCCGCAGCCGCGGTGGCCGCCGAGGGGACCTCGTCCGCCGCCGCGGCGAAGGCGGCGGCCGACCGTGCGGCCGAGGAGGCCGAGCAGGCCAGGACCGTCGCCGAAACGGCGGCGACCGACGCCCAGTCCACCAGCGAGGCATCGATCGCGGCCCGCAAGGCGGCGACCGAGTCGGCTGCCGCGGCGGCGCGTTCCACCACGTGGGCCGCCGACGCGGACGCCAACGCGCTGATCACCTATCACGCGGCGATGTCGGCCGAATCGGCCGCCGCGACCGCCATCGACGAGGCGCACACCGCCGCCCAGAAGTCCGTCGACGCCGCCGGTGACGCCACCGACGCGGCTCAGGCGGCCCTCGCGGCCAAGAGCAGGGCCGTAGAAGCGGGCGTGCAGGTCGAGGCGGCGCTCAGTGCGTCCGCCGAGGCCGCCGGAAGGGCGTACGCGGCCGGCCAGGCCGCCGACGTCACCCGGGCCGCAGCAGCGACGGTGGCCGCCCCGGCCGCCTCCGCGATCGAGCTGAGCGCCCCGTACGCCGAGACGGACTCCTCCGCGGGTCTGGCGACCCTGGTGTCGAAGAGCGCCCAGTCCCTCGCCGAGCAGCAGACGGCCGCAGCCGACGCCAACGCGGCTCAGGCGGCAGCCGTCGCCGAAGAGGCGCAGGACGCGGCGGACCGGGCGACCGGCGACGGAAAGCGGGCCGCCCAGGCGGCCGCCGACGCCGCGGCCTCCGCGGCCGAGGCGGCGGCATCCGCCGAAGCGGCGCAGAAGTCGTCGACCGACGCCGAGAACGACGCCAAGGCCACCGGCGACGCTTCGGTGAAGGTCGCCGAACTCGACACCGAGACGCAGGCGCTGGCCAAGACGGCCTCGGCCTCCGCACAGGCCGCCACGGCCGACGCGCAGGCGGCCGACTCCGCGGCCAGCGCGGGCGAGAAGGACGCGACCGCCGCAGCGGCGACCGCGGCCACGGCCGGCGAGGACGCCACCAACGCACAGAAGGTGGCGGACAAGGCGGCGAAGGACGCCACCGCCGCGGAAGCGGCCGCGGCATCGGCCTCCGAGGACGCGACGGAGGCCGAGGACGCCGCCGCCGCCGCCGAGGAGCAGCTGCGCAGCGACGAGGCGGCACTCGCCGCACAGGTCGCCGCCGCGCAGGCGGCCGCCCAGGCCAAGCACGACCTGGACGCCCGCGCGAAGCTCATGGACGACCAGGCGAACATCCGCATCGGCCGGGAGAACCTCGCCTACCTGCTCCACGTGGGCGGCGTCGCCTCCAAGACGCTGGCGGCCACCCGGCTCGCCGGATCCGGCCAGATCGGCGCCACCACGTCCCTGTTCGACCAGGACGTGTGGAACGCCTGGGACGCCGACGTACAGGAGGCGCGCGACCAGTCCGAGGGCATGCTCGCGCGCACCGACGAACGCCAGGAGACCGTCTGGAAGTACTTCACCTCGGACTTCGCCAACATCGAGCCCGAGTACGACACCGCGGTCACCTCGTTCCTCGACCCGGGAACCGTCTACCAGCGGATCGGCTCGGCCGTCGGCTGGGGCCGTCTCGCCCAGGTGCCGCAGGCCAGCCCGGCCGCCCAGGCCAAGGCCACGGAGATCCTCCAGGAGAAGGTCGACGCGGGGGACTGGTACGGCTGGTGGCAGCTGATGCTGGACAACCAGGATCTGCGCGGCTCGGCCGACGACGTACGCCGCCTCATCCAGTACAAGGGCTACCCGACCGTCGCCCCCGAGAAGGGGACGGCCGAGTTCGACATCGAGGTCGAGCGGCTCAAGACCCGCTGGGCGAACGGTGACCCGACCAACCCCTGGGACCCGTACCAGGTGATGGTCGAGGTCGAGGAGACCGCCTCGGCACAGTGGGAGGCCGAGTACGCCGCCCAGTCCGGCGACCGCAACAAGATCGCCAACGCCGAGATCAAGGCGCTGAAGGCCCTGCAGTCCAGCGCCGTCGCCATGCACGACGCCCTGGGCAACGCGTGGGTGGCCAACAACCTCATGGAGGCCGAGGCCGACCCGAACAGCGCCTGGAACACCTTCATCAAGGACTGGCCGACCACGATGGGCGGGAACTTCTCGTCCGACGGGAAGCCGGTCTCCGTCACGGCGGACCTGGCGGCGCTGAAGGACCGGGTCGACGCGCTGTCGGCCACGGCCACCCAGAACGCCAAGGACGCGAAGGCGGCCGCCGACGCGGTCGTCGCGGCCGAGGCCGAGGCAGCGACCACGGCCGAGGCGGGCGGGGTCCCCGAGGGACGTGCCCTCGCCTACGCCAACCAGTCGGCACAGGTCACCAAGTCGGCCGCCGCGGCCACCCAGGCGACCTCGCTCGCCATGCAGACCGCGGTCGCCGCGACCAACGCCACCGTCGCGGACAGCGCCGCCCTGCTGGCCAACGCCAGCGCCCAGGCGCACGCCGCACGTGCCGCCTTCCTCAGGGAGACGGCGCAGGACAGTGCGGAGAAGGCCGAGGCGGACGCGGTCGCCGCGCACGGCAAGGCCGTAGCCGCCGCCAACGCGGCCGCGATCGTCGCGGCCGACAAGGCGAAGATCGGTCCGCTGGAGACCAGCTCCAAGGCGGCTGCCGCGACGGCCAAGAGCGCCGCGGCCACCGCCGACTCCGAGGCCCAGAAGGCCGCGGCGGCGCGGGCCACCGCGGAGTCCGAGCGCGACAAGGCCGAGGCCGCCGAGGCCGACGCCCAGGCGCAGGCCGACATCGCGGCCGAGCACGAGGCCAACGCGGCGACCGAGGCCGACCGGGCCGCGGGCGACGAGGACACGGCGGCGAAGGCCGAGCAGGACGCCGCAGCCGCCAAGTCCCGGGCCACCGCCGCCAACAAGGCGATGGACCAGGCACGCGCCAAGGCAGCGGCCGCCGACGCGGCCGCAGCCGCGGCCGTCGGCACCAGCGCGGCCGACGACGCCGCCGCAGCTGCCAAGCAGGCCCGGCTGGAGGCCAACGCCGCCGCTCTCGCGGCGGACCAGGCCAACAACGACGCCCTCGACGCCACCGCCGCGGCGGTATCGGCGCGGGCGGCGGCGACGGTGTCGACCGCGTCGGCCGCGAAGGCCACCCAGGCGGCGAAGGTCGCCGACAAGGCCGCCGCGCAGACCTCGGCCAACGCCGCCGAGGGACACGCGCTCGCGGCCGAGGCGATCGAGCAGTCCGGGGTCGCCGCGCAGAACTCCGACGCGGCCCAGGCCCTGTCGAAGGACGCGGCCGAGGAGGCGGCGAACGCCAAGGCGGCAGCCGAAGGCGCCCGGGACGAGGCGGACGGCGCGGCTTCCGACAGCGCCACCGCCACCGCCCAGGCACACGCGGCGGCCCAGCAGGCCGAGATCGCCCGTGACACCGCCAACGCCGTCACGGCCCCGGCCGACCAGGCCATCGAACTCGGTATCGCGTTCGCGGCCACCGACGCGACGGCCGGTCTCTCGGTCGTCGTCTCCGACACGGCGAAGACCCTCGCCGAGCAGGAGGTCGAGGTCGCGGAACTCCGCGCCGACGAGGCCGAGGCGTTCGCCGAGGCCGCACAGGACGCGGCCGACCGCGCCGACGCCGACGCCAAGCTCGCCGCCCAGGCGGCGGCGGACGCGGCGGCTTCGGCGGCCACGGCCGCACGCGAAGCGGCCAACGCACTGAAGTCGGCCACCCAGGCCGCATCCGACGCGAAGGAGGTGAAGGCCGGCTCGGAGCGTCTCGACGCACTCAACTCCCAGGCACAGAACAGCGCGTGGCAGGCGAACGCGTCGGCGAGCGACGCCCGGGACGACGCCGCCGCGGCACGGTCCGCAGCGGACGACAGCGAACTCGACGCCGCATCGGCACGGGGTGCCGCCGACCGGGCGCAGACCTCGGCCGACAACGCCTCCTACAGCGCCGACGAGGCCGAAGAGTCCTCCAGGCTGGCCTCCGAACACGCGGCCAACGCCCAGGCGGACGCCGACGAGTCGGCGAAGATCGCCGAGGCGACCAGCCAGCTCGAAGAGGACCGGACGCCCGCGGCGGGCGGTCAGCCGGCGACCGGCGGGGAGGTGGACGGCGAGTACCCCGGCGTAGTCGTGGAGCCGGTCGACCTGAAGCAGACCGCGCAGGCGACCGACCAGTGCAGGGCGACCTCGCAGATCCTGCACTGCAGCATGCCGGTCGACGTCCACATCACCGGTACCGCGATGTTCTTCCTGGTCACGTGTGCCGATCCGGACGCCACGGCCTCCCAGTGCATCGCTTCCGGTCACTACGAGAAGGACTACCTGGACAAGGCGAAGATCGATTTCACCGACCACCGGGTCGTGGACGTCAACGTCTGGGAGTTCGACGTCAACCTGGCGAAGTCGATCGGCTACGCGCTGATCAGCGACTTCGTCGGCTGCGCCAAGCACTTCGACCTGGGCAGCAGCGACTGCCTGTGGGCGATCGGCTCGATCGTCGTACCGGCGGCGCTCAAGGCCGTGGTGAAGGGTGCGGCAGCGCTGCGGATGGCCATGGCCATCGGCGACCTGGCCGGCACCGAAGCCGCCATGAACGTCCTGAGCAACCTGGCCCGGACCGGGGCCATCAACGCGATCACCTTCCGCAACCTGCGGAACGCGGCGCTGCTGACACGGCTGCGGACCTTGGCGACCGGCGCTGTCTGCGCGGCGGTCCACAGCTTCCCCGCCGGTACCGAGGTCCTGATGGCGGACGGCAGCACCAAGCCGATCGAAGAGGTACGGGACGGAGACCTGGTCAGCAGCGCGGAGGCCGGCGGCCCGTCCGTCGCCCGCACCGTCGAACACACCTTCGTCACCAAGACCGACACCGAGTTCACCGAACTCACCGTCACCACTCCGGACGGGCCGAAGGCCGTCACCAGCACGCAGAACCACCCGTACTACGACATCACCCGTGGAGCGTTCGTCGACGCTTCCCGGCTCGCCGTGGGTGACCGTCTGCAGACGGCCGACACGCGGACGGCGGTCGTCCGCGCGGTGCGCAACTACACCGACGCGATGGTCACGTACGACCTGACCGTCAGTGACCTGCACACCTACTTCGTGGTGGCCGGGTCGGTGCCCGTCCTGGTGCACAACAACGCCTGCGAGGAGGTGGCGCTCGACGCCAACACCCTGATCGCCGTCTTCGCCGAGAACCACGGGGCCCGGGTCGACGCCGCGCTCGCGGGCAGGCGGCCGGTCATCTCGCCCCAGGCCTTCAAGGAGGCCACGGTGAAGCGGCCGGAGAGCGTCGTGATGAAGTGGATCACCGATCGCGGTGGCCGCATCGGGTCGGAGGCGAGCGACGATGTCGCGCAGGCCTTCCAGGAGTACCTGCAGGAACTCTGGAAGGCCGGCTACAAGCCCGTCCTGCGCGACGCGGACGCCGCCGTCCTGGCCTCGGCCTTCGAGGACGGACTGCCGATGATCACCAACGACGAGAAGTTCTACAAGAAGCTCGACCTGTTCAACTTCCCGAACGAGAGGTACTGAGACGTGGGTGTGTACGACAAGTTGTTCGTACCCCGCCCGGTTCCGTGTCCCCAGTGCGGCTCCGAGGAGGAACTGGTCATCCAGTTCCACTTCGGGGACGTCCAGCTGAACCACTTCCGCGTCGGTGACGCGGTCACGTGGTCGGACACGGCGGAGGGGGAGCCCCGGACCGGGCGCTTCGAGATCCTCGGCTATCCGGAGTTCTGTCCCACCTGCGGACGGCAGGACGGCGGCTTCTTCCTCGTCGAGTTCGACGGTGATGTGATCACCGGCTACCGCCGGGCCACCGAGGAGGACATGGACAGATTCGAGTGGTGAGCCCCGGGGCCTGATCCGTCCGCCCCGAGGCAGCCGACGACAGGCGCCCGCTCGGACGCGTTCCGGGCGGGGCCGCTGCCGGTCCGCCCCGGCCCAGCCGGTCCGGGGCGCCCGGTCATGAGAACGGCCGGTGCACCCCCGCTCAGGGGGCGCACCGGCCGTTTCGTGTGTCGACCCGTCAGCCCGCGGCACCCGCGCGGCGCCGCCGAGCGGCGACCACCAGGGCTCCGCCGGCCACGACCGCGGCGACTCCGCCGCCGAGGGCGAGACCGGTGGCGGGGTCCGTGCCGGTGGAGGCGAGCGGTCCGCCGCCCTGTGCCGTCGCGTCCGCGTCGCCTTCCGAACCGCCCGAACCCGAACCGGAGGCGGAACCGGAGGTGGTGGTGCCGTCCGTATTCTTGTCGTCGGAGACGGGCTCGACCGTGCTGCCGCCGGTGGACGCGGCACCCGAGTCGGTGCCGGTGGTCCCGCCCTTCTGGTCACCGCTTCCGGTGCCGGTGCCCGTGCCGTCGGTTCCGGCGGTCCCGCCGTCTCCGCCCGTGGAGCCGGTGCCTGATGCGGCGGCGTCCTTCTCGTCCTGCTTGCGCGCCTCGTACTGCCCCGTCTCCAGGAAGGCGACGCGGTCCTCCGGCGTGCCCTTCAGGGCCGCCTTGCCCGCCTCCCTGACGTGGGGTCCGCCCGCGTTGACGATCTGCGAGACCAGCACGCTGTTGTCCGTGTCGCGCGCCTCGTGCTGGCCGGTCTCCAGGAAGGCGACGCGATCCTCGGGCGTGCCCTTCAGCGCGGCCTTGCCCGCCTCGCGCACCGAGGGGCCGCCCTGGCCGATGAGCTGGGCGACGAGCACCCGGTTGTCGTCGTCGCGCGCCTCGTACTGCCCCGTCTCCAGGAAGGCGACGCGGTCCTCGGGCGTGCCCTTGAGGGCGGCCTTGCCCGCTTCCTGTACCCCGCGGCCGCCGACGCCGATGATGCGCGCGACGGCGATCCGGTTGTCCGTGTCCCGGGCGCTGTACTGACCGGTCGTCAGGAACGCGCGCATCGCGTCCGGGCCCCCGTCGATCGCCGCGCTGCCCTGTTCGGCCACCACGGAGCCCTTCTCGGCCGCGCCGATGAGCCGAAGGATCTCGATCCGGTCCTTCTCCGCCTGGTCCTGGTCCTCACCGTCCGAGGACGACGTGTCCGCGGCAGCGGCAGCGGCCGTGGTCCCGTCGGCCGTCTCCGTCGCCGAAGCGGGGGAGGACAGCAGGAAGGCAGGGGCGACGGCTGCGGCGGCGAGCAGGGTGCCGACTCTGGATATCTTCAAGAAGAGCTCTCACTTCACCCAAGGGATCATCAAATGTATGAGGTGATAGTAGTGCGCACGACTGACGGCGACCGCCCGCTTTTCTCGGCGGGACGCCCTGTTCCGCGCCCCCCGCCCGCCTTGTCCGGGACGGTGCGCTGCGCGGGCACCCCGGCCGAAACCTCCGTATAAAGGGCCCGACGGACTCCGGGAACGGCACGGGGGCGGAGGCGGACGAGGAGGGCCATGCACCGGACCGAGTACGGCCCGCACGGCACGCCGGACGACCACGGCCCGCACGGCGTACGGGAGGACCGCGGCCCGCACGGCGCCCGTGCGGACCACGGCCCGCACGGCACGCCGGACGACCCTGGCCCGCACGGCGTACGGGAGGACCGCGGCCCGGTCCGCTACGGGCCGCCCGTCCCCGACCCGGGGCTCCCCGCCCTCCCCGGACCGGTCGGCGTACTGGCCGCCGCCGCGGGCGACACCCGGCCGGAACCCCCGGGTGGCGGAACGATCCTGCGCGAGGCGGCCTGCGCCTACTGGGCCCGACGGGGACTGGGCGGCGACCCCTCGGACATCGCCGCCGCCCCGGGCACCCAGGCGCTGCTGCTCGGGCTCATCGCCGCCCACGGCGGGGACGTCCTCATGCCCAGGCCCTGCCCGGCGGCCTGGATTCCGCAGGCCAGGCTTCTCGGCCGGCCCGCCTACCACGTACCGACGCCCGCCGAATGCGGCGGTGTGCCCGACCCGTACGCCCTCCTGGAGACCGTCCGCCGGGTACGCGCCGAGGGCGGGCGCCCCCGGCTCCTCGTGCTCTCCGTCGCCGACGACCCCACCGCCACCGTCGCGCCGCCCGAACTCGTCCGCGAGGCGTGCGAGGCGGCCGTCGCCGAGGGCCTGCACATCATCAGCGACGAGACCTGGCGCGACACCCTGCACCGGCCGTACGACACCGTGCTGCTCAGCCCCGCCGAGATGTGCCCCGACGACGTCACCGTCCTCACCGACCTCTCGGGCGCCCTCACCCCTGCCGCCTGGCCCGTCGCGGTGGCACGGTTCCCCGCCACCCGCCGGGGGGCCGTACACCGCGCCCGTACCCTCGACGTCCTCACCGCGCTGGGCGCCCTCGTCGCGACGCCGGTCGCCCGGGCCGCCGCGCACGCCCTGCGCGAGCCGGAAGCGGTCACCGGCCGGATCCGGCAGGCAGCACGGCTCCAGGCACAGATCGCCGCCGCCGCCCACCGCGCCCTGCTGGCCGCCGGGGCCCTGGCAAGGCCCCCGCAGGCGGGCCGGCACCTCTACGCCGACCTCGGGCCGCTGCGCACCCGGCTGGCCGAGCGCGGGGTCACGGACTCCATGGAGCTGGAGGAGTACCTCACCGAACGGCTCGGCGCCCCGGCCCCGGGCGGGCACCGGTTCGGCGACGAGCTGGGCGCGCTGCGGGCACGCCTGGGCACCGGCCATCTGGTGGGTGCGACGCCCGACCAGCGGGCCGCCTCCCTCACCGCAGCGGCGCCGCTGGAATTGCCGCACATCGCGAACGCGCTGAGCATGTTCGCAGCGGCCTTCGACGAACTCCGGTGAGGGGAGACCCGCGATGACCGAACAGACCGGGCCCTTCCGTACCGACGCGGACCGGGAGCCCCAGGAGGACACCGGCGCGCGGACCGGGCGCCCGCCCGTCGGAGAGCGCGTCTGGCCGAGGAGCTTCGCCGACCGGCTCACCGCACCCCTGCCGGGCATCAGGGCCATGACCCGCCTGGTCCGCGAACGCTCGCTGCGGCCCGACGCGGCGGGTCTCCGGGGCGTCCACCTGCTGCCGTTCGACCCCGCCCCGCTGCCCCCGTCCGGCCAGGACGCCGTCACCTGGGCCGGGCACGCCAGCTGGATCGTCCGCATCGGCGGGCTGACCGTCCTCACCGACCCCGTGTGGTCCCGGCGCATCCTCGGCACCCCGGCGCGGATCACCCCGGTGGGCGTGGCCTGGGAGACCCTCCCCCCGGTCGACGCGGTCGTCGTCAGCCACAACCACTTCGACCACCTGGACGCCCCGACGCTCCGCCGGCTCCCGCGCGACACACCGGTGTTCGTACCGGCCGGACTCGCCCGCTGGTTCAGGCGACGCAAGTTCAGCCGGGTCACCGAACTCGACTGGTGGGAGACGGCCGAACTGCGGGGCGTGCGCTTCGCGTTCGTCCCCGCGCACCACTGGTCGCGGCGCACCCTCTTCGACACCTGCCGGTCGCTGTGGGGCGGCTGGGTCCTCACCGACACGACGAACGCCCCGGGGACACCGGGGCGCAAGATCTACTTCGCCGGGGACACCGGATACGGCCACTGGTTCCGGGAGATCGGCCGCCACCACCCGGGCATCGATCTGGCCCTGCTGCCGATCGGCGCGTACGCGCCCCGGTGGTGGCTCGCCGACGTGCACACCGACCCCGAGGAGGCGGTGCGGGCGTACGAGGACCTCGGCGCCAGGGCGATGGCGCCGATGCACTGGGCGACCTTCCTGCTCTCCGCCGAGCCCGTACTGGAACCACTGGTGCGGCTGCGGGCCGCCTGGCACCGTGCGGGCCACCCGCGCGAGCGCCTCTGGGACCTGCCCATCGGCGGCTCGCGCGCGTTCGACGAGCCGGCCCGAACCCCGTAGGACCCTCCGTACCGCCGTCAGCCCCGGACGCGCTCCGCGTAGGCGGCCCGTCAGCCCCAGACGCGCTCCGCGTAGGCGGCGAAGTTCCGGCCGAGGATCTTCTCGATGCGCCCGGAGCCGTAACCACGCTTCTCCAGCAGCCGGATCAGCTCGCGGAACTGCTCCACCCCGCGCAGGTCGACCACGAAGGGGTAGGTGTCGGCCCGTTCGCCCGCGGCGCCGACGCCCGCCGCCTGCCGCTCGGCGACGTGTGCCGCGAGCGTGGCGGCGTAGGCGTCCAGGTCGTCGATGGCGGTGACCGGGCCGTCGGTGCCTATCCCGACTGCGTCCTCGCCGCAGACGTTCACCGCGTGCGCGATGTGCTCGACCACGTCGGCGGCCGTGGCGTGACCGGTGGGGTTGAGGAAGGGCATGAAGTAGATCCCGACGAAGCCCCCGCGCCCGGCGACCAGCCGCAGCTCCTCATCGGTCTTGTTGCGCGGCAGGTCGGTGACCGCCCGGCAGCCCGTGTGGTTGACCGACACGGGGCGGGAGGAGATCCGGGCCGCCTCCAGGCAGGTGTTCTCGCCACTGTGCGACAGATCCACCATCATCCGGCTCTCGTTGACCGCCTCGACCACCTCGCGGCCGAACGGGGTCAGCCCCCGGTTCTCCGGCGCCATCGAGCCGTCGCCCAGGTGGTTCGCCTGGTTGTACGTCAACTGGAAGACCCGGACGCCGCGTTGCTGGAAGGTGGCGACGCGGCCGAGGTCGTCACCGACCGCGACTCCGTTCTGGAAACCGTAGATCACCCCGATCCGGCCCTCGTCCTTCGCCCGGTAGAGATCGGACGCGGTGCGCACGTGCAGCAGATCGTCCGGATGCGCGGCGATCAGCCCGTCCCACACGTCGAGTTCGTGCAGCGTGTGCTCGTACGGGGGCATGTCGCCCATCACGTATCCGAGCGTGATGTTGACGGCGTTCATCCCGGAGGCGTGCGCCTCGGCGATGGCCCGTCCGTCGACGGCCAGTTCGTCGATGGTCTGGAGGAGCTGGCCGGCCCCTTCGGCGGCCTCGGGGGCGTTGGGGTTCTGCAGCTCGCCCAGGGCGTTGACGATCAGCATGTCGCCGACAGAGGTGGAGGGGGTGGTCATCGGGGGTTCGTTCCTTCCGGAGCTGTCGTGGTCGGGTTGTTGTCCGAGGTGAACTCCGTGCGGTCGAGGCGCAGTCCGCGCTTCACCACCGAGACGACGGTGCGCAGATTGCGGATGTCGGCCAGCGGATCGTCCTTCAGCACCACGAAGTTGGCGAGCTTGCCCTCGGCGACCGTCCCCATGGAGTCCTCCGCGCCCATGCTGCGCGCCCCGACCAGGGTGGCGGAACGGATGGCCTGCGCGGCGGGGATGCCGCACCGCTCGACCAGGAAGACCAACTCGTCGTGCACCGAAGGGAAGAGCTGCCCGGGGGCGGTCTCCCAGTCGGTGCCCGTGCTGATCTCCACGCCCGCCCGGTACGCCTGCGCCGTGAGGGCCGCCGAGAGCTCCGCGTTCTCCCGGGCCCGGGTCTTCTCCTCGGGGGTGTCAGCGTCGTCGGCGAGCCACTCCCAGAGCGTGTTCGTCGCGTCGAGCACGGTGCCCCGCTCCCGCATCCGCGCGAACAGACCGGCCATCTCCGGGTCGTCACCGCCCAGGAAGCGGTCCCGGTCCACCGGGGGCTTGTCCTTGTACGTGGTCAGCGCACGCTCGGCGAACTCGTGGACCAGCAGGTGGACATGGGAGACCGCATCCACCCCGGCCGCCACCACCTCGGCCGGTGAGGCGGGGAACACCGCCGCGTGCGCCCAGACGCCGAGCCCCTGCCGGTGCGCCTCGGCGGTGATCGCCGCGACCAGCGGAGCCGGGAGGTCCGCGTAGATCTTGACGGCGGTGGCGTACGTGCCGGCGGCCCGCGCGACCGCCAGCGGCAGGTCGGTCTCCTCGGTGATCGCCTGCATCCACGGCACCCGACCGGGCACCGCGCCCTGCGAGACCTGCCAGGTGCGCGGGTCGTCGAAGAACCCGGGCCCGGCGGTGAGCGCCGCGTAGTGGATGTCGGGGCCGGGGATCTCGCCGACCAGCGTGGCGCGCGCCAGGTCGGCGACGTGCCGCAGATCGTCGGCCATGTCGCGGATCGCGGTCACGCCGCCGTAGACCTGGCGGCGCAACGCGGCCTCGGCGACGGGGCGGTTGGGCGGAGTGGCGATGTGCTGGTGCGAGTCGATCAGCCCCGGCACGACGAACGCGCCCTGCAGATCGACGACTTCGGCCTCAGCGAGCAGGGCGACGGAGATCTCGCCGTCCGGTGCGACCGTCCTGATGCGCTCACCGTCCACCACGACCGACGTGGCGGGCCGTGCGGCACCGCCCGTGCCGTCGATCAGCGTGGCTCCCCGGTACAGCACCACGGTTCCCTTCGCCGGAGCGGCGAAGGGGGCGGGAGCGCCGACATCCTCGTGAGCCATCGGGTCACACCTCTCCGTCATCGCCGCATCCGCGGCCTGGTGAATTACAGCTGTTGTCATGCTGGTTCCGTCTGTGGAAACGTACGCTACCGTCCTTACTCCGGTGATCGGCAAGGTTCTGCCGTGAACCCCGGATCCCACCATCAGCTGAGGAGAGGGGGGAGGATGCCCAAGTCCTCCAATTCGGCCGTCGACAAGGCGCTCGACCTCGTGGAAGCCGTCTCGCGCTCCGATCGTCCGCTCCGGCTGAGCGAGATCGCCGACGAGGCCGGGCTGCACCGGCCGACCGCCTACCGGATCCTCGTCGACCTGGTCCGCCGCGGCTGGGTGCTGCGCTCCGGGGACCACTACCTGCCGGGCGCCGCCGCGCTGCGGTTCTCGCGCACCGCCGTCGCCAACTCCCTGGTGGCGCTCGCCCGCCCGGTGCTGGAAGCGCTCGCCGCCCGCACCGGCATGATGGTCAACCTCCAGGTGCTGGAGCACGACCGCTCGCGGGTACTCGACGCGGTCCGGCCCGCGCGTCTGGAGATGATCAGCCTGCTCACCGACCGGACGCTGCCCGTGCACCGGTTCGCCGGACCACTGGCCCTGGTCGCCGCACTGCCGCCGGGAGCACGCGCCCCCTACCTGGTGCCCGCCTCGGAAGCCGGACACCCGATGCAGGGCCCCGAGGGACTGCTCAGCGACCTGGCCAGGGCGGAGCGCACCGGTTTCGCGGTGGAGCGCGGCCGCAACGAGGCCCTGGTCGCCTCCGTCGGCCGTGCGGTCCTCGCGGGCCCGGGCCGGCCGCTCTGCGCGCTCACCGTGGTCGGACCCGACGCGGAGTTCGACGAGCCGTCACTGAACATGCTGCGCACGGCCCTGCTGGACGCCACCGCCTCCCTCGCGGAGATCCTGGGCGTGGACGCGGTGGTGGCGGCAGAGGCGGAGGCAGAGGCGGCGGTGCGGTCCGGAGAGAACGAACGAACGCGGGAGAGCGGATGAACAACGACGTGCTGATGCTGGATGCGGCGCGGACCCGTGCCGCGCTCGACCCCGACCGATTGGTGGAGGCCCTCGCGGTCGCTCTCGTCGCGGTGGCGGACGGGACGGTCTCAGCGCCCCCGCGCATCGCCGCCGAAGCACCGGCGGGGCTCCTCGGCGTGATGCCCGCGTATGTCCCCGGCCTCGGCCTCGCCGCCAAACTCGTCTCCGTCTTCGCCGACCCCGCCAGGCCCGGACGCAGCTCCCACCGGGGCGTGGTCGCCCTCTTCGACGAGACGGACGGCAGGCCCTTGGCGGTGATGGACGCCGAGACCGTCACCGCCGTCCGTACCGCTGCCACCGCGACCATTGCGCTGCGCGCGCTCGCCGGCCCGGACCTGAACCGGATCGCCGTGCTGGGTACCGGCGTTCAGGCCACCGCCCAGCTCGACCTGCTGGCCCGGCAGGACCCGGACACGCCCGTCGTGGTCGGCGGCCGGGACCCGGAACGCGCCCGGGCCCTCGCCGCCCGGCACCCGCGCGCCACGGCCGACACCGTCGAGGGCGCCGTACGCGGCTCCGGCGCGGTGCTCTGCTGCACCGGTGCGCGCGAACCGGTGCTCCGGCGCTCCTGGCTGGCCGAAGGGGCCCACGTCGGCTCCGTCGGCGGTTCCCACGGGCCGGAGCTGGACGCCCAGACCGTGGAGGAGGGCTCGCTCTTCGTCGAGTGGGCCGGAGCAGCCACCGCCCCGCTGCCCGCCGGTGCCCACGAACTCCAGGGCCTGCCGCCCGGCCGGGCCACCCTCCTCGGCGAGGTCCTCTCCGGCAGCCACCCGGGCCGCCGCACCGCCGCCGAACTGACGGTCTTCAAGTCCACCGGGCACGCGGCCCTGGACGTCGCCGCGGCGGCCGTCGCGTACGCCGCCGACCGTCTGACCCAGGTCTGACCGGTCGGGGTGCGAGCCCGGCTCAACCGATGGTCGAGTGGAAGAAGAGCGTGCCCGACCCGAACGCGCAACCGCCGGTCAGTACTGCCATGGAGGGCTCCATGCCACCGAGCGCTCCCAGGACTGCGGCCCCGACACCGATCAGTACTCCGAGCGTCAGGACGAGCGCGGTGCGCTGTGGCAGCAGAGGGCCTGGGGCGTGGTTCACGAATTTCTCCCGTGTTCGCGGCTACGGACCCTAAGCCGAGCCATCATGAGAGCATACTGCATTAGATGAGCACTGAAGAGGAAATGTGAATGTGATGTCGGTCACCTCAGGGACTGGAGGAGTGCCCCGCTCTCGCTCACGATCCAGAAGCTCCATCCGTTGCGGTTGGGCTTCACCTTCGGGTTAAGTGCTTGAAGGACGGCGGTAGCCGCACCGCTGGGGGTCCGATAAGTGCCCGCGCCGGGCCCGTGAGGGATCTCCAGGGAGCTGCCGGCCGTGTCGTAGAGGCCATCCACGCGGACGCCTTCGTAGATGGCGTGCACGGCGATGTGCTGGTCGGTTCTCCCGGCGGAGTTCGTGCTCAGTGGCGCGTCGGGTGACTGGAAGTGCTGGAGGAGGCGGCGTACCACCTCCTCTTGCGTGACATTCCACGCGCGGGCCAAGAGGGTCAGCTGGGAGTAGGTCTGCGGGTCTACCGAAAGAGGCTGATTGGGCATTGCTCGACTGTATCAGCCGGGAGAGTATGTGAGAATAGTTGAGTCCAAGTGAGCGTGATTCTCTGTGTCGACTTCAGCGCCTCAGTGCCCGAACCGCGCCCGCAGCCCGCGCCACCCGGCCGGCACCCCGCTGATCAGCAGCGTCAGACCCACGGCGGCCACCACGCCCTGCCAGGGCTCCGGGAAGAGCGAACCGCCCAGGATGCCGATCAGCTGGTACGTGGCCGCCCAGGCGAGACAGGCCGGAACGTCACCCCGGGCGAACCGGTGCAACGGCATCTCGCCCAGCAGGCATGCCAGCATCACCGGTATCCGGCCCGCCGGTATCAGCCGCGACAGCACCAGCACCATCACCCCGTGCTCGTCCAGCTTCCGCTGCGCCTGCGCCAGCCGTTCCGGGGCTGCCCGGTCGGTGATGAACTTCAGCCACTTCGAGCCGCTCCTGGAGTGGACGCCGCGCTTGCCCAGCCAGTACAGGCAGATGTCACCGAGGAACGCCGCCGTGGCCGCGGTGAGGAAGACGAACAGCAGGGAGAACGGCGAGTTCTGGTGGAACGCCACCACACCCGCCGAACTCACCAGCGCCCCCGTCGGCACCACCGGCACCAGGGAGCCCAGCGCCACCAGCGTGAAGAGCGTCGGATACCCGACGGCCTGCTGGGTCCCCTCGGTCGGCAGCTGCGCCAGTTGGTCCATGATCACCGGTGGACCTCCGGCAGGACCCGCTCGCCGTGCGCCGGCAGATGGACCGCCACCTCGGGCACCAGCAGCGCCGCCTGCCGTACGAATTCGGCGCCGGGTGAGTGGAACTCGTGCGGGCGGACCCCGTCCATGCCGACCGGCCAGAACGTGCCCCAGTGCACCGGCACCGCCGAGCGGGGAGCGAGCCGCGCCAGGGCCTCGGCCGCCCGGGCCGCGTTCAGATGGCCGGGACCCAGATTCGGTCCCCAGCCGCCCACCGGCAGCAGTGCCACGTCGACCGGACCCACTTCCTTCGCCATCTCCTCGAACAGGCCGGTGTCCCCGGCGAAGTACGTACGTGCCTCGCCCTCCACCACGTAACCGAGCGCCGCGACCCGCTGCGGGCCGACCGGGAGGCGGCGGCCGTCGTGCTCGGCGGGCACCGCGCGCACGGTCACCCCGCCGATCCGAACCGTGTCGCCGGGCGCCACCTCGGTGATCCGCAGGTCGCGCATCCGCCGCACCACCCGCAGACCGGGCACCGCGCGGACCGTGCCGCCCGGCACGATCAGCCGGGTACCGGGGGCGACCCGGGCCAGCGACGGCAGGTGCAGGTGGTCGGAGTGGAGGTGGGAGACGAGGACCACGTCGGCCAGCGCCGCCGACGGCGGCGGGACCGCTCCGCCCCGGCGGCGCAGATGTGCGAACCGGCGGACGAAGAGCGGGTCGGTCAGCACCCGCACCCCGGAGTCCTCGATCGTGCAGGTGGCATGACCCCACCAGGTGACCTCCACCGGCGTCCCGCCTCCTCTTGTCCGTTCTCCCCGGTCCGCTTCGCTCCGCCGCACCGCAGCTCTTCCGCGTGCGGGAGCCCGTACGAGCCTATGCCTCCCGCATCGAGCGCCGACCCGGGGTCTGCCCCCTCGCGCGGGGCGTACACCTGTGCCCGGGGACCGGACCACCGACGACGGGGAATGGCTGTGCGAAGCTGGTGGGCGGGCCCCGGAGGTGTCCCGGGGCACGCCTTGGACCGACCGGCCCGGACGCAGGGAAGGCGGAGCGGGCGTGGGAGCCGGGCGATGGCGCAGGGCGGGAAGTGCCCTGCTGCGGGTGACGGCGGTGTGGGCGGTGTCCGCCCTGACGATGCTCGCCCTCGCGGGCGTCCTCCCCGATTTCCAGCTCCAGTCCGACAACGGCGACACCATCACCAAGACCGCGTTCACCGCCGCCTGGGGAGCGGGCGCCTTCGGACTGCTCTCCGCCCTCGTCTGGCCCCTCGTGGTCCGGGCGCTGCTGGTGGTCCCCGCGTTCGTCCTCGGCGCGCTCGTGTTCTTCCTCAACGGCTCCCTGCTGCTCCTGGCCCTCCGGCTGATCCCGGACGGACGCGGCACGGCGAACCCGGAGACCGCCGTGGTCGTCGCGGCGGTGATGTCCGCGGTCGCCTCGGCGGCCTCCACCGCACTCGCCGTCAGGGACGACGACGCCTACCGGCGGCGGCTCTCCCGCCTCGCCGACCGGCGGCGCAAGCGCCTCCCCGGCGACGCCGGGGACGGCCGCGGCGGACCGCCCGGCACCGTCTTCATCCAGCTCGACGGGGTCGGCCACGACGTCCTGACGAGGGCCGCCGCCGGGGGACTGATGCCCACGGTGGCCGGCTGGCTCGCCGACCCCGGCGGACACCGGATCACCCCCTGGCGCACCGACTGGTCCAGCCAGACCGGCGCCAGCCAGCTCGCCCTGCTGCACGGCACCAACCACGACGTGCCCGCCTTCCGGTGGTACGAGAAGGAGACCGGCACCGTGATGGTCTCCAGCCGCCCCGCCAGCGCCCTCGAACTCCAGCGCCGGGCCCTCGCGCGCACCCACGACGGCGGCCTGCTATCCTTCGACGGCGCCAGCCGGGGCAACCTCTTCAGCGGGGGAGCCGACCAGCTCGCCCTCGTCCTGTCGATGGCCGGGCGGCGCGGCAAGGGCCGCAGGTCGCGCGCCGGCTACTTCGCCTACTTCTCCGACCCGGCCAACGCCGTCCGTACCGCCCTCTCCTTCGTCGCCGAGGTCGGCCGGGAGATCGGCCAGTCCACCCGGTCGAGGCTGCGCAAGGAGACCCCGCGCATCAAGCGCGGCGGCCTCTACCCCTTCATACGGGCCTTCGCGACCGTCCTCGAACGCGACGTCGTGGTCGCCGCCGTCATCGGCGACATGTTCGCCGGACGGACCGCCGTCTACGCGGACCTCGTCGCCTACGACGAGGTGGCCCACCACTCGGGGCCGTACAGCCGCGACGCCGACAAGGTCCTCGCCCGGCTCGACCGCTCCCTCGCCCTCATCACCAAGATCACCGAGCACACCCCGCGCGCGTACCGGATCGTGCTCCTCTCCGACCACGGCCAGAGCCTCGGAGAGACCTTCGCCGGACGGTACGGGCTGACGCTGAAGGACCTCGTACGGGCGGGCTGCGGCCTCCCCGTGCCCCGGCGCGCGCAGCGCACCCTCAGCGCCTCCGAGGCCCGCGACGCGGTGCGCATCGCACTCCACCGGCCGGTGCAGGAGACGGAGGCGGAGCCCGCCTCCACCGCGTCCGACCCGGTCGTCCTGGCCTCCGGCAACCTCGGCCTGATCTCCTTCCCCGGCATCGACGGCCGCGCCTCCCGCGAGGAGATCGACCGACGCCACCCGGCCCTGCTCGGCACCCTGGCGAACCACCCGGGGATCGGCTTCCTGCTGGTCCGCAGCGAGCGGCACGGCTCGGTCGTCCTCGGAGCCGGCGGGGCCGAAGTGCCGGTGGCCGAACTGCGCGACGACGAGGGCCCCCTCACCGGCTTCGGCCCCGGCGCGGCGGACGCGATACGCCGCACCGACACCTTCCCGCACGTCGCCGACGTCATGGTGAACTCGATGTACGACCCCGCGACGGACCGGGTGCACGCCTTCGAGGAACAGATCGGCTCGCACGGCGGACTCGGCGGCCCGCAGTCACGGCCGTTCCTGCTGTGGCCCCGCGGGATGACCGACCCGCTCGACGTACTCGCCGCCGAAGCGACGGCGTCCGGTACGGCGGGGGCGGGCACGGCGGCGTCCGGTACGGCCGGGCCGGGCGCCCCGGTCACGGTGCCGCACATCGGCCCGGTCGGCGCCGAGGCCGTCCACCGGGTACTCAGGCGCTGGCTGCGGGAGCCCTCCGGACCCCAGGTGCCGCTGCGCCACGAGGGCGTCGCGGGCCTCCCGTACGCCGACCGGCCGCTGCCGGGCGCGCGGGGCGAGGCGGCCGTGGACACCACGCTGCCGGACCCCGGCGCAGGTACGGTCCACGAGCCGCGCGGCTGACGGCGACACGTACCGCACGGCTGCCGGGCCCGTGCGGCCCGGCACAGCGCTCAGGCCGACTCCCGGCCCACCAGCACCGGCGGGAACACGACGGACGGCGCGGGCGCCTCGGAGGTACGTATCTGCCGCAGCAGCAGCCGGGCCATCTCGGCCGCCATCTCCTCCACCGGCTGGCGCACCGTCGTCAGCGGCGGATCGCAGGCCAGCGCCGCGCTGCTGTCGTCGAACCCCACCACCGCCACGTCGGACGGCACGTCGAGCCCCGCCCGCAGCAGGACCGGCAGGGCGCCCAGCGCCATCAGGTCCGACGCGACGAACACCCCGTCCAGATCGGGACGGTCACCCAGCAGCCGCTTCATCGCCGACGCCCCGCCCGCGTGCGTGAAATCGCCCTCGGCACTCGGTACGTCCGTGATCCCGTGTGCCGCCAGGGCATCCAGGAACCCGCTCAGCCGGGCCCGGCCCGCGGGCCGGTCCTGCGGACCCGCCACCGTCACCAGCCGCCGACGCCCCAGCGCCACCAGATGGTCCGCCGCGAGCCCCGCCCCGGCGTGCTGATCGGCCTCCACGTGCGTGAGCGGCGTGGGCTGCGCCGGCGCGCTCGCCAGCACGGCGGGCAACCGCGTTTCGTGCAGCAGCCCGGGCAACGGGTCGTCGGCGTGCGAGGAGATCAACACCACCCCGTCGACATGTCCTTGCCGCAGGTACGACAGCAACTGCCCCCGGGATACCGCGTCGTCCGCCAGCATCAGCACCATCTGGATGCCCGCCGGACGCAACACGTCCAGCAGACCGGTGACGACCCGCCCGAAGTGCGGGTCGGAGAACATCCGCCCGACGAACGGCTCGGCCACCGTGCGGCGTTCGCGCTCGGAGACCACCAGCGCGATCGAGTCGGTGCGCCGGGTCACCAGCGAACGCGCCGCGCGGTTCGGTACGTACCCCGTGGCGACGACCGCCTCCTCGACGACCTGGCGCAGCACCGGATCGACCGTGGTCGCGCCGTTGATCACCCGGGAGACGGTGGCCCGGGAGACACCGGCCACCGCGGCAACGTCCTCCAGGGTCGCGGGACGCAGGGGAGGTGACACATCGGCAGTCATGCAGCATTTATACCGGGACCGGTGGGGGCCCGGCCCGTGCCCCGGCAGCCGGAGGTGATCTTCGGGGTGGAGGGACCGGCCGGCACCTCCCGCAGGGGCCGTTGTCAGTGGTGGGCGGCAGGATGGTGGCCATGACGAACTCAGCCGTCGCGCTCGCCGACGCCACCGCCTACGCCGCCGCCGTCGAGGAGGCCACCCGCGCCGCCGCCGCGTACTACGCGACGGGGGACAGCGCGCTCGACGACGACGCGTACGACCGCCTGGCGCGCGCGATCGCCGCGTACGAGGCGGCGCACCCCGAGGACGTGCTGGCCGCATCGCCCACCGGCAAGGTCGCGGGCGGCGCGGCGGTCGGGGACGTCCCGCACACGGCTCCGATGCTCTCGCTGGACAACGTCTTCTCCGGCGAGCAGTTCGCGACCTGGACCGTCTCCCTGGAGCGCCGCATAGGCAGACCCGTCGAGGCGTGGAGCGTCGAGCCCAAGCTCGACGGCCTCGCCGTCGCCGCCCGTTACCGCGCGGGCCGGCTGGAGCAGCTCGTCACCCGCGGCGACGGCACCGCCGGCGAGGACGTCTCGCACGCCATCGGGACCGTCCTCGGACTCCCCGAGGAGCTCGCGGCGCCGGTCACCATCGAGCTGCGCGGCGAAATACTCATGACCACCGAGCAGTTCGAGCAGGCCAACACGGTCCGCACCGCCCACGGCGCGTCTCCCTTCGTCAACCCGCGCAATGGCGCCGCGGGCACCCTGCGCGCCAAGGACCGGCCCTACCGCGTCGAGATGACCTTCTTCGCGTACGGGGCGCTCCCGCTCCCGGACTCCGGCGAGCTCGCCGGGCGACTGGCCGAACTGCCGCACAGCGAAGTCCTCGGGTACGTCTCCGGCCTCGGCGTGCACACGGCGGCGGACACCCCGGTCGCCCCGCGCACCCTCGGGACGGTGGAGGACGTACTCGCCCGTGTCGAGGAGATCGGCGCGCTCCGGGCCTCGCTGGCCTTCGGCATCGACGGCATCGTCATCAAGGCGGACCACGCCGCCGACCAGCGCGCCGCGGGCAACGGCACGCGCGCGCCGCGCTGGGCCATCGCGTACAAACTCCCCGCCGTGGAGAAGGTCACCCGGCTGCTCTCCGTCGAGTGGAACGTCGGGCGTACGGGCATCATCGCCCCGCGCGCCGTGCTGGAACCCGTGGAGATCGACGGCTCCACGGTCGGCTTCGCCACCCTGCACAACCCCGCCGACATCACCCGCCGCGACCTGCGCCTCGGCGACATGGTGATGGTCCACAAGGCGGGCGACATCATCCCCCGCGTGGAAGCCCCCGCCGTCCACCTCCGGACGGGGGAGGAGAGGCCGATCGAGTTCCCGGAGGTCTGCCCGCAGTGCGGCTCCGCGATCGACACGAGCGAGCAGCGCTGGCGGTGCGTCCGGGGCCGCGACTGCCGCCTGGTCGCCTCCCTCTCGTACGCCGCCGGACGGGACCAGCTCGACATCGAGGGGCTGGGCGCCACCCGGGTCGTCCAGCTCGTCGAAGCGGGGCTCGTCCAGGACCTCGCCGACCTCTTCACCCTGGAACGCGAGCAGTTGCTCGCCCTGGAGCGCATGGGCGAGACCTCCACGGACAACCTCCTCGCGGCCATCGACACCGCGCGCTCCCGCCCGCTCTCCCGGGTCTTCTGCGCCCTCGGCATACGCGGCACCGGCCGCTCCATGTCCCGCCGCATCGCCCGGTACTTCGCCTCGATGGACAGGATCACCGCCGCCGACGCCGAGACGCTCCAGCGGGTGGACGGCATCGGCACGGAGAAGGCGTCGGCCGTCGTCGCCGAACTGGTGGAACTGGCCCCGCTGATCGAGAAGCTGGTGAAGGCGGGCGTCAACATGACGGAGCCGGGCGCCACTCCGCCGCCGGAGCCGGGCGCGGAGGAATCGGCCGCCGCCACCGCCACCGACGGGGAGGTCAGCCCGGACGGCGACGGCGTGTCGCAACTGCCCCTGGCCGGGATGACCGTCGTGGTCACCGGGGCGATGACCGGAGTGCTGGAGAAGCTCTCCCGCAACCAGATGAACGAACTCGTCGAGCGGGCGGGCGGGAAGTCCTCGTCCAGCGTCTCCGGGCGCACCAGCCTGCTCGTCGCCGGGGAGAAGGCGGGCTCGAAGCGGACCAAGGCGGAAGGCCTCGGCGTACGGATCGCCACGCCGGAGGAGTTCGCCGTACTCGTCGCCACACACCTGGAGGCGGAGGGGGCGGCGTAGAAGGAGATGGCTTGAGCCAGAGGCGCGCCGGTCCGCGCGCGTGGCGGGGGGGTGCTGTGTGGGATGTGGCGCGTGGGGTGGATGGGGTGCTGTGTGGGGTGTGGGTGTCGCGCGTGGGGTGGCGGGTGCTCTGTGGGTGTCGCGCGTGCGGGGGAGGGGCGCTCTGTGGGGCGTGTGCCGCGAGTGCGGTGGACGGCTTCCTGGTGCGCGGTCCTACCTCCCCGTGTCGCTCCACCGGACCTCGCCGTCCAGCACGGTGTCGGTCGCCCGCAGCCCGAGCGCCCGCGCGATGCCCGTCGACGCGGTGTGCCCGGGGCGGATGTACGCGGCCAGCCCGTCCACTCCCCGTGCCCGCAGCCAGGACGCCATGGCGAGCGCTCCCTCGCGTCCGTAGCCCGCACCCTGGTGGTCGACACCGACCACCCACGCGAGCGACGCCTCCACGGCCTCCCCGTTGGGCGGCCTGCGGTACGACGTGGCCTGGACCGTGCCGATCAGTACCCCGTCCGACGTTCTGCGCAGCATCCAGTTCAGCCACCCCTGCGTGCCGTCCGGCGACCGGCCCGCCGACTGGCGGACGTACCGGGCTTCGAGCTGCGCGAGGGTGCTGGGTGACCCGCCGGTCCAGGTGTGGAGCCGGACGTCGTCGAAGAGGGAGACCGCCTCACGCGCGTGTTCCACGGTGAGTGGTTCCAGGGTGAGGCGTGGTGTCGTCAGGGGAACCGCGGTGAGCAGGTGGGGCGGGTGCGTGGGCATCGGCGCACCCTAGCCCGGATCCGCCCCACGGCCCAGCGCGTAGCCGCGCAGGGCCGTGCGGCGGGGGCCGTGTCGGGCCGTGTCCCCGGAGGCCGTCCGGCGGATCATGACCGAGTCGGCGGAGGCCCGGCACGGCGCCCGCCGTCCCGGACCGCCGTCCGGCTGTCCCGAACCGCTGCCCCGGGCTGCCGCACCGGCGGCCCGTACCGCCCGAGAAGGAGCCACGCATGCCCGCCGAACCGCTGACACCCACCGAGATCGAGGCAGGCCTGGGTGAACTGCCCGGATGGAAGCACGAAGGGGGCCGGCTGACGCGTGGTTACCGGCTTCCGTCGCACTTCGCCGCCGCCGCGTTCACCGTGCACGTCGCCCGGATCCAGGACGAACTGAACCATCACTCGGACCTGACGCTCGGCTACAACACCGTCTCCCTCGCCGTGCACACCCATGACGCGGGCGGCGCGGTCACCGCGAAGGACCTCGCCCTGGCCGCCCGGGTGACGGCCGCCGCGACCGCCCACGAGGCCGAGTAGAGGGCTGTCCCGCACCTCCTGCGGGAGGTGCGGGACAGCCTTCAGGGGCGTTCGGGACGAAGGAACACGTCCCGCGGGCGGGCGGCTACAAGCCTGCCTGCCGCCGCAGCAGCCTCCCCGGGAACTGTCCGGTGCAGAACTTGCGCCGCAGGCGCGGGATGACCAACGTGTTGGTGACGGCCGCGGCCGTCACCGCGGCGAAGTAGACGGCGCCTTCGACGAAGTTGCTTCCGCCGGTGTAACCCACCGCGTCCATGGTGGAGCCGGCCACCACGGCGAAGAAGATGCCCATCGGCACGACGAAGGGCAGCGTGGCGACAAAGGTCACCACGTACAGGGCGGGCACGGAGAAGTGGGTGGCGAGGTTGGCCACGGCCAGGAGTTCGACGGCGGCCAGATACAGCCACCTGGGTGCGAGAGACATTGCTCATCCAAGAGGTGGGGCCCGGAGCGGGCACGCTGCGCCAGGTGATGTCCGGTGGATCGGGGCGGTGTTGCCGCCGATGAAGGCACGGTACCTGCTCGGAGACTCTGCCGGATCAGATCGCGTGGATGGGTGGCCGGTTCGTTCCTGAGAGTCCGGCCGAGCTGGAGTGCACTCACGCCAAGGGGTCGAGGCGGAGGTCCGGCCGGTCCGCAGTCGGCCCGGACACGCCGACGGCGTCCCACCGCCGCAGCGGTGGGACGCCGTCGAGCCGGACGCGCGCGTCGGGAGCCGCGCGTCCGGAGAGGTCAGTTGAACTCGGCCGGGTTCGGGCCGAGGCGCTTGCCCTCGTCGAGTGCGGCGAAGGCGGCCAGGTCGTCCGCGTCCAGCTCGAAGTCGAACACGTCGATGTTCTCGGCGATCCGCGACGGCGTCACGGACTTCGGGATGACGACGTTGCCGAGCTGGAGGTGCCAGCGCAGCACCACCTGGGCCGGCGTGCGGCCGTGCTTCTGGGCGACCGCGACGACCGTCGGAACCTCCAGGAGGCCCCGGCCGGAGCCGAGCGGGGACCATGCCTCGGTGGCGATGCCGTGCTTGGCGTGGACGGCACGGGACTCGGCCTGCTGGAGCTGCGGGTGCAGCTCGATCTGGTTGATCACCGGGACCACCGAGGTCTCGCCGATCAGCCGCTCCAGGTGCTCCGGCAGGAAGTTCGAGACGCCGATCGCCTTCGCGCGGCCGTCGGCGTAGATCTTCTCGAAGGCGCGGTACGTGTCGACGTACCGGTCATTCTCGGGCGTCGGCCAGTGGATCAGGTACAGGTCGACGTAGTCCAGGCCCAGCTTGTCCAGCGAGGTGTCGAAGGCCGCCAGCGTGGCGTCGTAGCCCTGGTCGGAGTTCCACAGCTTCGTGGTGACGAAGAGTTCGTCGCGGGCGACACCGGATGCGGCGATGGCCTTGCCCGTGCCCGACTCGTTTCCGTAGATCGCAGCGGTGTCGATGCTGCGGTATCCGGCTTCGATCGCGGTCGTGACCGCCTGCTCCGCCTCGTCGTCCGGCACCTGCCAGACACCGAAACCGAGCTGCGGCATGTCGACGCCGTTGTTGAGGCTGAGGGAGGGGACCTTGCTCACGAGCGGTCGATCCTTACGTCGGTGGTCATTACTCCCGAAGATAACGATCGGCGCGACTGATCCATTCCCGGATCGAGCTTTGTGTCCCCGCACGTGGCGTTGCGGGGCGCGGCACGCCAGGGCAGGGCAGAGCGGGACAGAGCATGACAGGGCAGGGCGCGACGAGCACGCGCTCAGCCGTAGAGGGCGTCCACCTCGATCGAGTACGCCGTCTCGATCGCCCTCCGCCTCAGCTTCAGCGACGGCGTCAGCAGGCCGCGCTCCTCGCTGAACCGGTGGGCCAGGATGCGGAACGTACGGATCGACTCCGCCTGCGAGACCGCGGTGTTGGCGGCCACCACCGCGCGGCGTACCTCCATCTCCAGGTCCGGGTCCCGGACGAGCTCGGCCGGCGGTAGCGGGGCCCGGCCCTGCATCGCGAGCCAGTGGTCCACGGCCTCCTGGTCCAGCGTCACCAGCGCCGCGATGTACGGGCGGTCGTTGCCGACCACGATGCACTGGGCGACGAGCGGGTGCGCCCGCACCCGTTCCTCCAGTCCGGCGGGGGAGACGCTCTTGCCGCCCGACGTCACGAGGATCTCCTTCTTCCTCCCGGTGATCGTCAGATAACCGTCTTCGTCCAGCGCCCCGAGGTCGCCCGTGGCGAGCCAGCCGTCGTGGACCACCGCCGCCGTCGCCTCGGGATTGCCCAGGTACCCCGCGAAAACCTGGCCTCCGTGCACCCAGACCTCGCCGTCCTCGGCGATGTGCACGGTGGTGCCGGGGATGGGCTGGCCCACGGTTCCGTACCTGACCCGGCCGGGCGGGTTGCCCGTCGCGGCGGCGGTGGTCTCGGTGAGCCCGTAGCCCTCGTAGATCTCGATGCCCGCGCCCGCGAAGAACAGTCCCAGCCGGCGTTCCATGCCGGAGCCGCCGGACATCGCGTGCCGTATCCGGCCGCCCATCGCGTCGCGGAACTTCTTGTACACGACCTTGTCGAAGAACTGGTGCTGCATCCGGAGGCCCGCCGACGGGCCGGGGCCGGTGCCGAAGGTCCGCTGCTCCATCGCCTCCGCGTACCGGACGGAGACCTCCACGGCCTTGTCGAACGGGCCGACCCGCCCCTCCGCCTCGGCCCTGCGGCGGGCGCCGTGGAAGAGCTTCTCGAATATGTAGGGGACGGCCAGGACGAACGTCGGCCGGAACGACTCCAGATCCGGCATCAGCGCGTGGGCGGAGAGTTCCGGCTGGTGGGCCAGGGTCACGCGGTTGCGCAGGGAGGCGACCTCGACCATGCGGCCGAAGACGTGCGCGAGCGGCAGGAAGAGCAGGGTGGACGGTTCGTCGCCCGGTCTGGAGCGGAAGACCGGCTCCCACCGCTGGGCCATGGTGTCGGCCTCGAACATCAGGTTGGCGTGGGTGATCAGGCAGCCCTTCGGGCGGCCGGTCGTCCCCGAGGTGTACACGACGGTGGCCACCGAGTCGGGTGTCACCGCACGCCGGTGGCGGTGCACCACCTCGTCGTCGATCCGGGTGCCCGCCTCCATCAGCTCGGCGACCGCGTCTCCGTCGAGCTGCCACAGCCGCTTCAGCCGGGGCAGGCGGTCGATCACCGAACCCACCGTCATGGCGTGGTCCTCGTGCTCGACCATGATCGCGGAGACCTCGGAGTCGTGCAGCATCCACAGGACCTGCTCGGCCGAGGACGTGGGATAGACCGGCACGGACTGGGCGCCCAGGGTCCACAGGGCGAAGTCGAAGAGGGTCCACTCGTACCGCGTACGGGACATGAGGGCGACCCGGTCGCCGAACCGGATGCCGTGTGCCACGAGCCCCCGCGCGAGCGCCAGCACCTCGTCGCGGAAGGCTTCGGCGGTGACATCCTGCCACTGCCCGTCCGCGTCCTTCCGGCCGAACGACACCCGTTGCGGATCATCGTGCGCCTGTTCGAAGACGGTATCGGCGAGGCCCCCGACCGGACGTCGTGCGGCTGCCATGGGTGGGACGGTGAACTCGCGCAATGACCTGCTCCTTACGGCGCTCCGCACAGCGCCGCGACGCTACCCCAACCCGGGGGCCCTTGGGAGGGGAAAGGGCCCGCCCGCACGGACCCCGAGCGCCCGGCATACGTCGAAATCCGGCCAGATGGGCAAGGCTCGGGCGGACTTCTGACCCTGGAGTAAGCACGCGCCGCCCTTTCTGCACAGAATCTGTACAGGTGGGAGCCCCGCGCATGTGCCGTGGAGGCCGCCGCGCGTGCACCGGTGAAGGGTGCCCCGCATCCCCCGCATCCCCGCCGTCGCGAGGCGGTTCCGTGCCTCAGACCGGTGCGTCGCCCGGACCGCCGAACCCCCGGTGCAGCCGGTCCCCGCCGGCCAGGATCGCGGCGGCCAGGGCGTCCGCCGCCTCCGGCGAGCCGCCCCGGCGGTGGCCGTGCAGCAGGACGAAGTCGACGTCGCCGAGGTCCGGCAGCCCGGCCCTCACCGGCACCTCCACCAGTCCCGGCGGGATCAGACCCCGGGTGTGCGCCATCACGCCCAGCCCGGCGCGGGCCGCCGCGATCAGTCCGCTGAGGCTGGAGCTCGTGCACGCCAGCCGCCAGGACCTGCCGTGCCGCTCCAGCACTTCCAGCGCGCGCGCCCGGGTGATGCCGGGCGGCGGGAACACGATCAGCGGCAACGGCCGCTCCGGGTCGATCCGCAGCTGCGGCGCCCCGATCCAGGTCAGTGCGTCCCGTCCGACGAGCTCTCCATGGGTGTCGCCGGTCCGCCGCTTCGCCAGCACCAGGTCCAGCCGGCCGGCCGCGAGCGACTGGTGGAGCGAGCCGGACAGCTCCACGGTCAGCTCCAGGTCGACCTCCGGGTGCTCCTTGCGGAAGCCCTCCAGGATCTCCGGCAGCTGGGTCAGTACGAAGTCCTCCGAGGCACCGAAGCGCAGCCGGCCGCGCAGCCGGGTCCCGGCGAAGAACGCGGAGGCGCGTTCGTGCGCCCGCAGGATCGTGCCGGCGAACCCGAGCATCGCCTCGCCGTCCTCCGTGAGATCCACCCGGTGGGTGTCCCGGGTGAACAGCTGCCGGCCGGTGGCCTCCTCCAGCCGCCGCACGTGCTGGCTCACCGTGGACTGCCGGACGCCGAGCCGCCGGGCGGCCTGGGTGAAGCTCAGGGTCTGGGCGACCGCCAGGAAGGTACGGAGCTGTGCGGGGTCGTACATGGAGGCAGGCTATCGCGATCCGTGATGACAGTGAGTTCGGTATGCGGGTTTCCCGATGGGGGCGGCCAGGAGCAGAATGGCGACTGTATACATTCGACCGTGAGACGAACGTGGAGCACATGAGCCCCCGCACCCTGAGGCTGCCGTCCTGGCTGCCCGTCGACCCGTACATCCTGGCGCTCATCGGGACAGTCGTGGTCGCCGCGCTGCTCCCCGCGTCGGGCACCGCCGCCGACGTGGCGGGCGACACCTCCACCGCCGCGGTCGCGTTCCTCTTCTTCCTCTACGGCTCCCGGCTCTCCACGGCCGAGGCGATGGACGGCCTCCGCCACTGGCGGCTCCACCTGACCGTGCTCTGCTCCACCTTCGTGGTCTTCCCGCTGCTGGGGCTGGCGAGCAAGGGCCTCGTTCCCTTCGTCCTGAGCCCGCAGCTCCAGTCCGGGTTCCTCTTCCTCTGCCTGGTGCCGTCCACGATCCAGTCGTCGATCGCCTTCACCTCGATCGCGCGCGGGAACGTCCCCGCGGCGATCTGCGCGGGCTCCTTCTCCAGCATCGCGGGGATCGTGATCACCCCGTTGCTCGCCGCCCTGCTGCTCGGCGGCTCCGCCGGAGGCTTCTCCGCCGACTCGCTGGTGAAGATCGTCCTGCAGCTGTTCGTCCCCTTCGTCGTGGGACAGCTGCTGCGCCGCTGGACCAGTGGCTTCCTCGGCCGCCACAAGAAGATCCTGGGCTACGTCGACCGCGGCTCGATCCTGCTCGTCGTCTACACCGCCTTCAGCGAGGGCATGGTCGCCGGCATCTGGCACCAGGTGACCCCGCTGCGGCTCGTCGCGCTGCTGGCCGCCGAGGCGGTCCTGCTGGCCGTCATGCTGGCGGTCACCTGGTACGGAGCCAAGCGGCTCGGCTTCGACCGCGCCGACCGGATCGCCATCCAGTTCGCCGGATCGAAGAAGAGCCTGGCGTCCGGGCTGCCGATGGCCAGCGTCCTGTTCGGCGCGCACGCGAGCCTCGCCGTCCTGCCGCTGATGCTCTTCCACCAGATGCAGCTGATGGTCTGCGCGGTCATCGCCAAGCGCCGCTCCCGCGACCCCGAGGAGCCCGTACAGCCGGTCGCCGGTGTCGCCGCCCCGAGCGAGGCGGCCACCGCGAGCTGACGGGCGGGCGTGACGGGCGGGAGTGACGGGCGGGGCCTCGGAGAACCGGGGCCCCGCCCGCCGTTTCCGGGTGCACGTACGCGGTGCCGATCCCGGCCCGTACAGCGGGCGGCGTCAGCCTCCGGCGACCGGGGCCTCCAGCGCGATCCGGTGCTCGCCCGCGTACACGTTCATCGACGGCCCCCGCAGGAAACCGACCAGGGTCAGCCCGCTCTCCGCCGCCAGGTCGACGGCGAGCGACGACGGCGCCGACACCGCCGCCAGGACCGGAATCCCGGCCATCACCGCCTTCTGCGCGAGCTCGAACGAGGCCCGGCCCGACACCAGCAGCACCGACCGCGACAACGGCAGCCGGTCGTCCGTCAGCGCCCGCCCGACCAGCTTGTCGACCGCGTTGTGACGGCCGACGTCCTCCCGGATGTCCAGCAGCTCGCCCTCCTCGGAGAAGAGCGCGGCGGCGTGCAGCCCGCCGGTCCGGTCGAAGACCCGCTGCGCCGCGCGGAGCCGGTCCGGCAGGGCCGAGAGCAGCTCCGGGGTGACCCGTACCGGGGGCTCGTCGGCGACCGGATGCCGGGTCGTGGTCCGTACCGCGTCGAGACTGGCCTTGCCGCAGAGGCCGCACGAGGACGTCGTGTACACATTGCGTTCGAGGGTGATGTCCGGGACCACTACGCCCGGCGTCAGCTGCACGTCCACCACGTTGTACGTGTTGACGCCGTCCGCCGTCGCACCGGCGCAGTAGACGATCGACCGGACCTCGGACCCGGCGCCGATGACCCCCTCGCTGACCAGGAACCCCGCCGCCAGCGCGAAATCGTCGCCCGGGGTGCGCATCGTGATGGCGAGCGGCTTGCCGTTGAGACGGATCTCCAGCGGCTCCTCGGCGACGAGCGTGTCGGCACGGCTCGACACCGCCCCGTCCCGGATGCGGAGAGTGCGTCGTCGCTCGGTGACCCGTCCCATGGCTCAGACCCGATTCCTGTACGTGGGGAGGCCTCGGCGGCCCTTGCGCGGCGGAGGCAGCCGCCCTCCCGGCCGTCGCGCGGCCGCGGTCACCTTCACCATCTCATGGTCCGCTACACGTGCCGCGGGCCGCAGGGTCCCCCGCCCCCGCACACTCAGGTCCCGTTCTCCGTACCGCGCACGGCCCGACGCGGACGGGTAGCCCTGCCGTCCCGCACGGCAAGGAACCTGACGGCCCGGCAGTACGGGGAACGGCCCGGCGGTACGGGGAGCGGCGGGCCGGGCGGGGATCGGCAGGGGCAGGACGGGGAGCGGCCCGGCAGTACGGGGAGCGGTCCGGCACCGCCCGTCCGGAGCAGGTCTGTCGCCAAGGCTCCAACCCGCGGTCCGTATTCCTGTCGGATCACGTGCCCCCGTACCGGGCGGTAGCGACCAAGACTGGATGGTTCCTGCCATACGTAGCGAGGGGAACCCGTACATGACCGGCTCACGTGTCGTGGCGCTCGGCCACTACCAGCCCGCGAAGGTGCTGACCAACGACGACCTTGCCGCCATGGTCGACACCAGCGACGAGTGGATCACCAGCCGCGTCGGCATCCGGACCCGTCATGTGGGAGGTCCGGACGAGCCGGTGGACGAACTGGCCGCGCACGCCGCCGCCAAGGCGCTCGCGACGGCCGGACTCCAGGCCTCCGACATCGACCTCGTCCTCGTCGCGACCTCCACCGCCATCGACCGCTCGCCCAGCATGTCGGCGCGGGTCGCCGCCCGGCTGGGCATGGGCTCCCCTGCGGTGATGGACATCAACGTGGTCTGCTCGGGCTTCACCCACGCACTCGCCACGGCCGACCACGCGATCCGCGCCGGAGCGGCCACCCGCGCGCTGGTCATCGGCGCCGACAAGATGGGCGACATCGCCGACTGGACCGACCGCAGTACCTGCGTCCTGGTCGGCGACGGAGCGGGCGCCGCCGTGGTCGTGGCGGACCCGGGGGAGAGCGGAGCGCCGGGCATCGGCCCCGTGCTGTGGGGCTCGGTCCCCGAGATGGGCAACGCCGTACGCATCGAGGGGACGCCGCCCCGCTTCGCCCAGGAGGGCCAGTCCGTCTACCGCTGGGCCACCACGCAACTGCCGCCGATCGCGCGCCGGGTGTGCGAGAAGGCGGGGATCGTCCCCGAGGACCTGGCGGCCGTCGTACTCCACCAGGCCAACCTCAGGATCATCGAACCGGTGGCCCGCAAGATCGGCGCCGTCAACGCGGTCATCGCCCGGGACGTGGTGGACTCCGGCAACACCTCCGCGGCGTCCATCCCCATGGCCCTGTCCAAGCTGGTGGAACGGGGGGAGATCGAGAGCGGCGCGCCCGTCCTGCTCTTCGGCTTCGGCGGCAACCTCTCCTACGCCGGCCAGGTCATCCTCTGTCCGTGAGACAGATCTGTTCCTGCGGATCTTGATCGGTAGACTGTAGACGATAAGCAATTACTCGCCGCCCGGAGGGGGAGCGCGATGTTGTTCGACGGACTGCCGCAGGGGGCTGTGCCCAAGCTGGAACGACCTGGCCCGCTGCGTGAACGCGTGTACGACGCGCTGCTCGAACTCATCACCATCCGCGCTCTCCAGCCCGGTCAGCATCTGGTGGAGAGCGAGCTGGCCGGCCAACTCGGCGTGTCCCGGCAGCCGGTACGCGAGGCGCTCCAGAGGCTCAACACCGAGGGCTGGGTCGATCTGCGCCCCGCGCAGGGCGCGTTCGTGCACGAGCCGACCGAGGAGGAGGCCGACCAGCTGCTCTCGGTCCGCACCCTCCTGGAGGCCGAGGCCGGCCGGCTGGCCGCCGCCCACGCGGACGCCGACGGCGTCGCGGCGCTGGAGGCGCTCTGCGACCGGGGCGAGGCGGCGGTCGCCGAGGACGACGTGGACCTCGCGGTCGCGCTGAACGCCGAATTCCACGACAAGGTCATGGAGTTGGCCGGGAACGTCGTGCTCTCCGCGCTCGCCGCCCAGGTCGGTCGCCGGGTCCGCTGGTACTACACCCCGGTGGCCCGCCGACGGGGGAAGCAGTCCTGGATCGAGCACCGTGAGCTGATCGCCGCCATCGCCACCCGCGACGAGCGGCGCGCCACGGAAGCCATGAGGGCGCACACCGAGCACACCCGCCGGACGTACCACCAGCGCGAAAAGGGCTGACCCCGGCTTTTGCGGTCCCGCGGTCCCCGGCCCCTGGCACGGCCGGGTGGCCGGGGCGGTCCGGCACGGGTGGCCGGGTGGCCGGGGCGGCTCGGGCGCGTGGCGGTCGGCCCCGTCAGCCGATGCCCTTCCGGTCCGGGACCAGCGCGAACGTCCGTTCGGCGTGCTCCGGCGAGGTCCGCTCCACTGCCAGGACCAGGAGCGCGCGGTGCCTGAGCAGTGGCGCCGCGCGCCCCTCGGGCACGAACAGCAGCAGGTCGTCCAGGCCGGCCAGCAGCCGCCTGACGACCTGCGGTCCCCCCGCCTCTGGCACACACCGCCTGACCTCCTCGAACGCCAGATCCACCAGGTCGGTCCAGTCCGGCGTCTCCACCACGAGCCGCACCTCGCCCCGGTGGTCGCGGTGGCGCACCGTACCGAGCGGCCGGTCCGCGTACGCCGCCAGGAGCTGCACCGTCCGGTCCAGGCACTGCACCGCGGTGGTCGGGTCGTTCACGGCGGCGGACAGGGCGTGCAGCGCGATGTCCGTGAGCTGCCGCAGCCCGAACGACGGATCGCGCCGCAGCGTGCGCTCGACACCCACCGACACGGCGTCGCCCGGGACGGAGCCGGTACCGGCTCCGGGTCCCGTGTCCTCGTTGCCGTGCACCGCGAGCAGCGGCATTCCCGGCACAAGGAAGTCCCCCATGCGGGGGAGCAGCCGCAGCACCGCCCCGCGCCGCCGCGCCACCCGTACGAGCAGCGCCACGTCCACGTCCCGCAGTACCCCTGCCCGACCCCCGTACGCCACCCTGCCGGTCTCCGGCGGCAGCGGCGGCGGACCGGGAGATCCGACGGCCCCCTCGCGGTTCTCCTCCCTCGGCTGGTGCGCCAGCGCCCGCAGCGAGTCGCGGGCGATCCGGTCGACGACCGGGCCGACCTGGAGCAGCCGCAGGGTCGACGACACATAGGTGATGAAGAGCAGCAGGCTCAGGGCGACCATCGCCAGGGTCAGCAGACTCTGCAGCACCGGCACCGAGGTCAGCCGCGGGATCTCGGTCTCGCTCTCGTACGAGGTCAGGACCAGCAGCGAGAACACGAAGGTCGCCAGGAACACCGTCAGAGTGAGCTTGGTGATCCGGCTCCTTACGAAGATCCGGACGATGCGCGGCGTCAGCTGCCCGCTCGCCATCTGCACGGCCACCAGCGAGATGCTGAAGACGACACCGATGAAGGTCATCATCGCCGCGCTGACGGTGGTGACGACCGTACGCGCGTCGTTGGCGAAGGAGGCGAGATCGCCCAGCTCCCGGTACGCCTTGTCGACCCGCAGGTGCGCGACGATCGCCGAATCCAGCGAGGAGACCCCCCACCAGAGGAGGAAGGCGCCCAGGAGCCCCGCGGCCGGAGCGAACCAGAAGGTGTCCCGGAGGTGCTCGCGCAGGTCCGAGAGGGCGAAAGGGCGCAGGTGGTACCGGACGTTCATGACCGCGAAGGTAGCCCGCGCGACGGTGGGTGCGGGTCCGGTGACACACCGTGAAGAATCGTGCCCGGCGACCCCGGAATCGGTCCCCGCGGCGCCCCGCACCGCACTGACCACGGGAAACATGGTGATCGGAGCCCCAAACCCCTGGTATTGTTTTCTTTGTCGCCGCGGGAAACACACCGCGAACGACAGACACCTTGTCCGGGTGGCGGAATGGCAGACGCGCTAGCTTGAGGTGCTAGTGCCCTTTATCGGGCGTGGGGGTTCAAGTCCCCCCTCGGACACCAGCAGAAAGACCCCAGTGAACCTGGGGTCTTTCGCGTTTTCGGGGAATGGGCGCTAGGGCTCGACGGCCTCCGTACTGACCGCGGTTGCTTGACCGAGGAGACGGCTGCCGGGCGCGGCCGGATCGCGCCGCTGGCCGCCGACATCACCGCCGAGGGCGGGCCCGGCCGGATCGTCCGGGCCGTGATCAAGGCCCACGGCCGGCTGGACGTACTGGTCGACAACGGCGCGCTGCGGCACTACGAGCAGGCGGGACTGATCTTCTCCGGGCGGGCCCACAACGGCTACCGCGTCTTCGGCGAACGGGCCGTGGTGAGGGTCCGCAACATCCGCCATCTGCTGGCCGCCGGGCTCACCCTGGACGACGTGCGCGTGTTCCTGCCGTGTCTGGACGGTGATGTGGCCGCCGCACCGCCCTCGGAAATGGGTCTGTGTGTCGCGCTGGAGCGGCTGGCCGTCCTCGACGCACGGATTGCCGGCCAGACCGAGGCGCGCGACCGGCTGGAAGCCGCACTCCGGGAGCGGGCCGGTGATCGGGCCCGCCCCGTGGTCTGACTCCGGTCGACCCGCGCCCACTTCCGAGGGTGAAGGGCCGGTGGAACAGGGCGAGGCGGTCCCGGGCGCGCAGGACCCGCGCCTGGCTGCCGGGCGTATCCGGTCGTGAGCGGGCGGGGGTTTCGGCGAAGTCCCATGCGCCGGAAGGGGGTTCAGGAAGTCCGTACGCCATACCCCTTGCTCAATGGTCAAGAATCGTTGACCATTGCTCGCATGCCAACCGATGAGCCTCCAGGGGCGTTTCACGTCACGACGGACGAGCAGTTGCGCGCCGTCTCCAATCTCACGCGCCACCGGATCATGGCCGCCCTCCGCTTCGAGCCCGCGACGATCACGCAGATCGCCGAGCGGGTGGGTCTCGCGAAGGGGAGTTCCAGCTACCACGTAAGGCTGCTGGAGCGGGCCGGCCTGGTGAAGGTGGTACGGACACGGAAGGTCCGGGGGGTCACCGAGCGGTACTACGCCATGGCCGCTCGGGAGATCGTGCTGCCGGACCCGGGTCAGGGAGAACCGGACGCGCTGATGCGCCACGCGGTGGCGGACCTGGAGGCGTCGCCGGTGGGCGGTGAGCGGCACATCGGGATGGCCCATCTGCGGCTCACCGGCGAGCAGTTCACGGAGCTGGGGGCGCGGTTGCAGGCGCTGGCGGAGGAGTACCGGGAGCTGTCCGATCCGTCGCTGCCCGACGCGTCGTTCGTCTTCGCGCTGTTCCACCCGGCGCCGCGCGAGCAGGCGGCCGAGGGGAGCGACAAGTGAGCGTGGAAAAAGGCAAGTTGCCGAACGGGTTCGGTCGGCTGTGGACCGCGCAGACGGTGTCCTCGCTCGGTGACGGGGTGTCGCACGCCGCGCTGCCGCTGATCGCGTTGACGTTGACGCGGGACCCGATGGCGCTCGCCGTCGTCACGGCCGCCGGGACGCTGCCGTGGCTGCTCTTCGGGGTGCTCGGCGGTGCGCTGGTGGACCGCTGGGACCGCCGCCGCACGATGTGGGTCACCGACGCGGCACGCGCGGCGTTACTCGCGATACCGGCGGTGGCGGCCGCGCTCGACGTGCTGAGCATTCCGCTGCTCGCGTCCGTCGCCTTCCTGCTCGGGCTCGGCGGACTCTTCTTCGACACGGCTGCCACGGCCTATCTGCCGGATCTGCTCGGCCGCGACCCCGCACACCTGGAACGCGCCAACTCCCGCCTGCGCGGCGCCCAGACGGCCATGTCCGGCTTCGCGGGGCCGCCCGCCGGGAGTGCGCTGCTCGCACTGGGACGGGCGGTACCGCTGCTCGCCGACGCGATGTCGTTCCTGCTCTCCGCCCTGCTGGTCCGTACGCTGCCCGCCACGCCCCCGCCCGTGCCGGAGGTCCGCGAGTCGCTGCTCCGGCAGGCGCGGGCCGGGGCCTCGTACGTCTTCCACGACCGGTTGCTGCTCGGGCTCGCGCTCCGCCCTGCGGTCGGGAACGTCGCCTTCATCGCCGTGGAGACCGTCCTCGCCCTGTTCGCCCACGAGCGCCTCGGCATCGACACCTACGGCTTCGGGCTGCTCCTCACGGCGGAGGCAACCGGTGGTCTGCTCGGCGCGGGCATCGCCTCCTGGCTCGGCCGACGTCTCGGCACCGGCACCGCGCTGACCTGCACGGCCGCCGTCGAAGGGCTTGCCGTCCTGGGCCTGGCCGCTGCCCCGAACCCGTACGCGGCCGGCCTGGCGCTCGCCGTCTGCGGGGCCGGTATGGGCGCCACGATGGTGCTCGCGCCCTCCCTGCGGCAGGCGATCGTCCCGCCCCACCTCATGGGCCGGGTCGCCTCCACCTCCCGCATGCTGGCCATGTGCGCCGCCCCCGTCGGGGCTTTCGCCGGCGGCTGGCTGGCCACCGCCTACGACATCCGCACCCCGCTCTACTCCGCCGCAGGCCTGCTCCTGGCGATGACGGCCGTCACGGCGACCATGACCAGCAACCGCCGGGTCGAAGCGGCGCTGCGTGCCGCCGTCCCGGCCGGCGGAACGGATCACCCGGCATCCGGGGACCATGTCCTGGAGCGCGCGCCTGACGTGGCGTGACGCGCTCGCGGCAGGCGCCACGAGGCGCGGCGGTCCATCTCCGGGCTCGTGCTGCCCCGGGCCCTCCTCGTCAGGGCAGCTCCGCCGCCTGCGGTGTGCTTCCCACCGGGAGAACGGACGCCATGCCGAGCCCGGCCTCCGCGGCCAGGGGCGTGAGCGCAGGTGGCGGCGGCGACTGGGTCCGCTGCTGCGGGAGTACCGGGCGCAGGGTGCGGGGGCCGGGGACCACCGCGTAGTCGGAGCCGAGGAAGTCCGGGGTCAGCTCGCCGGGGTCGTCGCCGAGGGCGAGGCGCACGGCTGCCCACGGCACGTTGAGTCCGCACTGGGAGAGCTGGTGCAGGCCACCGGCGGGGCGGGTGTTGACATCCATCAGCACGGGCTCGCCCGCGTGCATGCGGAACTGGATGTTCGTCAGCCAGTGCAGACCGAAGGACCGGGCGATCAGACGGGCCGGCTCGATCCACGCGGGGTCGAGCGTGAAGCCGCGCCGTCGGCCGTTCTTCGTACGGCCCACCGCCAGGCGGACCTCTCCGTCAGGGCCGGTGAGGCAGTCGACGGAGACCTCCGGCTCGTCCAGGCGCGGCATGACGAGCCAGTCGACGGACCGCTCGGTGCGCCGCAGCGCCCGGGTCACCAGCTCCAACGGCACGTAGGGGCTGGGGAATCCGGTCAGGTGCAGCATGGAGAACGGCGCCCGGGTGATGATCCGGAACCCGACGCCCCCTTCGCCGCCGGTCGGCTTGAAGCACGCCTTGCCGCCGTCCGCCTCGATGGCGTCCACCGCCGCGAGGAGTTGCGCCTCGTCACGCACCCGCCACCACGGCGGCACCGGGGCGCCGACCCGCCGCACGGTCTCGTACGCCAGCGCCTTGTTCGCGAAGAGGCCGATCGCCTCGGCGGGCGGCGCGAGCAGCGTCGTCCCGAGGGCCGCGAAGTCCTCGCGGTGCGCGGCCAGAGCCGCCTGGTGGAGGACGGGGACGAACACGTCGATGCCCCGCCGCGCGCACTGGTCCAGCGCGTACTCGACGTACGCGGCGGGCGACAGGTTCTCCGGCTCCGGCGCCGAGGTGTCGGCCGCCGCGAGCACCGGGGAGTCCGGGTCGGCGTGCGTGGCGTGGATGTCGACGGGACGGCCCTGCGGATTGCGCCGCAACTGATCGATGAAGAACACGTTCTCCGCGTACGTGCGGTTGAGCCAGACGCGTACGGGAGAGACCATGCAGGCCGCCTTCGGGGTCGCGGACACGGCGGGGCAGGGCCGTACCCGGTCGGTGGGAGAGGGAGGACACGGACCACCTGCGGCAGGAGGAACCGCAGGTGGGAGTGTTGGGGTGATCCTAGGGCGCGGGACGGCCCGCTTTGCTACGTGCGTGTTACGGATTCCGGGGCCGGTGTTCCAGGTCCCGGATCGTGGATTCCGTGTCCGTCGGCGCGCCGTCCGGCGCCCTCTCTCACCGATCGGCCGCGAATCGCCGGTCGGCCGCGAATCGCGGGTCGCGGGTCGGCCGCGAACTGTCGACCGGCCGCCACCCGGTCGATCCGTCGCGGCCTCGTCGTTCCGCCGCGACGGAACTCCTCACTCCTCGATCGGCTTCCGGATCGCCGCGATGTCGAACTGGAGGCGGAGCCTTTCGCTGACCATGGCACCGCCTTCGGCGAGGCGGGCGTTGTAGGTGAGACCCCAGTCGGAGCGGTTGATGGTGGTGGTGCCGTCGAAACCGACGCGTTCGTAGCCGAACGGGTCGGTGACGTGGCCGATGTACGTGAGCTCCAGGTCGACCGGGTTGGTGGTGCCCCTGATGGTGAGGTCGCCGGTCATGCGGTAGACGTCCTGCGCCTGGAGGGTCACGGCGGTGCTGGTGAAGACCATCCGGGGGTGCGTCCTGGCGTCGAGGAACTCCCGTCCGACGAGGTGGTCGTCGCGCTGCTCGACCCCGGTGTCGACGCTGGCGGTGGCGATGGAGATCTCGGCCCGGGAGCGGGCGGGATTGCTGCCGTCGAAGTAGAGGAGGCTCTCGTACTCGGCGAACGAACCCCGCACCGTCGTCACCATGGCGTGCCGCACGGAGAACCCGATCCTGCTGTGTGCCGGATCGATCATCCATTCCCCGGTGAGCCCCTTCAGCGCCGGATGGGGGAGCACGGCGGCGGCGGAAGGTGCGACCGTGGTGCCCGCGCCCGTATCCGCTGTGCGACGGGGCGTTGAGCTGCGGCTGAAGATGTTCATGAAGTATGTAGTTACTTCGAGAAAACGATCAACGTAAGAGAACGTCGAGGAATCCAAACATTTGCGAACGAACTTTCACAGGGATGAAGCCCTTGTGGACACAGTGCGTAGCGGCTCGCCGGACCGCGCTCCGGGGCGGCTCCTCTGCGGAGAGTGACTGACGGCCTCTCGGTGCCGCACGTGTTCCACGGTTCATTTGCCATTCCTTCACATCGCCTGACAAGATCCCGTCCTTCGGCGTGCAGAATGCCGTCGCTGAGCCGGGGGGACCAGCCACGTGGGGATACACACCAGCCTTCGACGTGCCGTGATGGCCATGTTCACGTTGCTCGTCGCCGCCGTCGCGCTCGGGGTGGGGGCGTCACCCGCCGCCGCTCACCGGGACGGCTGCCACCGATGGCACTCCTGCCCCTCCGACACCGGCTCGTACGTCTGCGGTGACCTCGGGTACTTCTCCGAATGCGGGTACAGCTCCCTGCCGGGCTCCGGAACCGGAGCGGGCAGCGGAAACGACTCCGGCGCAGGTGCGGGGGCCGACCCCGGCGCGGACACCGAGGTGGTCGCGGACGACGAGGCGCCCGAACAGCCCACCACACGCGGCGCGGACGCGGGCGCCGGTGGGCGCGTCGGCGTCGTGGTGACGGCCGAGAAGGGGTCCCGGATCGAGGTGCGGGACGAGGCGGACTCGGTCGTCGCCCGCGCCACCGCCACCGGGGCCGAGCAGAAGATCGCCTTCGACGCCAAGGACGGCGATCACGCCTACACCGTCGTGGCCGTCGACTCCGCGGGCAACACCAGTGACGCGAGCGACGAGTTCACCGTGACGGTCGACGGCACCGCCCCCGAGGCCGGCACACCCGCCCTGGGGGCGACGGACCCGGAGACGGGAGCGGCCGAGGTCTCCCTCGACGCCGAGGCGGGCACTTCGTACGAGGTGACGGTCGAAGGCCGCAAGGAAGCGCTGAGCGGTACGGTCGGCGCCGCCGGAACGGTCACCGGATCGTTCCGCCTGCCCGACGGCTCGTACCGGCTCGTCGCCGTCGTGCGGGACGAGGCCGGCAACCGTACCCGTACGGTCGCGACCGTACGCGTCGCCCTGAAGGCGCTCCGGCCCCGGGTGCGGGTGGGGGCCCCGGAGGGAGGCCGCACCCGGGTCGACGTCGTCGGGCCGCCCGGATCGGCGGGGACCGTGACCACGGGGGACGGGACGGAGGCCGTCCGGCTGGACGGCGACGGACACGGCAGCGTGTCCCTTCCGCTGGAGGACGGGGCGTACCGGGCCACGGTGACGCTGACCGACCCGTTCGGGCGCGAAGGGACCACGCGCTCGGCGGAGTTCGTCGTCGATACGGCCGCCCCGGCGCTGCGCCTCGGCTACGACGAGGAGCGGGCGCGCCACGGCGACGTGGTGCTGACGGTGACCGGCGAACGAGGCGCCACACTGCGGCTCGACGGCGCGGACCGGAGGCGTTCCGTGGTCCTGGACCGCGCGCACCAGGTGCTGACCTGGCACGCCGAACCCGGCGGCCACCGGCTGGTGGCCCGGCTGACCGACGCGCACGGCAACACCACCGAGCGGGAGCTCGTCGTGCGGGTCTCGGACGACATGACCGGTACCGAGATCCGGAACGTCCTGCTCGGCATCGCCGCGATCCTGGTCGTGACGGCGGCCGTTGGCGTACTGCTGTGGCGGCGGCGCAGGGCGATCATCGTGTGGCGGGCCCGACGGCGCGAGGCCGCGCGGATCGCGGCGAAGGAGCGGGCGGCGCTGGCCCTGGTCGCCCGGCAGGAAGCCGACGAGCGCCGGCGCGAGGACGAGCGCCGCCGCGCCCGGGAGGCGCACGGACGTCAACTGGCCGTCTGGCTGAGCACCCGCGAACGGCTCGCGGCGGAACACGACTTCGTGCGCGGACTGCACGGCACGGAGTACAGCGCGGCGGACTTCCGGTGGGCGGCGCGCAAGTCCGGTGAACGCGTGCTGTTCGTCGCGCCCGCGTCCCTCGTGGAGGTGCGCACCCGACAGGGCGCGAGCCATCTGGAGACCACCTGGGCAGGGGAGTTGGCCGTCACCGACCGACGCGTCCTGTTCAGCGGTCCGGGTGGCCGGCGGGAGTGGGCGTACGGAAAGTGGCTCAGCCACGAGCACGACGAGAGCGCCGGACTGACCCTGATCTCCGTGAGCAACCGGCAGAAGTCCTCCGGGGTTTCGTACGTCCACGGCGAGGCCTTCCGTGTGCGGAAGGCGATCGACCTCGCGGTGGGACGGGCCCTGGGCCGTGGCGACGAGGTGATCGACCGGGCCCGGGCGGCGCTGGAGGCCCACGAGCGGAACAAGCCGGAGATGCCCGCTCAGGCGCGGTGAACGGGCGGGCCGGGTGCTGGTGGGCGGGCGGGCCGGGGGCCTGGGTTCGAGGCGTCACGCCCGGGCCGCTCGGGGGCGCGGGCGGGACGCCGTCACCGGGTCGCCCGGCCGTCGGCCTCTCCGGGGCGGGGGAGCCGCCAGCCGTACGGGTAGAAGTCCATCTCCCACGAGGTGTACGAGGCCAGTGCGGCGGCGTTCTCGGGCGTGCGCAAGAGGCAGCGGTTGATGAGCAGTTGACGCCGTTCGGACGGGGTCAGCAGCGCCTCGGAGGGGTCGAGGTTCTCCGGGGCGTCGATGTCCTGGCGGCCGTCCGCGTTGACGCGTCTGCCCGTCGACGTCCGGTGGTCCAGGCGGAACCCGGTGCGCCACTGCGAGTTGCCGCCCCAGCCCTGTGACAGGTCGACCGTGGGCCGGTGGCGGCGCAGAAAGGTCCAGTAGAGCGGGGAACGGTCGGCCACGCCGCGCTCCGCGTGCCGCGCTCCTGCCCGGACGCGTACGCCCGCACGGCTGAACAGCAGCGGCCCCAGCCACAGCCCCGGCCAGACCGTCCCGGTCACCCGGACGGGCTCCTCCGGGTCCTCGGCCTGCTCGACCTCCACGATCTCGTGCAGGAAGGGGTCGAAGGGGCCCGTCTCCTGGAACGGCACCAGCCCCAGACCGGTGAAGAGTTGGAGGTACTGCGCCGGGCCGAGCGCCGACTGCTGGTCGAGCGTGCGCATCCGACGGGCCCGGGGGGTCTCGTCCCCCGCGTCCGGGGGCGGCTGATGGGGCAGGAGCAGCAGGTCGCTGACCCGGCTGAGGGCGTACAGCTCCCAGCCCAACTCCATGCGGAGGTCGCCTGGTTGGCTGGAGTACTCCTGGGAGAGCGACTCCGCGGCCCTGGCCAGCCAGGCCCGGTGGCCGACGGCGGTGGCGCGTGCGAGCCACGGCGCGACCACGGCCCCGAAGGCGTCGGGGCCGTGGTGGTCCCGCAGCGCCTCGTAGAGCTCCCTGGCGTCGGCCGGCGGCAGTCCCTCATCCATCCGCGCAGCGTAGGGGTGCCGCAGAGGTGGCATCGAGCGGTTTTCCGAAGGCGAGAGGAATCGGTGCTCCAGCGGCGGCAACCTTTTGCTTCCGTGCGGCGACTACGAGTCCGAACCCCCCTGTCTCCCACGGGGGCCGAGGAACGGAAAGCCCATGGCACCGTACGGACGCAGGTCACCGGATCAGCGGGCGGTGGTGGCCGGGGCCGGAGCGGTGCCGGCCCCGATTCGAGGGTTTTCCCGGCCGTCCGGAGCCGTGGGGCTCCCCAGGCCGTCCGGGGCGGGGCTTCCCGCTCCCTGACTTCTCAGGGCAGTGTCGAAGCGCTTCGACACCTCTCTGGACAGTTCACAGGAGTCCGTCTAGCCTGGTTTGAATCTTCGCATGTCAGAGGGGGATTGAGGAGGGAAGTCGCTCATTTCGAAGCGCTTCACCAACCGCTCCGTCCTCACTGTTGTTCTGTCGCACCCCACTTGTCACTGTCACCCGTAAGGGAGAGCGCATGGTCACCCTGGCCGAGGTCGCCCAGCACGCCGGAGTCTCCGCGAGCACGGTGAGCTACGTCCTCAGTGGGAAGCGGTCCATCTCCGCTCCCACCCGGGAGCGCGTGGAGCTGAGCATCCAGCAACTCGGCTACCACCCCAACGCCGGGGCCCGCGCGCTCGCCAGCAGCCGCTCCAACATCATCGCCCTGATGGTCCCGCTGCGTACGGACATGTACGTGCCGGTGATGATGGAGATCGCCATCGCGGTCGCCACGACCGCCCGCACGCACGGCTACGACGTGCTGCTCCTCACCGGCGAGGAGGGCCCGGCGGCGGTCCGGCGGATCGCCGGGAGTTCGCTCGCCGACGCGCTGATCCTCATGGACGTGGAACTGCACGACGAGCGTCTCCCCGTGCTCCGGGACACCGAACGGGCCGCCGTGCTCATCGGGTTGCCCGCCGACGTGGCCGGACTGACCTGTGTGGACCTCGACTTCGAGGCGACCGGGGCACTGTGCCTGGAGCACCTCGCCGGACTCGGACACCGCGAGGTCGCGGTGATCGGTGAGGCGCCCGCCGTCTATGAACGGCACACCGGCTTCGCCGAACGCACCATCGACGGCATCCGGACCAAGGCGCGGGAGACCGGAGTGACCGTGCTGCACCGGCCCTGCGAGGGTGGTTACGCGGCGATGGCGCAGACCCTCTCCCGGATCTTCGACGAACGGCCGGGTACCACCGGGTTCATCGTCCAGAACGAGTCCGCCGTGGAGCCGCTGCTCAACCTCCTCCAGCAGCAGGGCCGTGCCGTGCCCGAGGACGTCTCGGTCGTCGCGATCTGCCCCGAACAGGTGGCGGCGCAGGCTTCCGTGCGGCTCACCTCCGTCGCCATCCCCGCCCAGGAGATGGGGCGCCGGGCGGTCGAGCTGGTGGTGGCCAAACTCACCGGCTGCGGCAAGGACGAAGTCGAACTGATCGCACCGGAGTTGACGATACGGGCGAGCACCGGCCCGGCGCCCGCGGCCTGAGCCGCGCCCGGGGGCCCTCCGGCTCCGGGCCGGTCGCGCGCACGCCGCGACCGGCCGGGAGCTCACCGACAGGCGGACCCCCGGGCCGGTCACCCGCCCGTCGCCTCCCGGCGCGGCACCGTCAGGGCCAGGTCGGCCCCCGCGGTGAGCGTGATCCAGGACGCCGCGCCCGGCTCCGCCGCACCCGCCGGGGCGCCCGGTGGCGGCCCCGTACGCAGCTCCACGCGGGCGTCGCGGGCAGGCCGGAGTACCGCGGTGACCTCCTCGGGGGCCCAGTCGAGGTCGAGCGTCGCGCCGAACCTCGTACGGACGCCCCGGAGCGAGCCCCTGGGGTACGCGGCCGGAAGCGCGGGCAGCAGGACCAGGCGGTCCGGTGCCGACTGGACGAGCATCTCCAGCACCACGGCCGGCAGCGCGTGGGCGGCATCCGCGTTGAACACGTCGCGGTCCGGGTAGTGCGCGCTCATCAGTGAGTCGTGGAAGAAGTCCCCGGCCAGCACCGACGCCAGCGCCGAGGACACCCGCGAACCGTCCCGCAGCCGCGCCGCGACCAGCGCGTGGTGCAGATGGCCGTGGGCCGAGTCGTTCTCCGAACCCCGCAGCTCCAGCGCACGGTGAGCGGCGCGGGCCAGTTCCGGGGTGTCGTACGGGTTGATCTCGTCGAGCGGCCAGACCGGGTAGAGGTGGCTGAGGTGGCGGTGGTCGTACGTCTCGCGCAGCCCGGGCCACGCCCACTCGGCGAGCGCACCGTCCTCGTTGACCAGGTACTGCGGGAGCCGGCCGGCCAGGGTCCGCCAGCGGTCCGCGTCCGGATGGGCGGGGACGAGCTCCGCCGCGGTCGTCAGGGCGTGACGGGCCGCCGCGATGTCCATCGTCGCGTTGACGGTGCCCCAGCTCGCGTTCGCCGGGCGGTTCTCCGGCGAGTACGAGGGGACGATCGCCACGCTCCCGTCGGGGGCCCGGCGGGTCAGGAAGTCCGTGTAGAAATCGGCCACTTCGACACAGGAGGAGACCAGCGCCTCCGGGGTCTCCCCGGTGGTCGCCGCGCGTTCGAGCAAGGGGTGCAGCAGCCAGTCGGCGCCGGCCGTCCACAGGTGCAGCGGATACTCCCGCTGGAAGTGGCGGGTGTGGCCGGACTCGCCGTCCGAATGGGAGGGTGCCACGATGCCCCGGGTGCCGAACAGGGCGCGGGCGTTGTCCCGCCAGTGCTCCGACTGGCCCGCGATCAGACGGGCGTGGGCGTCGAGCACCTCGGGCAGGTCCGCAGCGGCGGCCGAGGCCAGCTGGAGGTTGAGGTTGGCATTGGTGGTGAACGCACCCGACCAGGCGGTGTTCCAGTCTCCCGTCCACAGTCCGGTCAGCCGGGGCGGCAACAGCCCCGAAGCGGAGAGCAGATGGTAGCGGCCCGCCGCGAAGAGCCGCTCCAGCAGGGCGGGGCTGTCCGGGTGGCGCAGCAGCTCGCTGCCGGGGAGGTCCGGCCGGGCCGGGTCCTCGTCGTGCAGGGAGAGTGCGCATCGGCCGAACGCGGGTCTGTGAAGCGGCACATGACGTTGCATCAGCACCGAGTAGTCGGCGTCCGGCAGGGCCGCCCACTCGGCTTCGAGGTCGGGGTCGCCGGGGCGCCGGCGTACCCGGGTGAGCAGCAGCAGGCTCCGGGCGTCCGTGACGCGGACGCCGTCGCCGTCCACCGAGACCGTGCCGCCCTCCGTGCGCAGCGTGGCCACCCCGACGCAGGACTGTTCGCTGTCCGGGTACCGCAGCCGCAGCGCGAGGCGGGCGCCGTGCGGTGTCAGTACGGTGGAGCGGCCGATCGCGAGGGCCACGGGAGCGCCGGGCAGGGCCGGGTCGAGCGTGACCACGGTGTCCGGCGCCGGTCCGGTGATGTGCTGCACGGTCACGTCGTCGGCCCGCGACACGAACACCTGGCTGCGCCAGGGGCCCGAGGAGGCGGTGGCCTCGCCCGTGGCGAAGTCCAGCTCGCGGCGGTAGGGCGATGCGTCGGGTCCGGCCTCGGATGTGGCCGAAGTGCCGGACTCGAAAGCGCTGGTGGCCCCCTCGGCGCCACCCTCCGTCCCGCTCCGCCGTACTCGGGTCTGGAACGCCGGGTGGAACGGCTGGACCCACACCAGCGGCCGGCCCGCACCGAAGCGCTCGGCCGCCTCACTGTCCCCGGCGAGCAACGCGTCCTGGAGCGGGCTGAGTTCGTCGGCGAGCTCCGGCGGGCGGAGGTGCTCGCTGCCGTTGGGCCGGACGAGGGTGTGGTGGTTGACGATCACCCGGTCGTCGACCGGGTCGCCGTACACCATCGCCCCGTGGTGCCCGTTCCCGCAGAGGAAGGCATCCTCCCAGCGCGCCGCGGGCCTGGGCTCCCAGGTGCCCCGGCTCATGCCGCGCCGACCGGCTTCAGGGCCGCCACGCCGTAACGCCCCAGCTCCACCGCCCCGTCCGCCTTCGCGCCGGTGAGCGCGTCGACGTAGGCGCCCGGCAGGGGCACGGTCACCGTGCCCTGCCCGTGGTGGAGCAGGAAGAGCAGCTCGCCCCGGCGTACCGCCTCCACACCCTCGGGCAGTCCGGCCACCACGGGGCGGACGCCCGCCTCGCCGGCCACCCGGCCGAGGAGTTCGCGCAGGGCGCCGGGCTCCGGCAGCGTCGAGACGTACCAGGCACCGCCCTTGCGGAGCACGGCGGGCAGCCCGTCCAGTTCGCCGCCCCGGTAGGCGGCGACGGTCTCGCCGGTGCCGTCCGCCTCCAGCTCCTCCGACCACAGCAGGCCCTGGAAACCGTCGCAGGCCACGCTTGCGTCCGGCTCGACGGGCCACCACTCGTGGAGCGTCCGGATCGAGAAGAGCTCGCGCAGCCGCGCGTCCATGCCGCCCGGCCGGATGCGGTCGTCCACGTCGGCGACTCCGGTGAAGAACCCGCTCACCAGGGTGCCGCCGCCCGTCACGTACGCGACCAGATTGTCGACGGCCGCGTCGGTCAGGAGGTAGAGCTGCGGCACCACGACCATCCGGTAGCCGCTCAAGTCCGCCTCGGGGCGGGCGAAATCGGTCGCCGTGCCGTTCTCCCAGAGCGCCCGGTGCCAGGCCCGTACGATCTCCGGGTAGTCCAGGTGCGAGGAGGGGCGGCCCTCCTGCGCACTGCCCCACCAGGCGTCCCAGTCGTGCAGCACCGCCACTTCGGCCGGGGCGTGGGCGCCGCTCACCTCCGGTGCGAGGGTGGCGAGTTCGGCGCCGATGCGGGTGATCTCCCGGAAGGCGCGGCCCTCGGGGCCGGCGTGCGACACCATCCCGGAGTGGAACTTCTCCGAGCCCTGCCGGGACTGGCGCCACTGGAAGTAGCAGACGGCGTCCGCGCCCCGCGCCACCGACTGGAGGGACCAGAGCCGGTTGAGCCCCCGCGGCTTCGGGTGGTTCACCGGGCGCCAGTTGACCGCGCTCGCGGCCTGCTCCATCAGCATCCACGGCCCCCGGGCCTGCGAGCGCGTCATGTCGGCGAGCATCGCGTTGTACTGCCCCGCGCCCGGGTCCGCCGGGTCCGGGTAGACGTCCACCGAGACGACGTCCTCTTGCCCGGCCCACGCCCACGCGTCCTGACCCGACCAGAGCGGCATGAAGTTGGACGTCACCGGAAGGGCGGGGGAGTGGCGGCGCACGATGTCGCGCTCGGCGGAGTAGCACTCCAGCAGGGCGTCGGAAGTGAACCGCTTGAAGTCGAGCACCTGCGTGGGGTTGCGCATGTACTGGGCCTTGCGGGGCGGCAGGATCTCCGCCCAGGTGTCGTACCGCTGGCTCCAGAAAGCCGTCCCCCAGGCCTCGTTGACCGCTTCGAGCGTGCCGTACCGGCCGGCGAGCCAGCGGCGGAAGTGCGCCGCCGTCTCGTCGCACCAGCAGTGCGTGCAGTACTCGTTGTTGATGTGCCACATGGTCAGCGCCGGATGGCCGGCGTACCGGGCCGCCAGGTCCTCGGTGAGGGCTGCGGCGTACCGGCGGTACACCGGTGAACTCGCGCAGAAATGCTGGCGCGAGCCGTACCAGACGACCGAACCGTCCTCCGCGCGCGGCAGCGTCTCCGGGTGCAGCGCACCCATCCACGGCGGCGGGGAGGACGTCGGGGTGGCGAGGACCACCCCGATGCCGTTCTCCTCGATGAGTCCCATCAGCCGGTCGAGCCAGCCGAACTCCCGTGCTCCGGGCCGAGGTTCGATCTTCGCCCAGGAGAAGACGCCCAGCGTCACCGAGTTGACCCCGGCCTCCTTCATCAGGGCCACGTCCTCGGCCCACACCTCCTCGGGCCACTGCTCGGGGTTGTAGTCGCCGCCGAAGAGAAGGCGGCCACGGGTGGCGTCACGCAGGGACGGCATGGTGTTCTCGATCCTCATTCCGGGTCGGCGTACTGGATGCCCCGGCCGTTGGTGCCCAGATACACCCGGCCGTGGACACGGGGGTCGCCGGAGATCACCTCACCGGTCCACCCCCACTGGTGCTGGTCGTCGTTGATGCGAATCCAGGTGACGCCCGCGTCGTCGGAGCGCAGCACCGCCACCCCGTCGTGGGTCGCGGACACCCGTCCCGTCTGGAACACCGCCGGATACCCCGGGTGTGCGGGCCGGCCCTTCACGGAAGGGGCCGCCTTGCCGAAGCCCAGCGCGTGCGACTCCTGGACCCCGGCCACGGCCGCGAACGTCCGGCCCCCGTCCGTCGAGCGGCGCAGCCCGCCGGTCTTCGCCGACAGCCAGAGGTCGCCCACCCTCCCCGGCGCCGCCGCCAGCTTGAACTGCGCGTCCCCGGACGGCAGTCCGGTGGTGCCGACCGTGAAGGACGCGCCCGCGTCCGTGGAGAGGTGGACGGTGCCGGTGTCCGTGTCGTACGCGTAGAAGCGGGCGGAATCCACCGGGTCGGCGACGGGTGTCGCGCCCTTCGGGAACGACGTCACCTCGCTCCAGCTCGCACCACCGTCCACGGACCGGTGCGCCGGGTACTTCGTGCCGTCCCAGTGGATGAACGTCCAGAGCAGCGTCGTCCCGTCCGCGCTCACCGCGATCGGTCCCGGCGCGGACGCCGCGATCTCCGGCTGCGCCGCGAACGGCTGCCAACTGGCGCCCCCGTCATGGGAGTACGCGCCTGCGGCGGACGACCCCGAGGGCCAGCCGGTCCGTACGACGTACGAGGGGACGCGCGCCGCGAGGGCGAGGCCGGTCGCGGTGCCGAACACCGGGTCCGACGCCATCCCGCGTGACGGGGAGGAGGTGAGCGACTCGTGGTACATCACCCCGATGTCTCCGAGCCCGCTGAGGAGTTGAGCACCCCGGGCGTTCGGCGGCGCGACCAGGTGGCGTACCGACGACTCCTCCAGGCCCCGGATCTCGGGCGCCCAGTGCACCAGGTCCCGGGTGCCGAAGACCGTGGCGCCGGTTCCGTACACGATGTGGCGCGAGTCGAAGGGGTCGACCGCGACGGCCTGGATCCACCAGCCGAACTTCGCCTCCCCGCCCCAGCGCAGGTACGGCGTCTCCGAGACGTCCAGCACCGCCGCGTCCTTGAGGGAGGTCCAGGTCCGGCCCTGGTCGGTGGAGCGGAAGAGCGTGTCGACCGGTCCCCAGCGGTTGTTGGTGGAGACGACGACCGTCCCGGGGCGCCGGGCGTCCACGGCGATCCCGCCGTAGCCGAACGCGTCCGCGCCGCCCGGCACCACGGGCGTCACGTCCGACCAGGCGCCGGTCACCGTGTCGAGGCGGTGCACCGCGCCGTCGCTCTGGTTGTTGGGACCCGGACCATTCGCCCAGCTCACGTACAGGGCGCGGGAGGCGGCGTCGTACGCGGCGCGGACCGGCACCCGGGTCGCCCCGTCGGCCACCGGCGCGCCGGGCACCGGCTCCCACCCGCCGGACGCGGTCGAGCGGTACAGGGAGGTGGTGCCGTCGCCCCAGCCCGCGTACACCGTCCGCCCCGCCGCCACCAGCAGGGTGACCCCCTGGCCGGAGGCGGACGGGACGGCGGGGAAGGAGGAATCCGGCGCCCAGGTGGCGCCCCGGTCGGTGGAGCGCAGCAGCCCGTCGTGGCGGGTGCCGAGCCAGAGGGTCCCGCTGTCGCGCGGGTCGACCAGCAGGCGTTCGCCGGTGCCCCGGCCGTCCTCGTTGGCGCCGAGCCGCACCGCCAGGTCCGTACGGGTCCAGGTCGCGCCCCGGTCCTCGGAGCGCAGCACCGCCCCCGGACCCGCCCAGGACTGGGCGTACGTACCGAGCGCGAGGTACACCCGGTCCGGGTGGGCGGGGTCCACGGCGATCGCCTCGACGCCGAGCAGGTTCCAGTCGTCCCAGCCGGTGAAGTCGGTGAGGGCCGTCCAGCGGGCCTTCGCGGCGTCCCACCGGTAGGCGCCGCCGATGTCCGTCCGGGCGTACGCCAGGCCGCGCACCGACGGGTGGAACATCAGCCCGGTGACGAACCCGGTGCCGCCGATGGCGGCGGTGCGCCAGCGGTACGCCTCGGTCCTCGGCCGGCCGGAGGGCCGTTCCGCCGCCGAGGCCGTACCGGCGGCGGGCAGCACGCAGGCGGCCGCGGCGACGGCGGCCGCCCCGGCCAGCACCGAGCGGCGGCCGGGCGGCGACGTCTCGGTGCCGGGCCCGGGCGCCGGCGCCGGTGCGGATGCGGGGGCGGTGGGACCGGGATCGGGACGGAACGCGGGCATGGCGGAGTCCTTCCGGGGCGGGTGGAAAGGGGGAGCGGGGGAGAGGACGTTGCGTGCCGCGCGCGGGAGGTCCCGGCGCGCGGCACGTACGGCAGCGGAGAACGCGGTGGGCTCAGCCCTTCACGGCCCCGGTGAGCATCCCCTTCTGGAAGTGCTTCTGGACGAACGGCGACAGCACCGCCACCGGGATCAGCGCGAGGACCATGACGGCCATCTGCACCGCGAGGCTGTTGATCTGCCCGCTGCTCACCGCCGCCCCCATCGCGCCCGGCGGTACCTGGTGCTGGAGCACCAGCTGACGGAGAATCATTTGGAGCGGGTACTTGTCGCTGTCCTGGATGTAGAGCATGGCGTTGAACCACTGGCTCCAGTAACCCACCGCGTAGAACAGCGAGATGACGGCGACCACGGCGCGGGAGAGCGGCATGACGATCTGGAGCAGGATGCGCCACTCGCCGGCGCCGTCGATCCTTGCCGCGTCGATGAGTTCGGGCGCGGTGTCCATGAAGAAGCCGCGCAGCACCAGGATGTTGAAGACGGAGATCGCGCTCGGCAGGATCATCGACCAGTAGCTGTCGCTCAGCCCGATCCCGGTCACCAGCAGATACGTGGGGATGAGCCCGGCACCGAAGAACATCGTCGCCATGAGCGTCATCAGCAGCGGCCGGTGGGCGATCGAGTCGCGCCGGCTGAGGCCGTAGGCGCAGAGGATCGAGATCACCATGCTGAACACCGTGCCGACGACGGTCAGTCCGATGCTGACCATCGCGGCCCGGGTGACCGCGCCGCCGCTCAGCAGCTCCTTGTACGCGACGAAGGTGACGCTCTTCGGCCAGACGACCAGCCCGCCCGCGTCGTTGATCGCCTTGGTGTCGGAGAGGCTGGTGACGACCACCACCCAGATGGGGATGAGGATGACGGCGCAGATCGCGACGAGACCGAAGCCCTTGAAGGCGAGTCCGGCCTTCGTGGGCTCGTCCTCCCAGGCGGGGCGCTGCTCGGTGCCGAGGAGGCGCTGCAGCGGGGTGCGGGCCGGGGTGGTGTCCACGGGCCACCCGCCCGGGGTCTTTTCGAGGTCCAGGAGAGTCGTCATTTCTTGGAGTACACCCCCTGCTCGCCCAGCATGTGGGCGACCTTGTTCGCGCCCAGCACCATGGCGACGCTGAACAGTCCCTTGAAGATCCCGGCCGCGGCGGCGTAGCCGAAGTCGCCGGTCTTGATACCCGTCCACCAGATGTAGGTGTCGAGGATCTCGGAGGCGCCGGCGCCCACCTGGTCGCGCTGGAGCAGGATCTGCTCGAAGTCCAGGTTGAGCGCGCTGCCGACCCGCAGCACCAGCAGCAGCGCGATCACCGGGCGCAGCGCGGGCAGCGTGACGTGCCACATGCGGCGCCAGCGCCCCGCGCCGTCCACCGCGGCGGCCTCGTACAGGTCGGTGTTGACGGCGGCGAGCGCGGCGAGGAAGACGATGACGCCCCAGCCCGCGTCCTTCCAGACGGCCTGCGCGGTCACCAGGAACTTGAAGAACCCGGGGTTGGTCATGAGGTCGAAGCCCTCGTGCCCGTGTTCGCGCAGCCACTGCGCGACCAGACCGGCGCCGCCGAACATCTGCTGGAAGACCGTGACGACGAGGACCCAGGAGAAGAAGTGCGGCAGGTAGACAATCGCCTGCACCCACGCCTTGACCCGCGCACTCATCAGACTGTTCAGGAGCAGCGCGATGGCGATCGGGATCGGGAAGAAGAGGATCAGCTGCGTCAGGAAGATGACCAGCGTGTTGATCAGGACTTCCCAGAAGCGGTAGTCGTCGAAGATCCGGGTGAAGTTGTCGAAGCCGACGAAGGGGCTGCCGGTGATGCCCAGGTCGTAGACGTCGTAGTTCTGGAACGCGACGATGTTCCCGAGCAGCGGTATGTAGTTGAAGATCAGCAGCAGCACGATGGCGGGGAGCGTCATCAGGACCAGCGTGCGGTCCCGCCGCAGCCGGTGCCGCCAGGTGATGCCCCCGGACGGCAGCCCGGAGGCCGGACTTCCGCCGCCCTTCGCCGCCCTGCCGGACCGGCCGCTTCCCTTGGCCGCCTTGCCGGACCGGCCGCCGCGCGCGCGGGGAACCGCGCTCCCGCCGGTGGCGCGCGGCCTGTCCGCACCGTCCTTGACTCCGCCGTCCTGCGTTCCGCCGTCCCGCGCGGCGTGCCGGCCGTCCTCGCCGGCCGGGACGTCGGTCCCGTCCGCCGCGCGGCCCGTGCCGGCCGCCGCCGTGGCCCGTGGCTTCACCGTGAGCTCCCCATGTCGTGCTGCTCCGCCCCGGCCGCCGGGCGTCACTGCGCCCGGCGGCCACTTTCCGTGTGTGCGTGGGTCCTGCGGTCTGCCGCGTACGGTCAGTTGCCGGAGCCGTTCTTGTCGAGGATGTCCTGGTACCAGGAGCGGAGCTCGTCCCCGCCGCTCTTCTTCCAGGTCGACACCGCCGACTCCAGGTCGCTGACCTTCTTGCGGCCGCGCCGGATGTCCTTCTGCAGGTCGTCGAAGGGCGTGTACAGGGAGGCGTACCGCTGGGGCTCGACGATCTGCATGCCGAAGAAGAGCGGCTTCTTGATGTTCGGCGCCTGCCGGGCCATCCACCCCGCGTAGTCCTGCACCAGCTTCGGCTCGTCGGGGAAGGCGATGGTGTGCGGCGGGGACGCGAGGAAGAGGAAGGTGGAGGGCTGGGCCTCCTGGATGCCCTGGTCGGTGAAGGTCGGCACGCCGCCCTTCACCTCGTAGTGGGTGCCCTGGACGCCGTAGTTGGTGAGCATGAACTCCTCGGTGCCGTACGGGGCGGCGGCGAAGTCCGCGATGGCGAGCATCTCCTCGATCTTCGCCTTGGGGAGCTTCTTGCTGAGGAAGGTGAAGATCCCGGCCGGGTCGTCCTGCCAGAGGACCGGCTTGCCGCCGTCGGCCGAGAAGAAGTCGAGCGCCTGCATGTCGAACTTCGGGTTGGCGGCCTTCTGTTCGGTGACCATGCCCTTCCAGCCGCCGGTCCCGTCGTTGTACATGACGATGTGGCCGCTGGTGAAGCGGATCTTGGAGTCCGCGTCCTTGTTGGCCTCGGCGTCCGGGTGGACGTAGCCGAGGTCGTGGAGCTTGCGGGCGAAGGCCAGGGCCTCGCGGTACTCCTTCGTCTCCAGCTTGTGGACGAGCTTGCCGTCCTGGAGCTGCCAGTAGTGCGGGGCGTCCGGCAGCACGCCGTAGATCTTCTGGATGCAGGTCCACAGGTCGTCGAAGGCCCAGACCTTGCTCTTCGGCGCGGTGTACTCCTTGCCGAAGGCGAGCAGGTCGTCGGCGCTGGCCGGGACCGCACCGGAGCCGACGATGTCCTTGCGGTAGAAGATCGCGTTGCCGATGACCGGCGAGGGCATGGGCAGGCCGCGCAGCTTGCCGCCGAAGACCGAGTACTGCCAGGCCCCGGTGGGGATGTTGGCGAGGTTCGGGTACTTCTTCACCGCGTCGCCGGCCAGGTACGGGCTGAGGTCGGCGAACTTCGCGGTGATGGCGTTGCGGATCTGGCCCTGCATGTTCCAGCCGGGGATGGTCATCACGTCCGGGATGTCGTCACCTGCGAGCACGGCGCCGATCTTGTCCTGGTACGTGTTGCCGTCCTGCGGATCGAAGTTGAGCGTCGCGCCGACCGCCTTGTTCACCGCCGTGTAGTACGGGTTGTTCTTCTTCGGGACGGTGCCCCACAGCGGGGTCATCACCCGGAAGGAAGAGCCCTTGCCGGGAACGGACTTGACCGACTTCGCCAGCGGGTCGGGCAGCTTGGTGAACCCGGGGCTCGACCCGTTGACGCTGGCCACGTCGGGCTGCACCAGGTCGGAGGGGACGTAACTCGGCACGACCTTGCTGAGCGCCTTGCCGGTCGTCGTGCCCTCCCGGGTCCCCGAGTCGGATCCGGAGCCGCCGCACGCGGCCAGCAGCGGTACGCCGCCCGCCACGGCCACCGCTGCGAAGGCGCTCGAAGCGAGGAAGCTCCGGCGGTTCGGCGTGATGGCGGCGAGGCCGGTCGCGTTGTTCTCGGACCGGTTCGTGGCGGGGGAGGAATTCGGCGTCATTGCGTCAACCCTTCATGGCGCACCAGGACGACACCCGGCGGGCGACCGCCGTTCGGCTCCTGAGTCTGAGGTGGGCGTAACTGGACGGAACCGCTCGGATCGAGCGGCACACGACCGGGCGGTGACGGCTTGAAGCCACCGCCGGCGGTGAGACCGGGAACGGACCGCGGGGGACCAGGCCACCCTCGGCACTGTCCGGAGACACCGGCTGAGCACCCTCGAAGTGCTGTCGAAGCGCTTCGATGTTGCAGCGAGGTTAAGTGAAGGGGACCGGTCGCACAAGGGTTCGTCCACACATTCCTCGGAGCTGTTTCCGTAACGTTTCCCGCGTTCCTGTGCGGCTCCCGTGAGCCGGGCAGGCCGAGTCAACCCCCGTGCACTCTTGACACTTTGCCGGTCGGCCATCGAGCATCGAAGCGCTTCGAAAGATCACTCGCTGATGTTCCGAAGGACCGTGGCGGCCCATGGCTCCGCCAGACCTCCCACCTTTCCAAGGGGACCCCGCACGTGACGGACCTTCCGCTTCCCTTCCGCGACCCGCAGTTGCCCTTCGAGGCGCGCGTCGACGACCTGCTCCAGCGGCTCACGACCGACGAACGGATCGCGATGCTGCACCAGTTCGCGCCGCCCGTGGAGCGGCTGGGACTGGCCGCCTTCCGTACCGGCCAGGAGGCGCTGCACGGTGTGGCCTGGATGGGCGGGGCGACCGTGTTCCCCCAGGCCGTCGGCCTCGGCGCCACCTGGAACGACGACCTGGTGCGCCGCGTCGGCGAGGCCGTGGGCGACGAGGTGCGGGCCAAGCGCCGGAGCGACGACCGGGTCGGCCTCAACGTCTGGGCCCCGACAGTGAATCTCCTGCGCCACCCGCTGTGGGGACGCGGCGAGGAAGGCTACTCGGAGGACCCCGCGCTCACCTCGGCCATCGCCGTCGCGTACACCCGCGGCCTGCGCGGCGAGCACCCCCGCTACTGGCGCACCGCGCCAATCCTCAAGCACTGGCTCGCCCACAACAACGAGACCGACCGCGACACCGCCTCCTCCTCCGTGCGCCCGCGCGTCCTGCACGAGTACGACCTGCGCGCCTTCCGCGACGCGGTCCGCGCCGGAGCGGTCGCCGGGGTCATGCCGGCCTACAACCTCGTCAACGGCCGCCCCAACCACGTCTCCCCGCTGCTCGAACGGGAGTTGCGGCAGTGGACCGACCAGCCGCTCGTCGTCTGCTCCGACGCCGGAGCACCCTCCAACCTGGTCGACTCCGAGCACTACTACGACACCCACGAGGAGGCCACCGCCGCCTCCCTCAGGGCGGGCGTCGACAGCTTCACCGATCACGGCACGGACTCCTCCGTGATGACCGGCCGCATCCGCGACGCGCTCGCCAAGGGCCTGCTCGACCCCGAGGACATCGACCGCGCGGTGCGCAGGCTGCTCCATCTGCGCTTCGCGCTGGGCGAGTTCGACCCGGAGCTCGACCCCTACGCGGACACCGACGCCTTCGACACCCCCGCCCACCGCGAACTCGCCCTGGAAACCGCCGAACAGGCCGCGGTCCTGCTGAAGAACGACGGTCTGCTGCCGCTCACGCCGCGCGCGGGGCGGAAGATCGCGGTCGTCGGCCTGCTCGCCGACGCCTGCAAGCTCGACTGGTACAGCGGCACCCTGCTGCACCGCTCCACCCCGCTCGACGGGCTGCGCGCCCGCTACGGCGCGGACGACGTGCTGTACGCCGAAGGTGTCGACCGGGCCCTGCTGACCTGTGAGGCCGGTCAGATCCTCGTCCCCGCGGCCCAGTCGGAGACCGGCGGGGCGCGCGGCGAGGAGGGCGCGCTCGACCCGGCGCTCCTCACCGGCCGCACCGACCTCCCGCCGCTCGTCGCCGCCCCGGAGGGCACCGCCCTCGCCGTGGTCGACTGGGGCGACGGCGTCCTCACCTTCCGCACCGATGAGGGGCGCTACCTCTCCGTCGCCGAGGACGGCTTCGTCCGCGCCTCCGCGGAGGAGCCGGGCGGCTGGATCGTCCAGGAGACGTTCCGCCTGGAAGCGGTCGGGGGACACGACGGAGGACACCGCCTTCTGCACATCGGTACGGGTGGGTACGTGTCTGTCGCCGCCGACGGCGCAAAGGTTGCCGAGGGCGGCGAAAAGATTTCGGCCGACCGCGCGACCGTCTTCGGCGTCGAGATCGTCGAGCGCGGCGCGGACGAGGTCGCCCGGATCGCGGCCGAGGCCGACACCGTCGTCGTCGTCGCGGGCAACGACCCGCACATCAACGGCCGCGAGACCGAGGACCGCACCACCCTCGCCCTCCCCGCCCAGCAGGAGAAGCTCTGGCGCGCCGCGCACGCGGCCAACCCGCGCACCGTGCTCGTCCTCACCTCGGCCTACCCGTACGCCGTACCGGAGGCCGACGCCACCCTCCCCGCCCTGCTGTGGACCGCGCACGGCGGCCAGGCCGCGGGCACCGCGCTCGCCCGGGTCCTCGCCGGGGACGTCTCCCCGGCCGGACGCCTCCCGCAGACCTGGTACGCCTCGGACGACGACCTGCCCGGCCTCTTCGACTACGACGTCATCGGCTCCCGCCAGACGTACCTCTACTTCGACGGCACCCCCCTCTACCCGTTCGGCCACGGGCTCTCCTACGCCTCCTTCGCGTACGAGGGCCTCACCGTCGCCCGCGAGGACGGCCTGCTCCGGGTCGGTCTGACCGTCACCCACACCGGGGCGGCCTCTTCCGACGCGACCCCCTCGGACGCGGCCTCTTCCGACGCGACCGCCTCCGGGGCGACCGCCTTCGACGAGGTCGCCCAGCTCTACGTACGCCGCACCGCACCGGACGCCGCCCGCCTGCCGCTGCGCAAGCTGGTCGGCCACCGCAGGCTCCGCCTCACCCCCGGTGGCTCGGAGCGCCTCGAATTCCTGGTTCCGGTGGCCGAGTTGGGCCACTGGGACGTGGCGCACGGCCGCTGGACCGTGGAGCCGGGTTCCTACGAGGTGCTGGCCGGGGCGTCCAGCGCGGACATCCGGCTCGCCGCCGCCGTGGAGGTCGACGGAGAGCCCTCCGGGCCCCGCCCCGTCCTCGCCGCCGGGATCGAGGCCGCCGACTACGACGAGCAGCACTCCACCGAGATCGTGGACCGTGCGAAGACGGACGGCGACGCGGTCACCACCACCGGCGCCGGCACGGAGAGCGGCCGGCTGGTCTTCGAGGCATGCGACTTCGGACCGGGAGTGCGCGGCGTCACCGTGCACGCGGCCGGTGCGGGCACGGTCGAGATCGAGACGGACACCGCCGCCGCGGCCGTCGAGGTCCCCGCCACCGACGGCCCGTACGACTACCGGTCCGTGACCGCCGCGTTCGGGGCGGACGGGGTGGCGGACCTCCGGGTCACCCTGCGCGGCGCCCTGCGCCTCGCCCGCCTCACCTTCGTCCCCTCGGGAGCGTCCGAGTGACCCGGCACCGCACCGCAGCAGCTGCCCCGCCTCCGCTCACCACCGCCCCCGGCAAGGAGTCCTCATGAAATTCACCGACGGATTCTGGCTCATGCGGGAGGGAGTCAGCGCCTCCTACGCCACCGAGATCCGCGATCTGCGGGTGGACGCCGACCGGATCACCGCCCACGCCGCGGTCAAGCACGTCACCGGGCGCGGCGACACCCTCAACACCCCGCTGATCACGGTCGAATGCTTCACGCCCGCCGAGGGGATCATCGGCGTCCGCGCCACCCACCACGCCGGGAAGGTCAACCACGGCCCGGACTTCGAGCTGACGGCGGATGCCGAGCCGCACGCCTCGGTGCGTACCACGCGGGAGGGATCGGTCGCCGAACTCACCAGCGGGCCACTGACCTTGAGGGTGGACAAGGACGGGCCCTGGGGTCTCGCCTTCCTCGACGCCGACGGTCGCCGCCTCACCGGAGCCGACCGCAAGGGCACCGCCTTCGCCACCACCCCCGACGGCGCCCACCACATGGTCGCCCAACTCGCCCTGGCGGTGGGGGAGAACGTCTACGGCCTGGGTGAGCGGTTCACGCCCTTCGTGAAGAACGGCCAAGTCGTCGACGTCTGGCAGGCGGACGGCGGCACCAGCAGTGAACAGGCGTACAAGAACATCCCGTTCTACCTCTCCTCGCGCGGCTACGGCGTCTTCGTCAACCACCCCGGCAAGGTGGGCTTCGAGATCGGCTCCGAGTCCGTGGGCCAGGTGCAGTTCAGCGTCGAGGACCAGACGCTGGAGTACTACGTCGTCGCCGGCCCCACGCCCAAGGACGTCCTCGCCCGCTACACCGCCCTCACCGGCCGCCCCGCGCTCCCCCCGGCCTGGTCCTTCGGGCTGTGGCTCACCACCTCCTTCTGCACCTCCTACGACGAGGAGACGGTGACCTCCTTCGTGGAGGGCATGGCCGAACGCGACATCCCGCTCTCCGTCTTCCACTTCGACTGCTTCTGGATGCGCGAGTACCAGTGGTCGGACTTCCTCTGGGACCCCGACGTCTTCCCCGACCCGGAGGGGATGCTCGCCCGCCTCAAGGAGCGCGGGCTGCGCATCAGCATGTGGATCAACCCCTACATCGCCCAGAAATCGGCTCTGTTCGCCGAAGGCGCCGAGAAGGGCTACCTCGTCCGCCGGCCCAACGGTGACGTCTGGCAGTGGGACCTCTGGCAACCGGGCATGGCCCTGGTCGACTTCACCAACCCCGCCGCGACCGCCTGGTTCCAGGGCAAGCTGAAGGTCCTCCTCGACCAGGGAGTCGACTGCTTCAAGACGGACTTCGGCGAGCGCATCCCCACCGACGTCGTCTGGCACGACGGCTCCGACCCCCAGCGGATGCACAACTACTACGCGCAGATCTACAACCGCGCGGTCTTCGAACTCCTTGAGAAGGAACGCGGAAGCGGCGAGGCGGTGCTCTTCGCCCGTTCGGCGACCGCCGGCGGCCAGCAGTTCCCCGTCCACTGGGGCGGCGACTGCTTCGCCTCCTTCAACGCGATGGCCGAATCCCTGCGCGGCGGGCTGTCGTTGAGCCTCTCCGGGTTCGGTTTCTGGAGCCACGACATCGGCGGCTTCGAAGGCACCCCCGACCCGGCCGTCTTCAAGCGCTGGCTCGCCTTCGGCCTCCTCTCCTCCCACAGCCGCCTCCACGGCAACGTCTCCTACCGCGTGCCGTGGGAGTTCGGCGAGGAAGCGGTCGACGTGACACGGCGGTTCACCCTCCTCAAGCACCGCCTGATGCCGTACCTCTACGGCGCCGCCACCGAGGCCCACCGCACCGGCGTCCCGGTGATGCGCCCGATGCTGCTGGAGTTCCCGGACGACCCGGCGACCCGCACCCTGGACCGGCAGTACATGCTCGGCCCGGACATCCTCGTCGCCCCGGTCTTCACCGAGGAGGGCGAGGTGGAGTACTACGTCCCCGAGGGCACCTGGACCCACCTGCTCACCGGCGAGACCGTCACCGGTCCGGTCTGGCGCCAGGAGACCCACGGCTTCGACAGCCTCCCGCTGTACGTACGGCCCGGCGCGGTGCTCCCCTGGGGCAGCGACGACCAGCGCCCGGACGGAGACTGGCTCGCCGACCTCACCCTGCGGGTCTACGGCCCCGCCCCGGACTCCGGGACGACCACGACCGGGGTCACCGTTCCCGGCCTGACCGGCGAACCCGCCGCCGCCTTCCACGTCACCCGCGACGCGGACGGCGTACGGGCCACGGCGGAGGGCAGCGGCCGGCCCTTCCGCGTCGTGGTCGAGACGACGGGCGCGACGGCGGAGGGAACGGGCACGGTGGAGGTGCCGCACGCCGGCTGACGTGGACGTGGCGGCCGGTCGTGCCGGTGGACGGCCCACCGCTCCCCGGCACGACCGACGGCCGGGACCGGGCACGACCGTCCGCCGGGACCGGGCACGACCGACGGCCGGGACCGGGCACGACCGTCCGCCGGGACCGGGTACCACAGCACCCGGTCCCGGACTCCGTCCCCCTCGGGTCCGGGGGCGTCCGGAGGGGCTGGCTAACATGCCCGCATGCCGTCCCCGACCCTCTCCCTCTCACCGCTCCGCTTCTCCCCCCAGGAGATCGCCGAGCTGGTCGACCTCTACACCAGCAACCCGGAGTACTGCCGCGCCGCCGGGGAGTACGACCCCGATGACGTCCGGGCCGACCGGGTCGAAGCCGATCTGCGGGAGGAATCCGCCACCGAGGGCGGCGAGGTGCTGCTCGCCCGCGACGAGCGGGGACGGCTCGTCGGGCTGCTCTGCCTCCTCGGCCGCCACCCGAAGGACGGCCTGCCCTGGATCGGGCTGCTGATGGTGCACGGCGACTTCCGCCGCAAGGGCATCGGCCGGTCGCTCGCCGCCCTGGTCGAGGAGCGGTTCACCGGCGAGGGCCGGAGCGGCATCCGCCTCGCGGTCCTGGAGAACAACCCCGACGCCCTGACCTTCTGGAGCGCGCTGGGCTGGCAGGAGATCGACCGCCGTACCGACCGCGAACACGGCCGGCCCTGCTACGTCATGCACAAGCAACTGGGCTGAGCCCACGGACGGCCTCCGGGCCGGTCAGACGTGGGGGACGACCACGACCTGGACGTCGTCCTCGTAGACGACCCGGCCCGGATCGGCCGACTCCACCCGCACACAGGGGACCCCGTGGGCGGCCAGCAGGTCGAGGTAGCCGTCCACCCGCTCGACGAGATGGACCGCGGAAGCCTTGAACCACGCCACCGCGCCGGGGTTCACCGCGGAGTCGTAGACCTCCGGATCGGCGTCCGACGGGTTCGGGTAGTGGCCGTCGTACCAGTCGTTCGCCGCCCGCCAGTAACGGAACTGCTCCTCGTTGAGCCGCCCCTCCCGGGCGAGCCCGTTGGCAAGGCCGAACACGCCCGGGTACTGGCCCCGGTGGTTGCGGACCGGGCCCTGGAACCTGATGTAACCGGTGTCGCCCATGCCGTACGTCTCCTGACTCCCGAGGCCGCCCCGGGGGCCCGGGACGGGACGCGCGGGGCCACCCTACGGCGGCGGGCGCGGGCGCCGAAGCCGGAGCCGGACGGCTCGGGCCCCCGGGTCACAGCCCCACGAGCAGCTGGACGCAGACGATCTTCACCAGGATGCTCAGCGCGAACAGCGTCGAATAGCCGCTGTTGACCCGGCTGTCGCTCACCCGGCTGTTGGTGTACGCGAGGATCGCCGGGTTGCCCACGTACCCCGAGAGCAGGCCCATGGTCCGCTCCCGGCTCTGGCCGAGCGCCTTCGCGACCAGGACCATCAGCGCGTAGCTGACGACCGCGCCGACGACCAGGACGGCCAGCAGCTTCAGGCCGAACATCGAGAAGGCGTTCTCCCGGAACGAGTAGCCGGAGCTGAGGCCGACGATGGCGAGGAAGAGCAGCAGGCCGATCTGGCGCAGGGTGAGGTTGGCCCGGGTCGGCAGCGTCCAGACCAGAGGGCCGGTGCGCCGCAGCCAGCCGAGGACCATGCCCATCACCAGCGGGCCCGCGCCGGTGCCGAGGGCCAGGGTGGTGTCGCCGAGCGTCAGGGACGGGATGCCGATGAGGAAGCCGAGCGCGAGGCCGAGGCCGAGGCTCACCGCGCTGACCTCGCTGACCTTCGCCTCCGTGTCGCCGAGGAAACGGGTGACGTCGACGGAGCGCTCGCGCGGCATGACCACGCGGAGCCGGTCGTCCAGCTGGAGGACGAGACCGTCGTGGGCGAGCATGTCGAAGTCGCCGCGCCGCACCCGGCTGACGGCCGCCCCGTAGGTGTCGGCCAGCCGGAGTTCGGCGACGGTGTGGCCGGCCAGGTCCGGGTTGGTGAGCAGGACGCGGCGGTAGTCGACGGTGGACCGGTCGTCGAGCAGGTGGGCGGCGGCGAGTTCGCCGAGGCGGGCGGTGGCCGCCACCACGTCCTCCTCGCCGCCCACCACCTCGACCAGGTCCCCCGGGTGCAGCCGGTCCAGCCGGAGGGCGACCCGGGGCGCGGCGCCCACCGCCCGGTACTCGCTGGCCAGGACGCGGTGCTCGGCGACGCCCGGTACGTCCGCCCAGGCGATCTCGCGGGTGACGTGCACCGTCCGGGTGACGAGGGTGGCGGGCAGCCCGGAACCGGGGTCGCGGCGGGCGGTCCACCGGCGGCGGGCGGCGATGGCGGCGATGAACAGGATGGTGATCACCACGGCGAACGGATACCCGATCGCGTACCCGACGGCGGGCTGCGCCGGGTCCTCGGACGCGGCCTGGGCCGCGGCGAGGCCCGGGGTGGTGGTCCCGATGCCCGCGAACCCGCCGGCGAGGAACGGGCCGCTGATGCCCAGGGCGCCGTGGCCGAGCGCGCCCACCACGACCGCGGTGACCACGAGCGCCACGACCGCCCCGGCCATCACCGCCAGCTGGCCCCGGAGTTCACGGAAGAACGCGGGGCCCGACTCCAGCCCGACCGTGTAGACGTACAGGGCCAGTCCCAGGGCGGACACCCCGGCGGGCAGGGCGTCGGCGATGTCCTTGTCCAGGGCGCCCACCAGGAGGCCGATGAAGAGCACGCCCGCCGCGCCGAGCCGGACCGGGCCGAAGCGCACCATGCCGAGCAGGGCGCCGACCGTGATCACCGAGAACACGGTCACCCAGGGGTTGTCCGCGAAGAACTGCCACACGCGCGCCACCTCCTGCCTTCCGACCAGCGTGGGGGCCTTTCGGCCCAGCCCTGTCGGGGGCAGCTTCCGGCAGGCCCGTACGCCCCGCCACTCGGCGCCGCGCGGTCCGGACACGACCGCGCCGCCGCCCCGGAGCGGGACGGCGGCGCGGCACGCAAGGGGCGCAAGGCCCCGTCAGACGCCCGGCGGTACGTGCGACGGGCGGCCCCGGCCGCGCGTCACGGAGTAGCCGAAGACGCCCGCCAGGGCGGCGAGCACCGCTCCGCCCGCGCTCCACAGCCAGCGCTGCGTCCACCAGCCGGAGGACCAGCCGTCCTCCGGCTCGCTGCCGGCCACCACGACCGGCTCGTCCGTCGCGCCGTCCGTGGGCGCGGCGGACGCGGTGGATCCGGCGGCGGCACGCACGGCGGAGGAGCCGGGCACCAGCGGCTCGGAGAGGGTGCCGTCCACGTCGTGCGCGCTGCCCGCGTCGATCGAGGTGGCCTCCACCCGGGCCCCGATGGGCTGGCCGAGGTCGGTGTCGGGCAGGTCCAGCACGGTCAGCCGTACGTAGTAGCTGCCCGGCAGCGGATCGTTGGCCCACGGCTCGGACCAGGCGCGCACCGGGCGCAGCACGCAGTCGAGCTCGACCGTCGCCGCGTCGGCCGCCGCCGTGCGGGTCTGGTGGCCGTACATGCACGCCTGACGGCGGCGCAGGCCGTCGTAGACGTCGATCTGCCAGGTGGACGCCCCGTGCCGGAGCGACGCCTCGGGGAGCGTCACGGTGGCCCGTACGGTCGGGCGCTGCCCGGCGTCGGCCGGGAAGACCCAGTAGAGGTAGTCACCGGTGGAGGCCTGCGCGGTGCCCGCCTGGTCCTGCTGGAGGGCGGTCGCGGTACGGAAGGTGGTGCCGGCCTCGGTGGGTCCGGCGTCCGAGCCGTCCTCGCCGGGGCTCGCGGAGGCGGACGGGTCGTCGGCCAGGGCCGGTCCTGCCGAGGAGAACAGGGCGAGGCCGGCGACCAGGGCGCCCGCGCTCGCGCGCAGCACCCGGTGGGTGCGTGCGGTCCGGGTACGGGGGGTCGTACGCATCAGTTGGTCCTCCATACGGCGACGCGCCAGCGCGAGATCCAGCCGAACAGCAGACCCGCCAGCAGACCGGCGAGCAGCATCAGGCCGAGGAACCACCAGCCGCGGCCGAGGCCGAAGGCCGCGGTGTCCGCCGCGTCGTCGGGGGAGTCCACCACGTCGATGGTGAGCTCGACCGGCATGCCGGGGCCGGTCTTCACCGAGGTGGGGGAGGAGAAGGAGTCGCCGACCTGGAGGCAGACGGCCTCGGGGGTCTCGGCGTCCGCGTCGTCGTCCGCCTCGGCCCTGGGGTAGCGCAGGCCGGTGGAGATGGCGTCGGTGCGGCCGGTGCCCGATTCGGAGCCCCGGACGATCTCCCGCCCGTGCGTGGTGACCGCGCGCATCAGGATGCCGTAGTCGTTGTTGACGGCCCGGTCGGCCGACACGGTGACGGAGGCCCGCAGCTCCTGGCCGGGCAGGACGTTCACCCGGTACCAGCGGTGCTCACCGAGCTTCGCGCGGTCCGTGTACAGCCCGGGGGCCAGCTCGGGGGCCTTGGCACAGCTCGCCGCGCCCTCGGTCGCCACCGGGGTGACGACGGGTTCGGCGGCCCGGTCCACCAGCTGGGTGACCCGGTGGGACAGGTCCTCCTTGTGCTGGACGGCCGTGTACGTGCCACCGGTGGCCTCGGCGATGCAGGTCAGCTGCTGCCGGATCTTGGCGTTGGGCACCAGGCCCAGGGTGTCGATCACGAGGTGCACCCCGCGGGCGGCGATGTCGCGCGCCACCTCGCACGGGTCGAGCGGGCCGCAGGTGTCCTCGCCGTCGGTGATCAGGACGATCCGCCGGGTGGACTCACCCCCGTCCAGGTCGTCCGCCGCGCCCAGCAGCGCCGGGCCGATCGGGGTCCAGCCGGTGGGCGCGAGGGTCGCGACCGCCGTCTTGGCGTCCGTACGGTCCAACGGGCCGACCGGGTACAGCTGCTTGGTGTCCTTGCAGCCGACCTGCCGGTCGTCGCCCGGGTAGTTCGCGCCGAGGGTGCGTATGCCGAGCTGGACCTCCTCGGGTACGGCGTCCAGCACGTCGTTGAACGCCTGCTTGGCCGCGCTCATGCGCGACTCGCCGTCGATGTCACGGGTGCGCATGGACCCGCTGACGTCGAGGACCAGTTCGACCTTGGGCGAGGAGGCGGTGGGGGGTTCGTCGGCGGCGGCCGGCACGGCGGTGCCGATTCCGGCGGCCAGGGTGGCGAGGAACAGGCCCACCCCGGTCGTCAGCCGTTTGGTTGTGATCATCGCCGGATCCTATTGAACATCGGTTCGCATCCCCAAACCCGCTGCGCGGAAGCGGGTTCGGGGATGCCCGAGGTGATCCGGCGGTGCTCCCGGGGTGTCGTCAGCCGCCGAGAAGGGGCTGCGCGGACCGGTCGAGCACCGATCCGATCCGCTCCCAGGCCGCCGTGTCCCGCTCGACCGCGTCGAGTTGACGGTCCGTCCCCGCCGTGCCGTTGCCGTTCCACTCCGTCGCCAGGGCGACCGGGTCGCCACCGCCGGCCGCGGAGGCCGCGAGGGCGGCGGCGCCGAGCGCGACCAACTCGCCGTTGGCGGGCAGCACCAGGGGCCGGCCGGAGAGCCGGCGCACGGTCTCGATCCAGGTGGTGCCCTGCGCGCCGCCGCCGATCAGGCGCAGCGGGCGGGCGGCGACCTCCGGGTCCGCCGGGTCGAGCCCGCAGGCGCGGAGCAGTTCGTCCATGGCGTGCAGCACGGTGAACGCCGCGCCTTCGTAGGCGGCGCCCAGGAGCTGCTGCGGGGTGGTGTCGTGCCGCAGCCCGGTGAGGAGCCCGGAGGCGTGCGGCAGATCGGGGGTGCGCTCGCCGTCCAGGTACGGAAGGAGCACGGCCTCGCCGCCGGGTGACGCGTCGTCACGGTGCAGCCCGAGCAGCGCGGCCACCTTGTCCACGGCGAGGGTGCAGTTCAGCGTGCAGGCGAGCGGGAGGTACGTACCGTCCGCCGCGGCGAAACCGGCGAGCGCCGGGGAGGCGGGCCGGGTGCGCGAGGCCGCGAAGACGGTGCCGGAGGTGCCGAGGCTGAGCACGGGGTGGTCGAGGAGCCCGGCCGCGCCGAGGCCGAGACCGACGGCGGCGCTCATGTTGTCGCCGGTACCGGCCGCGACAGCGATGCCGGCGGGCAGTCCGAGCGCCTCGGCCGCCCGGGCGGTCAGCGACCCGGCGCGGGCGCCGCCGGTCGGGGCGACCTCGGGCAGCAGCGCGGGGTCCAGGCCGATCAGGGCGAGCAGCTCGGGGTCGTACGCGCCGGTGGCGGTGGAGTACCAGCAGGTGCCGGAGGCGTCGCCGGGGTCGGTCACCGCGACGCCGGTGAGGCGCTCGGTGAGGAAGTCGTGCGGGAGGCGCACGCCCGCGGCGGCGTCCGCGCTCGCCGGGTCGTTCTCGCGCAGCCACTGCCACTTGGCGGCGGTCATCGAGGCGACCGGCACCGATCCGGTACGGGCCGTCCAGGCTTCCGGGCCGCCGAGCGCGGCGGTGAGGGCTGCGGCCTGCGGGGCGGAGCGGGTGTCGTTCCAGAGCAGGGCGGGACGCAGCGGCCGGCCGCCGCGGTCCAGCACCACGAGGCCGTGCTGCTGTCCGGCGACCGCGATGCCCGTGACGGCCGAGGCGGGGACCCCGGACTCCTTCATTCCGGCGGCCACCGCCTCGCGCAGCGCCTCCCACCAGATCTCCGGGTCGGTCTCGCGGGCGCCGCCCTCGCCCAGGACGGTGTGCGGGGCGCGGCCCACGGCGAGGAGCTCGCCGGTGACGGCATCGGTGACAGCTGCTTTGGTGGACTGGGTGGAACTGTCCACACCGATGACGACCGTGCGCGGCGGCATGGCTACCTCTTCTCGTGCTGCGGGATTTGCTCGTGCGACAAACAAATTACGTGATCGGAGGGGGTGCGAACAGAGGAGTGAAGACTTTTTGGCTCCCAAGGGTTTCGCTTCGGGCCCTCTCGGTGTCATATTAGTAATGGCACTGAACAAATTGGTCGGTCGGCAGAGCAGCCGTCCGGGCCCGTCGATCAAGAGGCAGACATGTCGGACCGCTTCACTCCCACTTCCGCTGACAAGTTCACCTTCGGTCTCTGGACCGTGGGCTGGCGGGGCAACGACCCCTTCGGTGAGCCGACCCGCCCGGCCCTGGACCCGGTCGAGTCCGTCGAGCGGCTCGCGGAGCTCGGCGCGCACGGCGTGACCTTCCACGACGACGACCTGATCCCCTTCGGCTCCTCCGACAGCGAGCGCGCCGCGGTGATCGGCCGGTTCAAGGACGCCCTGGAGCGCACCGGCCTCAAGGTCCCGATGGCCACCACCAACCTGTTCACGCACCCCGTGTTCAAGGACGGCGGCTTCACCTCCAACGACCGCGACGTCCGCCGCTACGCGCTGCGCAAGGTCATCCGCAACATCGACCTCGCCGCCGAGCTCGGCGCCGAGACCTACGTCGCCTGGGGCGGCCGCGAGGGCGCCGAGTCCGGCGGTGCCAAGGACGTCCGCGACGCCCTCGACCGCATGAAGGAGGCCTTCGACCTCCTCGGTGAGTACGTCACCGACAAGGGCTACGACATCCGCTTCGCGATCGAGCCGAAGCCCAACGAGCCCCGCGGCGACATCCTCCTGCCCACCGTCGGCCACGCCCTCGCCTTCATCGAGCGCCTGGAGCGCCCCGAGCTCTACGGCGTGAACCCCGAGGTCGGCCACGAGCAGATGGCCGGGCTCAACTTCCCGCACGGCATCGCCCAGGCCCTGTGGGCCGGCAAGCTCTACCACATCGACCTCAACGGTCAGTCCGGCATCAAGTACGACCAGGACTTCCGCTTCGGCGCCGGCGACCTGCGCCAGGCCTTCTGGCTCGTCGACCTCCTGGAGAACTCCGACTACACCGGCCCGCGCCACTTCGACTTCAAGCCGGTGCGCACCGACGGCATCGACGGTGTCTGGGAGTCCGCGAAGAACTGCATGCGCAACTACCTGATCCTCAAGGAGCGCGCGGCCGCCTTCCGCAACGACCCGGCCGTCCAGGAGGCGCTCGTCGCTTCCCGCCTGAACGAGCTGGCGCAGCCCACCGCCGCCGACGGCCTCAAGGGCCTCCTCGCCGACACCTCCGCCTATGAGGAGTTCGACGTCGACGCCGCCGCCGAGCGCTCCATGGCCTTCGAGGCCCTCGACCAGCTCGCCCTGGACCACCTCCTCGGCGTCCGCTGAACCGACCCGTCACGCGCTCCGCGTCCCGCTCTCCGTCGGGCGGCCCGCGCCACGTGATGCGTCAACCGGCAGGGGCCGGGCCGTCCACCAGGACGGCCCGGCCCCTGCCGTTCGTGCGCGGGGTCCCCGCCCCGGAGCGGCTCCCCCGGCGCGGGGACCCCGCCCCGGGGGAGTCTCAGGGCTCCCGGGAGGCGTACGCCACCGGGTCGGCCAGCACGTCCTGCATCACCAGGGCCGCCGCGCCCCGGGCCGCGTCCCCGGCCACCGAGGACGCCCGGAGCCTGCCGCTGCCCGGCGACCAGAGACCGGAGACCACCCGGCCGGTCAGCTCCTCGTCGGCGGGCCCGCCCAGCCACGGCATCAGGCCCCGGTAGATCCCGCCGAGCACCACCGCGTCCGGGTCGATCAGGTTCACCGCGCCCGACAGGACGCGCCCCAGCATCCGGCCCGCCTCGCCGACCGCCGCCTCGGCGCGCGCGTCACCGGCGCGCACCCGGCGCTCCAGCTCGATCACCGCCGCACCGCCCCCGGCCCCCTCTATGCCCGCAGCCCGCAGCAGCGCCGCCTGCCCGGCGTACTGCTCCAGGCAGCCGCGCGAGCCGCACCGGCACTCGGGGCCGGACGGGTCCACCACCACATGGCCGATCTCCCCGGCGAAGCCGTGCGCGCCGCGCAGCAGCTCGCCACCGATCACCAGGGCGCCGCCGACGCCGATCTCGCCCGTCAGATAGAGGAAGCTGCGGACGTCGCCGAGACCGCCGAACCACAGCTCGGCCAGGGCCGCCAGGTTCGCCTCGTTCTCCGAGCTGACGGGGAGCGGGCGGAGCCCCGGGCTCAGCACCGCGAGGGCCTCGGCGAACAGGCGTTCCGCCGGTACCTGGTTCCAGCCGAGGTTGGGCGCCTGGCGCACCGCGCCGCCGGAGACGAGGCCCGGCAGGGCGAGGGCCGCGCCCACGGGATCGAGTTCCTGTTCGCGGGCGGAGTCCAGGGTCCGCGCGGCGATCCGGGCGGCGCGCACCAGGACCTCCTCCGGCGGCTCCCCCCGGTTGTCCAGGTGCTCCGTCTGCCGTACCCGCCCGGTGCCCGCCAGGTCGACGACGCACACCGAGACGTAGTCGATGTTGACCTCCACACCGATGCCCGCGGGCCCGGTGCGGGCGACCTTGAGCGCGGTGCCGGGGCGCCCCGCCTGACCGCTGAAGGTCTTGCCGGACTCGGTGAGGAAGCCGGTCTCCAGCAACTGCTCGACCAGCGAGGACACCGCCGCGCGCGTGAGGCCCACACGGGCCGCCACCCCGGCCCTGGTCGCCTCGCCGGTCTCGTCCTCGTCGCGGACGGCGCGCAGGACGAGGCTCAGGTTGTGCCGCCGGACGGTGTCCTTGTCGGCCTTGGGACCCAGCTGCGTGAGGTGGTTCTTCATATCGTCCACGAGCCTATGTGATGGCGGGCGCCAGGGGACCGGGAGCGGGGCAGACCGCTCCCGCCGCTCCGGTCAGTCCTTCGCTCCACGCTCGCGGAGCATGTCCGCCATGAGCGCGATCTCCGACCGCTGACCGCGCACCATGCCGGTGGCCAGGTTCCTGATCAGCTCGGTGGTGGCCGAGTCGGCCGCCGCCTGCGCCATCTCCGCTCCCGCGGTGTGGTGCGCCGTCATGAGCCGCAGATAGAGGACCTCGGCCTCCTGGCCCTTCGCCGCCCGCAACGCGTCCAGCTGCGTGTCGGTGGCCATGCCGGGCATCAGCGCCCCATCGTGCGGCGTGACCGTGTGCCCCATCCAGCGCATCGGGGGAACCGCCGAGCTCTTGGGCAGCCCCCACGCCTCCAGCCAGCCCAGCATCATGCCGCGCTGGTTGGCCTGCGTGTTGATGATGTCGTAGGCGAGCCGGCGCACGTCCTCGTCGTCGGTGCGGTCCCGGACGATGAACGACATCTCCACGGCCTGCTGGTGGTGCACGGACATGTCGCGGGCGAAACCGGCGTCCACCGATCCGTCCGCGGGCGCCGACCGCCCGGCCGGGGACGCGGCGGCGGACGAGGAGGCGGAGGACGGCCGTACGACCATCAGCGCCACCAGCCCCAGGGCGAGCAGCAGGACGGCGGCGCCCGCCACCGCCAGCCGCCGCGACCCGGCCGCGCGGCCGGCGCCCGTCACTTCTCCTTCCCGCCGTTGCAGGCGGCGCCCGGCTCCGGGGTCTGCGCGCCCTGCACGTACTTGGTGAAGAACTGCGCGACCCGCGGGTCGGACGCGCTGGTGACGGTGACCTGCTTGCCCCAGGCGCTCAGGATCAGCGGGTCGGCCTGGTCCTCCAGCGGGCTCATCAGGGAGTACGGGGTGGCCTCGACCCGCTCGGCGAGCGCCTTCACGTCGGCGTCGGAGGCCTTGCTGTTGTACGTGACCCAGACGGCGCCGTGCTCCATGGAGTGGACGGCGTTCTCCTTCGGTATCGCCTCGGTGTACACCTCGGCGTCGCAGTTCATCCAGACCGGATTGTGGTCGCCGCCGACCGGCGGGTTCATCGGGTAGGTCACGGGCGTCTCGACATGGTTCTGGGTGAGCTTGTCCCAACTGCGCTCGCCCACGATGGTGTCGGTCTTGGCCTTCGCCTCAGTCTTCGCCTCGGCCTTGTCCTGGTCGTCCGCCTTCGTGATCAGGTAGCCGCCGCCGACGGCGAGCGCGGCGACCACCACGACGGCGGCCGAGACGGCGACGATCCGGGCGCGGCGCTGTCGGCCACGCTCCTTGCGCCGCGCCTCCTCCAACTTGGCGCGCCGCGCTGCGGAGGCGGGGTTCTGGTCCTGGGTGGAAGTCATGGTCGTCCTCGGGACTCGGCATCGGCGGGGAAGTGCGCCGGGCGGATGGTGCCCCGTACGGGCGGCCCGGGGCAACACCCCCTCGGACGGGGGCGCTTGTTCCCGTCACCCGCCGGTCGGCCCGGGAGGGGTACGCTTCCGTGCCTCTGCCCGGTCGCCGCCGCCATGGTCAACCGTTATAGGTGTGTGAAGTTCCGGGACGTGCCCGCAGCTCCACGGCGGGATAGTGTGCCTCGGTGACCACGACCTCGAACATACCTGCGGGTTGGTTCCCTGACCCGCACGGTGCCACGGAGCTGCTCCGTTACTGGGACGGTTCCCAGTGGACCGAGCACACCCACCCCGCCGCCGGCGCCCAGCCGACGGCCCCGGCGGGCTCTCCGCAGGCCGCCGCCGTGCAGGCCCCGGCCCCTCAGGCGGCCGTGCCCCAGCAGCAGGTGGCGCCCGGCCAGACCGCTCAGCCCGGCCAGATCAGCGCCGGAACGCTCTTCAACCAGCAGGTCCTGGTGGTGAACCAGAAGGCCAAGCTGATCGAGGTGACGAACGAGTACCGCGTCTTCGACCAGCAGGGCGCGACCCTGGGCTCGGTCGTGGAGGTCGGGCAGAGCCTCTTCCGCAAGGTGATCCGCTTCGCCACCAGCTGGGACCAGTACCTGACGCACCGCCTGGAGATCCGGGACGCCTACGGTCAGCCCCAGCTGCTGCTGACCCGTCCCGCCAAGTTCATCAAGTCGCGCGTGATCGTCCAGCGCCCGGACGGGCAGACGGTCGGCGAGATCGTCCAGCAGAACGCGATCGGCAAGATCAACTTCGCGATCATGGTGGACGGTCAGAAGGTCGGTGCGATCAAGGCCGAGAACTGGCGCGCCTGGAACTTCGCGATCGTCGACCAGAACGACGCGGAGATCGCCCGGATCACCAAGACCTGGGAAGGGCTCGCCAAGACGCTCTTCACCACGGCGGACAACTACGTCCTCCAGATCCACTACCAGCTGCCCGAGCCGATGCTGAGCCTCGTCGTCGCGACGGCGCTCACCGTGGACACGGCCCTCAAGCAGGACTCGCGCGGACTCGGCTGAGCCGCGTCCCCGCCGGCCGGTGCCCCGTACGCGTCACGCGTACGGGGCACCGGCCCTTTTTGCGCCCTCGACGCGACGAGGCCGTAGCGACTCCCGCCCCCGGCACCGCGCGCGGGCGACCCGGTACCGGCCGACAATGGCGGAGCGGCCGGGGGGTCCGGCCGGAACAGGAGGGGCGTGGCATGCGGACCCGTCCGCCGCTCGCACGCCGGGGCACACCCGAGGCGCCGCCCCGGGCCGGCGCCGAGAGCCCCGGGGCCGGGGGAGCACCGGCGTGACCGGCGGGCCGAAGCGGGCCGCGATGCTGCGCAGATCCGTCCGCGTCACCGTCTCCGCCTGCGCGGGTTTCTACCCGCTGCTGTACGGAGCCGGGCTTCCGGTCACCGCCCTCTACGCGCTCTTCGCGCCCATCGCCATGGGTCTGCTCTCCGCCGTTCCCGGCTCGGGCCGCCAGCAGGCATCCGTCACGCTGCGGGTGATTCCCCCGGCTCTGGCGGCCGCGACGCTGGGGACGCTGCTCGCGGTGGACACCTGGGCCGCCACCGGCGGGATGCTCGTCATCGGCTTCGTCCTGGCGTTCGCCGCCGTGGCCGGTCCGCGCGCGGCCGGCGTGGGGCCCGGCCTCCAGCTCTTCTACATCCTCGCCTGCTTCCCTCCCTACGCGCCCGGCACGCTCGTGGAGCGGCTGGCCGGGCTGACCATCGGCCTGCTGCTGCTCGCGGCCTGCGAGATCCTGCTGCCCGACCCGGTCGTCCCCACCTACCGGGAACGGCTGGCGACCGGGCTCCGTGCGGCCGCCCATGAAGCACTCGCCCGGAACACGCCGCCCGACCGGCTGCGCGAGGCCGGGTCGGCACTGCGGCTCTCGCACATCCCGCCCGCCGAGCGCCCCGCCGGAGCGGGCCGCACCGACCGGGCGCTGGAACAGGCGGGCCGCGCCGTACGCCGCCTCCTCGGCCAGCTGGCCTCCCTCGCCGAGGCGCATCCGGCGCATCCGACGGAGCGCGATCCGGCGTCCGCGACCCTCCTCGCCCACGTCGGTGAGGTGTGCGAGGCCGGCGCGCGTTCCCTGCGTACGGGGACCGGGGCACAGGCCCCCGACACGCTGGAGCGGGCGATGCGGGACTTCCAGACGGAACGCGTCCGGCTGGCCGCCGGAGAGCGGAACGCCCCGGAAGCGGCCCCGAAGGACGCCCGTAGAGCGGCCCCGGAAGCCGCCCGGGGAGAGGTCCCGGAAGGCACCCCGCCGTCCCCCACCGCACTGCTCCGCACGCAGTCCCGGGTCCTGGCGCTGGCCGAATCCGCCCGGGTCGCCGGGGTCGCCCTGGACATCGCGCTCAACGGCGTACCGGCCCGGAGCCCCGCCCCACGGGCCCTGTTCTGGTACGCGGAACTCGCCACACCGCGTCTGTGGGCCCGGCGGGTGCTGGGCAACGTGACCCTGCGGTCGGTCCTCTTCCAGAACGCCGTACGGACCGCGCTGGGACTGGCGGCGGCCCGGCTGGTGGCCGGATCGCTCGACCTGACCCACGGATTCTGGGTCCTGCTGGCCGTGCTGACCCTCGGGCGTTCGACCCTGGGAGCCACCTGGCAGGCGATCCGCCCCGCGCTGGCGGGCAACGCCGCGGGGGCGGTGGCGGCGGGCGCGCTGCTGATCGGGGTCGGCCCGTACACGGAGGGGTACGCCGTGCTGCTCGCCCCCCTGATGCTGCTGGCGTTCTTCGGCGGGCCGATGCTGGGGATCGCCTGTACGCAGGCGCTCTTCACCCTGGTCGTGGCCACCGCGTTCGCCCAGATCTCGCCGGTCACCTGGCGGCTCTCGGAGGCGCGGATGATCGACGTCGTCACCGGAAGCGTGATCGGACTGCTCTGCGGGCTGATGGCCTGGCCCGCCGGGGCCCGGCGCGAGGTCCGGCGGGCCATGGCTGAGCTGCTGCGCTCCTGCGGCGCGCTGGTGCCGGGCACCGCGGAGGCCCTGCTGATGTCCTCGCCGGGCGGACGGACCGTGCCGGGGACGCTGGTGAGCGTGAGCCGGATGCGCCTGGCCGAGGCCGCGTACACCCAGTACCGCACCGAGGCGTCGGCCAAGCCGGGGGCGCCGGAGGGTCCCGAGGCCGACTGGCACGCCCTGCTCGTCGCCGCCGACGACATGCTGTGGGGCGCGCACCGGCTCCCCCTCTTCGGCCTCCGCCCGGCGGTCCCGGCCCCGCCGGACGCCTGGACCCGGAACAGCGCGCAGCGCCTGGAGGAGGCGGCCGCCCGCATCGCCGCCCGGCTCGACGGCGGCGACAGAGGGGGCGGCGACGGCGACGGTGACAGCGACGGTGACAGCGCCCCGACCGAGCCCCCTGGCGGGAGCCCGCCGGTCCCGCCCTCCGTCGACCTGGAGGTGTGGATCACGAGCCTCGGGCACCAGCTCGCGCGGATCGAGGCCTCACTGGAGGGGGCGGAGCCACCGGGACGGAAGCCCTAAGGGCTGTCCCGCAATCCCTGGTGGGTGCGCGACGACAGCTACGGCACCTCGCCGCGTTGTCGGAACGTCCACATACATCCAGTATGCGGACGCTCCTCCGCCTTGCGATGCACCGCATCTGACGCCGCGCACTGATCCACCACGGATTACGGGACAACCCTTAAAGCGTGTTGCAGAAGCCTGTGGGCGGGCAGGCGGAGCCGGGTTCCGCGCCTTTGTGGATCATGGTGTGAGGGCGTGGTTGTGCATGGTGGCGACGGCTTGGACTGCGTAGTGGAGGCCGTTGCCGCGTTGCCGGCAGTCGCGG